>NZ_JBWKCJ010000004.1:69319-278582 GCF_056436545.1 Streptomyces sp. NPDC043738 | reverse complement strand
ACGCCACTCCCCCCCCCCCCCCCCCCCCCCCCCCCCCCCCCCCCCCCCCCCCCCCCCCCCCCCCCGCCCCCCGCAACCGTCGCTCCAAGGACTGATCACAGCGATGTTCCGCCGCGCATTCTGGTTCACCACCGGCGCCGCCGCCGGGGTGTGGGCCACGAACAAGGTCCACCAAAAGCTGCGCAAGCTGCAGCCCGACAGCCTTGCCGCCCAGGCGGCGGAGAAGGCCGTCGAGACCGGAAACCGGTTGCGCCAATTTGCATTGGACGTACGGACCGGAATGGCGGACCGTGAAGAGCAGTTGCACGACGCCCTCGGCCTGAGCGAGCCGGCCGAGGTGCGCGAGCTGCCCGCACCGCGCCGCGCGGTGCTCGAACCGCACCACAGAACCACCAAAGCAACCGGACCGAACGGTCTGACCGGACCGACTGGAAAAGAGGACCACTGATGGAGTCGGCTGAAATCCGCCGCCGCTGGCTGCGCTTCTTCGAGGAGCGCGGGCACACCGTCGTGCCGTCGGCGTCGCTCATCGCGGACGACCCGACGCTGCTGCTCGTCAACGCGGGCATGGTCCCCTTCAAGCCGTACTTCCTCGGCGAGGTCAAGCCGCCCGCCCCGCGCGCCACCAGCGTCCAGAAGTGCGTCCGCACGCCGGACATCGAAGAGGTCGGCAAGACCACCCGGCACGGCACGTTCTTCCAGATGTGCGGCAACTTCTCCTTCGGCGACTACTTCAAGGAAGGCGCCATCAAGTACGCCTGGGAGCTGCTGACCAGCTCGCAGGCCGACGGCGGCTACGGCCTCGACCCCGAGCGCCTGTGGATCACCGTCTACCTCGACGACGACGAGGCCGAGCGCATCTGGCACGAGGTCGTCGGCGTGCCCAAGGAGCGCATCCAGCGGCTGGGCAAGAAGGAGAACTACTGGTCCATGGGCGTCCCGGGCCCCTGCGGCCCGTGCTCCGAGATCAACTACGACCGCGGTCCCGAGTTCGGCGTCGAGGGCGGCCCGGCCGTCAACGACGAGCGGTACGTGGAGATCTGGAACCTGGTCTTCATGCAGTACGAGCGCGGCGCGGGCACCGGCAAGGAGGACTTCGAGATCCTCGGCGAGCTGCCCAGCAAGAACATCGACACCGGTCTCGGCCTCGAGCGCCTGGCGATGATCCTGCAGGACGTCCCCAACATGTACGAGACGGACACCCTGCGCGTCGTCATCGACAAGGCCACCGAGCTCACCGGCGTCCGCTACGGCCACTCGCACGACTCCGACGTCTCGCTGCGCGTGGTCGCCGACCACCTGCGCACGTCCACGATGCTCATCGGCGACGGCGTCACGCCCGGCAACGAGGGCCGCGGCTACGTCCTGCGCCGCATCATGCGCCGCGCCATCCGCAACATGCGCCTGCTGGGCGCCAAGGACCTGGTCGTCGGCGAGCTGCTGGACGTCGTCATCACGACCATGGGCCAGCAGTACCCGGAGCTGATCGAGGACCGCCGCCGCATCGAGACGGTCGCCCTCGCCGAGGAGGCCGCCTTCGTCAAGACGCTCAAGGCCGGCACCAACATCCTCGACACCGCCGTCACGGACACCAAGGCCGCCGGCGGCACGGTCCTCGCCGGCGACAAGGCCTTCCTGCTCCACGACACCTGGGGCTTCCCGATCGACCTCACCCTCGAGATGGCCGCCGAGCAGGGCCTCTCGGTGGACGAGGACGGCTTCCGCCGCCTGATGAAGGAGCAGCGGGAGCGCGCCAAGGCCGACGCCCAGGCCAAGAAGCACGGCCACGCCGACCTGTCCGCCTACCGTGAGGTCGCCGACAAGTCCGGCTCCACGGAGTTCACCGGCTACAGCGCCACCGAGGGCGAGTCCACCGTCGTCGGCCTGCTGGTCAACGGTGCCCCGGCCCCCGCCGCCCACGAAGGCGACGAGGTCGAGGTCGTCCTGGACCGCACCCCGTTCTACGCCGAGGGCGGCGGTCAGCTCGCCGACACCGGCCGGATCAAGCTGGACTCCGGCGCCGTCGTCGAGGTCCGCGACGTCCAGCAGCCGGTGCCCGGCGTCACCGTCCACAAGGGCGCCGTCCAGGTCGGCGAGGTGGTGCTCGGCGCGTCCGCGTACGCCGCCATCGACGTCACCCGCCGCCGCGCCATCGCCCGCGCCCACAGCGCCACCCACCTCACCCACCAGGCGCTGCGCGACGCCCTGGGCCCGACGGCCGCCCAGGCCGGCTCGGAGAACTCCCCGGGCCGCTTCCGCTTCGACTTCGGCTCGCCCACCGCGGTGCCCGGCTCGGTCCTCACGGACGTCGAGCAGAAGATCAACGACGTACTGGCCCGTGAGCTCGACGTGCACGCCGAGGTCATGAGCATGGAGGACGCCAAGAAGCAGGGCGCCATCGCCGAGTTCGGCGAGAAGTACGGCGACCGGGTCCGCGTGGTCACCATCGGCGACTTCTCCAAGGAGCTGTGCGGCGGCACGCACGTCCACAACACCGCCCAGCTGGGTCTGGTGAAGCTGCTGGGCGAGTCCTCCATCGGCTCCGGCGTACGCCGCGTCGAGGCCCTGGTCGGCGTGGACGCCTACCGGTTCCTGGCCCGTGAGCACACCGTCGTCTCCCAGCTCACCGAGCTGGTCAAGGGACGCCCGGAGGAGCTGCCGGAGAAGATCTCCGGTGTCCTGGCCAAGCTCAAGGACGCCGAGAAGGAGATCGAGAAGTTCCGCGCCGAGAAGGTGCTGCAGGCCGCCGCGGGGCTGGCCGAGGGCGCCAAGGACGTCCGCGGGGTGGCGCTGGCCGCCGCCCAGGTCCCGGACGGCACCTCCGCCGACGACCTGCGCAAGCTCGTGCTGGACGTCCGCGGCCGGATCCAGGGCGACCGCGCCGTCGTCGTGGCGCTGTTCACGGTCGCCAACGGCCGTCCGGTGACCGTCGTCGCCACCAACGAGGCCGCCCGTGAGCGCGGCATCAAGGCCGGTGACCTGGTCCGTACGGCCGCCAAGACGCTCGGTGGCGGTGGCGGCGGCAAGCCGGACGTCGCCCAGGGCGGCGGCCAGAACGCCGCCGCGGTGCCCGAGGCCATCGAGGCCGTCGAGCGCCTCGTGGCCGAGGCGGCCTGACGCGCGTGAGTGAGATGCGACGCGGCCGGCGCCTCGCAGTGGATGTCGGGGACGCCCGCATCGGGGTCGCCTCGTGCGACCCCGACGGGGTCCTCGCCACTCCCGTCGAGACCGTGCCGGGACGGGACGTCCCCTCGGCGCACCGTCGGCTCAAGGCGATCGTCGAGGAGTACGAGCCGCTCGAAGTCGTGGTCGGCCTGCCCCGCTCCCTCAGTGGGGGAGAGGGGCCAGCCGCGGCCAAGGTCCGGGCCTTCGCCCAGGAGCTGGCGAGGAACATCGCACCCGTAGGGGTCCGGCTGGTCGACGAGCGGATGTCGACGGTCACCGCGACCCAGGGCCTGCGGGCCTCCGGAGTGCGCAGCAAGAAGGGCCGCTCGGTGGTCGACCAGGCGGCCGCGGTGGTCATCCTGCAGAGCGCGCTGGAGACCGAGCGGGTCTCCGGGGAGCCTCCGGGCGAGAGCGTCGAAGTGGTCATCTGATCGCGATACGGTAACGTGCCGCGCGATGTGGCGGTGGTTCGAACAGCCGCACGTGCAAGTAGAGGCGGATCGATACAGCAAGCGCGCTGCCGGACCGGAGCGCACCGCCTCTCGGCTCTAGGGGATCGATGACCGAGTATGGCCGGGGCTACGGCTCCGAACCGTGGCATCCCGAGGACCCGCTCTACGGAGACCAGGGTTCCTACGGAGGCCAGGCGCAGCAGCCTCAGTGGGGCGGGCAGCAGCCCGCCCCGCAGCAGTACACGGGCCCCCAGCAGCAGCACCCACAACAGCCCTACGACGGGGGCTGGGACGGCTCCCAGACGGGGCAACTGCCGTACGACCCCTACGGGCAGCACCCGCCGGCCGACCCGTACGCCGGTGCCGGCCAGAGCCCCTACGGCCACCAGGACGCCTACCAGCAGCATCCGCAGCAGGCGCCGGCACACCACCAGCAGCACTACCCCCCTCAGCAGTACGACCAGCCGGCGGCGGCCCCCTACGAGGACGCCGCCGCCGACGACTGGCGGGCGGAGCCGGAGCCGCCGCGCGAACCGGAGCCCGAGCACCCGTTCTTCGCCGACGGCGCGGACGGCCCGTACGGGGACGACCGCGACGACCGGGACGACTACGACGACGAGCCGCGCGAGGGGCGCTCCGGCCGTGAGCGCCGCGGCAAGAAGAACAAGAAGAACAAACGCCGCAGCGGCACCGCCTGCCTGGTCGTCACCCTGGTCTTCGCCGGCGCGGTGGGCGCCGTCGGCTACTTCGGCTACGACTTCTTCATGAGCCACTTCGGCCCGGCCCCGGACTACGAGGGCGAGGGCTCGGGCGAGATCCAGGTCGACATCCCGGACGGTTCGCCGATCTCGGAGATGGGGCAGATCCTCACGAAGAACGGCGTGGTCAAGAGCGCGGCCGCCTTCAGCGAGGCGGCCGGTAACAAGACTCTGCAGCCGGGCACGTACACCCTCCGCAAGCAGATGTCGGCCGCCTCGGCCGTCGAGCTGATGCTGGACCCCAAGAGCCGCAACGGCCTCACGATCCGCGAGGGGCTGCGGGCGGGCGAGGTCTACAAACTCATCGACAAGAAGCTCAAACTCAAGGCGGGCACGACCAAGGACGTCGCCAAGAGCGAGGTCAAGAACCTTGGCCTGCCCTCGTGGGCCAACGACTCGGCCAAGATAAAGGACCCGCTCGAGGGCTTCCTCTACCCGTCCACCTACAGCGTGGGGGAGAACGCGAAGCCGTCGGCGGTCCTGAAGCAGATGGTGGCGCGGGCCAATCAGGTCTACGAGAGGCTGGACCTCGCGGGCAGCGCGCGCAAGCTCCAGCTGGACTCGCCGATGCAGCTGCTCACGGTCGCCAGCCTCACGCAGGCCGAGGGCAAGTACAAGCACGACTTCCTCAAGGTCGCGCGCGTCGTCTACAACCGCCTCGAGCCGGACAACACCGAGACCTACGGTCTGCTCGACTTCGACTCGACGGTGAACTACGCGAGGTCCCAGAGCACCCTGGACACCGGTTCCGTCGACAACCTGCGGAACTTCAACGACCCGTACAACACCTACAAGTTCAAGGGTCTGCCGCCGGGGCCGATCGGCAACCCGGGCGAGGTCGCGCTCAAGTCCGCCATCAGCCCGGCCAAGGGCAACTGGTACTACTTCGTCTCGATCAACCCCGAAAAGACGCTGTTCGCCGAGACGAACGAAGAGCACGAGCGAAACCGCCGCATCTACGAAAAGGAACGCGAGAAAGCCAAGCAATGAGCCCCACACGTCGTGCTGCGGTACTCGGCTCCCCGATCGCCCACTCCCTCTCCCCGGTGCTGCACCGTGCCGCCTACGCGGAACTGGGCCTGGCGGACTGGACGTACGACCGTTTCGAGGTCGACGAGGCGGCACTGCCCGGATTCGTCGGGACACTCGGCCCCGAATGGGCGGGGCTCTCCCTGACCATGCCGCTCAAGCGCGCGGTGATCCCGCTGCTCGACGAGATCACCGCCACCGCGGCCTCCGTCGAGGCGGTGAACACCGTCGTGTGCACGCCCGACGGGCGCCGCCTGGGCGACAACACCGACATCCCGGGCATGCTCGCCGCGCTGCGCGAGCGCGGGGTGCGGCAGGTCGAGCGGGCCGCCGTCCTGGGCGCCGGAGCCACCGCCTCCTCGGCGCTCGCCGCGCTGTCCCGGATCTGCACCGGCGAGGTCACCGCGTACGTGCGCAGCGACGCCCGCGCCGAGGAGATGCGCGGCTGGGGCGAGCGGCTAGGTGTCACGGTCCGGACCGCCCCGTGGGCGGAGGCGGCCGAGGCCTTCGCGGCCCCGCTGACCATCGCCACCACCCCGGCGGGCACCACCGACGCGCTCGCCGCGGCCGTCCCCGACCGGCCCGGCACGCTCTTCGACGTCCTCTACGAGCCCTGGCCGACGGCCCTGGCCACCGCCTGGGCCGACCGCGGTGGTGCGGTGGTCGGCGGGCTCGACCTGCTGGTCCACCAGGCCGTGCTCCAGGTGGAGCAGATGACCGGCCGCTCTCCGGCGCCGCTGGCCGCGATGCGCCAGGCGGGTGAGGCGGCCCTGGCCGCCCGCTGATCCGCCGGCCGGCTCCCGGCACCTGCGGCGCCCGGTCCGTTCTCTGGACTGGGCGCCGCCCCTCGCGCGCGACGTGGGAGGATCAGGGGAAGACCGTACGCGGACGAGCAGTACATGAGGAGCACCGTTGAGCAGGTTGCGCTGGCTGACGGCGGGGGAGTCGCACGGCCCCGCACTCGTGGCGACGCTGGAGGGCCTTCCGGCCGGGGTCCCGATCACCACGGAGTTGGTGGCGGACGCGCTGGCGCGGCGCCGGCTGGGCTACGGCCGCGGTGCCCGGATGAAGTTCGAGCAGGACGAGATCACGTTCCTGGGCGGGGTGCGGCACGGCCTGTCGCTGGGCTCGCCGGTGGCCGTCATGGTCGGCAACACCGAGTGGCCCAAGTGGGAGCAGGTGATGGCGGCCGATCCGGTGGACGCGGACGAGCTGGCGGCGCTGGCGCGCAACGCCCCGCTGACCCGCCCCCGCCCCGGACACGCCGACCTCGCCGGCATGCAGAAGTACGGCTTCGACGAGGCCCGCCCGATCCTGGAGCGCGCCTCGGCCCGCGAGACCGCCGCCCGGGTGGCGCTCGGCGCGGTGGCCCGCTCGTTCCTGAAGGAGACGGCCGGGATCGAGATCGTCTCGCACGTGGTCGAGCTGGCCGCGGCCAAGGCCCCGTACGGTGTGTACCCCAAGCCCTCCGACGTGGCGAAGCTGGACGCGGACCCGGTGCGCTGCCTGGACGCGGACGCGTCGAAGGCGATGGTCGCGGAGATCGACCAGGCGCACAAGGACGGCGACACCCTGGGCGGTGTGGTCGAGGTGCTGGCGTACGGCGTGCCGGTGGGCCTCGGCTCGCACGTCCACTGGGACCGGCGACTGGACGCCCGGCTGGCCGCCGCCCTGATGGGCATTCAGGCGATCAAGGGCGTCGAGGTCGGCGACGGCTTCGACCTGGCGCGGGTGCCGGGCTCGAAGGCGCACGACGAGATCGTGGCCACCGAGGGCGGGATCAAGCGCAGCACGGGCCGCTCCGGTGGCACCGAGGGCGGTCTGACGACCGGCGAGCTGCTGCGGGTGCGCGCCGCGATGAAGCCGATCGCCACCGTCCCGCGCGCCCTGGCCACCGTGGACGTCTCCACCGGTGAGGCGGCCAAGGCGCACCACCAGCGCTCGGACGTCTGCGCCGTCCCGGCCGCGGGCATCGTCGCCGAGGCCATGGTCGCCCTCGTCCTGGCCGACGCCGTCGTGGAGAAGTTCGGCGGCGACAGCGTGGCCGAGACCCGCCGCAACGTGCGCGGCTTCCTCGACAACCTGGCGATCAAATGACGTCCCCGGTCGTCGTGCTGGTCGGCCCGCCCGGTGCCGGTAAGTCCACGGTGGGCGCGCTGCTCGCCGAGCGGCTGGGCGTCGGCTATCGGGACACCGACGCCGACGTCGTCGCCACCGCCGGCCGGCCGATCGCCGAGATCTTCTTCGACGAGGGCGAACCGCGCTTCCGTGAGCTGGAGCGCGAGGCGGTACGCGTCGCGCTCGACGAGCACCCGGGCGTGCTCTCGCTCGGCGGCGGCGCGATCCTGGACGAGGGCACCCGCAAGCTGCTGACCGGCCTGCCGGTGATCTTCCTCGACGTCCAACTCGCCGACGCCGTCAAGCGGGTGGGCCTGGACGCCCCCCGCCCGCTGCTGGCGGTCAACCCGCGCAAGCAGTGGCGTGAGCTGATGGAGCGGCGCCGCCCGCTGTACACCGAGGTCGCGCGCGCCGTGATCGGCACGGAGGAGCGCACCCCCGGCCAGGTCGCCGAGGCGATCCTGGACGCATTGGAGCTACGGCCGGCCGCGGGAGACGCCCCGCCGGCGGGCCACAGGGAGGAACAGGCATGACGGAGCAGGCCACCCGTATCCAGGTCGGCGGTACGGCGGGCACCGACCCGTACGAGGTGCTCGTCGGGCGGCAGCTGCTCGGCGAGCTCCCGGGCCTGATCGGCGACGGCGTCAAGCGCGTCGCGGTACTGCACCCGGAGGCGCTGGCCGCCACCGGCGAGGCGCTGCGCGAGGACCTGGCCTCCCAGGGCTACGAGGCGATCGCCATCCAGCTGCCGAACGCCGAGGAGTCCAAGACCGCCGAGGTCGCGGCGTACTGCTGGAAGGCGCTCGGGCAGTCCGGCTTCACCCGCAGCGATGTGATCGTCGGCGTCGGCGGCGGCGCCACCACCGACCTGGCCGGTTTCGTCGCCGCGACCTGGCTGCGCGGGGTGCGCTGGATCGCCGTCCCCACCACCGTCCTGGGCATGGTCGACGCCGCGGTAGGCGGCAAGACCGGCATCAACACCGCCGAGGGCAAGAACCTCGTCGGGGCCTTCCACCCGCCGGCCGGTGTCCTGTGCGACCTCGCCGCGCTCGACTCGCTGCCGGTGCACGACTACGTCTCCGGCCTGGCCGAGGTCATCAAGGCCGGTTTCATCGCCGACCCGGCGATCCTCGATCTGATCGAGTCCGACCCCGAGGCCGCCAAGCGCCCGGACGGTGCGCACACCGCCGAGCTGATCGAGCGCGCCATCCGGGTCAAGGCCGAGGTGGTCTCCGCCGACCTCAAGGAGTCGGGCCTGCGCGAGATCCTCAACTACGGCCACACCCTGGCCCACGCCATCGAGAAGAATGAGCGCTACAACTGGCGGCACGGCGCCGCGGTCTCCGTCGGCATGGTCTTCGCCGCCGAACTCGGCCGGATCGCCGGCCGCCTGGACGACGCCACCGCCGACCGGCACCGCACCGTCCTCGCCTCCGTCGGACTGCCGCTGACCTACCGCGGTGACCAGTGGCCCAAGCTGCTGGAGACGATGAAGGTCGACAAGAAGTCCCGCGGTGACCGGCTGCGCTTCATCGTCCTGGACGGCCTCGCCAAGCCGACCGTTTTGGAAGGCCCGGACCCGGCCATGCTGCTCGCCGCGCACGCGGAGATCGCGGCATGACCGGCAAGGTGCGGCGGGTACTCGTCCTCAACGGCCCCAACCTCGGCCGCCTGGGCTCCCGTGAGCCCGACGTCTACGGCGCCACCTCCTACGCCGGACTCGTCGAGGAGTGCACCCGGCTCGGCAAGGAGCTGGGTTTCGAGGCCGAGGTCCGGGAGACCAACGACGAGGGCGAGATGATCCGCTGGCTGCACGAGGCCGCCGACGGATCGATTCCGGTCGTCATCAACCCCGGCGCCTTCACGCACTACTCGTACGGGATGCGGGACGCGGCCGCCCAGCGCACCGCCCCGCTCATCGAGGTGCACATCTCGAACCCGTACGCGCGCGAGGAGTTCCGCCACAATTCGGTCATCGCGGCCGTCGCCAGCGGTACGGTCGCCGGCTTCGGCATCGGCTCCTACCGCCTCGCGCTCCGTGCGCTGGCCGAGGAACTCGGCAACTGACGTACCACCAAGGGCACTTCGGCCCCGCCCCCGGCCGTTCACTTGGCGCGCGCCGGGGGTAGGAGCCTTCCCGGCCGCGGCCGGGAGGGTACCGTTCGCAGCGGTACCACCCCTGCCGGCGGCCGTGGGCACGACGGCCCCTGGGGCCGGTGGAACCGCCGCACCGCACCGGGCACCGGCCCGGCCGCCCGGGGCCCCCTCGGTCACCGCCGAGGGCACCCCACCCGGCGTCAGCCGGGGGAGCACCGCACCACGTCGACCGCACGAGACGGAGAGCCACCGGATGCAGTACGCAGTGGGGGCTCCGCTGCCGCCCCACGGGCAGGCATCAGGACCCGGGGCCGCCATGCACTGGACGCCCGACCCCGGACGGCCCGCACCACCCACCGCACCGCCGGCCCCCGCGGCCCCGCCCCCGCCCGCCCAGCAGCCCGCCCCGCAGCAGGGCTGGCACGGGCCCGCGCCCCAGCAGGCCCCGCCCACCGGCCACAGCACCACCGACCTCACGGGCCATGTCCCGCTGCCTCCGGGCGCCCCGGTGCCGCTGCCCAGCCCGCCCACCGACGCCGCCGCGCCGGACGCCAGCCAGGCAGCCGTCGCGGTGCTGCTCATCGGCCCGGCCGGAGCCGGCAAGACCAGCGTCGCGCGCCACTGGGCCGACACCCGCCGGGTGCCGACCGCGCACATCAGCCTCGACGACGTCCGCGAATGGGTCCGCTCGGGCTTCGCCGACCCGCAGTCCGGCTGGAACGACCACTCCGAGGCGCAGTACCGGCTCGCCCGCCGCACATGCGGCTTCGCGGCCCGCAACTTCCTCGCCAACGGCATCTCCTGCATCCTCGACGACGCCGTCTTCCCCGACCGGCCGGTCGTCGGCCTCGGAGGCTGGAAGCGGCACGTGGGCCCCGGGCTGCTGCCGATCGTGCTGCTGCCCGGCCTGGAGATAGTCCTGGAGCGCAACGCCCGGCGCTCCGGCAACCGCCGTCTGTCCGACGAGGAGGTCGCCAGGATCCACGGCCGGATGGCCGGCTGGTACGGCTCCGGGCTGCCGATCATCGACAACTCCCAGCACGATGTCGCCACGACGGCCCGCATGCTGGGCGACGTCGTCGCCCGCTCCATCGCCAGCCCGCCGAGCTGGTGAGCGGGCGGCTCCCCCGGGCGGCCGCGCTCGACCGGCCGCCTCGGGGGAGTCGCCGTACGCTCGTGATATGTCCGAGTTGTACGCGGCCCGACGCACGCGGCTGCGCGACCGCTGCGTCGCAACCGGAAGTGCCGCCGCACTGATCTCGCGCCCCGCGAACGTCCGCTACCTCACCGGCTGCGCGCCGCCCGGCGCCGCCCTGCTGCTGGGCCCGGGCGATGATGTGCTGCTGTGCGGCAGACCGCTCAGCGGCGACCCGTCCGAGGGGCGTCCGGTCGACGACGTGCGGGTGTCGGTGCTGCCCACCCGCGACGGCGACCCGGTCGTGGCCGGCGCCGATCTGGCGGCGACGGCCGGCGCGGACACCCTGGCCGTCGAGGAGCACCACCTCACCGTCTCCCGGCACCGGGCGCTCTCCCAGGTCGCGCCCCGGCTGCGGCTGACCGACATGGCGTGCGCGGTCGAGGCCCAGCGGC
This sequence comes from Streptomyces sp. NPDC043738, assembly GCF_056436545.1. Lineage (NCBI taxonomy): Bacteria > Bacillati > Actinomycetota > Actinomycetes > Kitasatosporales > Streptomycetaceae > Streptomyces > Streptomyces sp. NPDC043738. The sequence continues at coordinate 267,373 of NZ_JBWKCJ010000004.1, read as the reverse complement.
TGGTCAAGGACGACGATGAGATCGCCTGTCTGCGGATCGCCGCCGAGATCGCCGACCAGGCGCTGGGCGAGCTGCTCGAATCGATCCTGGTCGGCCGCACCGAACGGCATCTCGCGCTCGAGCTGGAGCGCCGCCTGGTCGACCACGGCGCGGACGGCCCGGCCTTCGCCACATCCGTGGCGACCGGCCCGAACTCCGGCCGCGCCCGGCATCTGCCCACCGACCGGCGCGTCGAGGAGGGTGACTTCCTCAGCGTCGGCCTGGGCGCGAACTACCGCGGCTACCGCTGCGAGATCGGCCGGACCTTCGTCATCGGCACCTCGCCCTCGGACTGGCAGATCGAGCTGTACGATCTCGTTTTCGCAGCCCAGCGGGCCGGACGCGAGGCACTCGCGCCGGGGGTGGAGTGCCGCGAGGTGGACCGGGTGACCCGGCACGTACTGGACGCCGCGGGCTACGCCGAGCGGCTCGGGCCGTGGACCGGGCACGGCGTGGGACTCGAAATCGACGAGGACCCTCAGTTGTCCCCGGCCGCCATGGGTAAACTGGACGCTTGCGTGCCGGTCACCGTCGAGCCGGGGGTTCACATCCCGGGCCGTGGGGGTGTCCGGATCGACGACACACTCGTCGTCCGCCCCGAGGCGGACGGCGGGCCCGAGCTACTCACGATCACGACCAAGGAGCTGCTCGCACTGTGAGCCGCAGCGGCTCACTGGGTGCTGCTCCCGGGTCCCACCACCCGCAGTCCAGGAGATTCCGCAACCGTGGCATCCACGAACGACCTCAAGAACGGCATGGTGCTCAAGCTCGAAGGCGGCCAGCTCTGGTCCGTCGTCGAGTTCCAGCACGTCAAGCCCGGCAAGGGCCCGGCCTTCGTCCGCACCAAGCTCAAGAACGTGCTGTCCGGCAAGGTGGTGGACAAGACCTTCAACGCCGGCGTGAAGGTCGAGACGGCCACCGTCGACAAGCGCGGGATGCAGTTCTCGTACATGGACGGCGACTACTTCGTCTTCATGGACATGGACACCTACGACCAGATCCACGTCGACCGCAAGGCCGTCGGCGACGCCGCGAACTTCCTCCTGGAGGGCTTCGAGGCCGTTGTCGCGCAGCACGAGGGCGAGGTGCTCTACGTCGAGCTGCCGGCCGCCGTCGAGCTGGTCATCAAGGAGACCGAGCCGGGCGTCCAGGGCGACCGCTCCACCGGCGGCACCAAGCCCGCCACGCTGGAGACCGGCTACGAGATCCAGGTCCCGCTCTTCATCACGACCGGTGAGAAGATCAAGGTCGACACCCGCTCGGGCGACTACCTCGGCCGGGTGAACAGCTAACCGTGGCTGCCCGCAGCAAGGCCCGCAAGCGCGCCTTCCAGATCCTCTTCGAGGCCGATCAGCGCGGCGCCGACGTGCAGTCCGTGCTCGCGGACTGGATGCGTCACGCCCGGACCGACCCCCGGCAGCCGCCGGTCAACGAATACACCCTGCAGTTGGTCGAGGGGTACGCGGACCACGTCGCCCGAATCGACGAGCTGATCTCCACCTACGCGGTCGACTGGGACCTGGACCGGATGCCGGCGGCCGACCGCTCGATCCTCCGGCTCGGTGCCTTCGAGCTGCTCTGGGTGGACGACACGCCGGACGCGGTGGCGATCGACGAAGCCGTGCAGCTCGCCAAGGAGTTCTCCACGGACGACTCCCCGGCCTTCGTCAACGGCCTCCTCGGCCGGCTCAAGGAGCTGAAGCCGAGCCTGCGGCGCGAGGCGCAGTAGGCGGTCGGCAGAGCGTGTGAACGGGCCCGGAGCGGGGGATACCGCTCCGGGCCCGTCGCATGCCCGCAGAAGCGCCCTGTGGCGTCCTCCGTGCCGTGCCGAGCGCCGCCGTGCCTCCGCAGCGCCGGGCGCCCCGCGTCCGCCCCGCCCCGCCCAGAGGGCGTATCGCGCCTGCCGCCGGGCGCCGGTCGCCGGCCCGCGCGATCCCGGCTATGGGCCGGCAGACGAAAACCGCCGCCCCGGAAGTCCGGGGCGGCGGTACGTTTCTTCAGAGGCGCGCGAGGTCAGATCTCCTCGTGCGTCACGGCGCGGCGGGCGTCGGAATCCAGCACGCCCCAGCTGATCAGCTGCTCGGTCAGCACCGAGGGCGACTGGTCGTAGATGACGGCCAGGGTGCGCAGGTCGTCCTGGCGGATCGAGAGCACCTTGCCGTTGTAGTCGCCGCGCTGGCTCTGGATCGTGGCGGCGTAGCGCTGCAGCGGGCCGGCCTTCTCCTGCGGGACATGGGCGAGGCGCTCAAGGTCGAGCACCAGCTTCGGCGGCGGCTCGGCCGCGCCACCCGGTGTCGTGCCCGGCAGGAGTTCCTGGACCGGGACGCCGTAGAAGTCCGCCAGCTCGGCGAGGCGCTGCACGGTCACGGCACGGTCGCCGCGCTCGTACGAACCCACTACCACGGCCTTCCAGCGGCCCTGGGACTTCTCCTCGACACCGTGGAGGGAGAGGCCCTGCTGGGTGCGGATGGCGCGGAGCTTGGCCCCGAGCTGTTTGGCGTATTCGCTGGACATAAGGCTCCCCAGACGGCTGTATCGACATGCGGCTCCGCCGCGCGGTGGTAACTCACTGTGAGGTTACGCAGCGTAATCTGACTTCGTCAAGCGGAATGGGTCAGACCATCACCCGTCAGGGGTGCGGGCGGGTCCTGGAGGGGCTCCTGCTAACCTGACTGCGTTATTCCGACGTCCTTTAAGGTCCGTCCCGTGAGGCGGAGAAGGAGGTCCGTTTCGTATGGACGCAAACAGTTCCGACGCGGGGGCCCGGCTCCCGGCGCGGCCGGTGCTCGAAGGCCCGGACATCACGCGCATGCTCACCCGCATCGCCCACGAGATCGTCGAGCGCGCCAAGGGCGCGGACGACGTGGTGCTGCTGGGAATCCCCACCCGTGGTGTCTTCCTCGCCCGGCGGCTGGCCGCCAAGCTGGCGGAGATCACCGGCCGCACGATCCCGGTGGGCTCGCTCGACATCACGATGTACCGCGACGACCTGCGCCTGGGCCCCGCCCGCACGCTCGCCCGCACGGACATCCCCGGTGACGGCATCGAGGGGCGGCTCGTCCTGCTCGTCGACGACGTCCTGTTCTCCGGCCGCACGATCCGCGCCGCGCTCGACGCCCTGGGCGACATCGGCCGCCCGCGCGCCGTCCAGCTCGCGGTCCTCGTCGACCGCGGTCACCGCGAACTGCCGATCCGCGCCGACTACGTGGGCAAGAACCTCCCCACGTCGCTGCGGGAGACGGTCAAGGTCCAGCTCACCGAGGAGGACGGCCGGGACGCCGTGCTGCTCGGCGTCAAGGAAACCGCCCCGGCCGGCGAGCGATAGCCCACCGCGTACGGACCCGGTGACCCCGGGCCCGCAGGCATGCCCGCTCAACGGACATTCCCGTACACCTCCTTCACTCACGGAGAAAACCGGATGAAGCGTCACCTCATCTCGGCCGCCGACCTCACGCGCGACGATGCCGTACTGATCCTCGACACCGCCGAGGAGATGGCCCGGGTCGCCGACCGGCCGATCAAGAAGCTTCCCACCCTGCGCGGACGCACGGTCTGCAACCTCTTCTTCGAGGACTCCACCCGGACCCGGATCTCCTTCGAGGCCGCCGAGAAGCGGCTCTCCGCGGACGTCATCAACTTCGCCGCCAAGGGGTCCAGCGTCTCCAAGGGCGAGTCCCTCAAGGACACCGCCCAGACCCTGGAGGCGATGGGCGTCGACGCCGTCGTCATACGGCACAGCGCCTCCGGCGCCCCCTACCGGCTCGCCACCTCCGGTTGGATCGACGCTCCCGTCATCAACGCCGGCGACGGCACCCACCAGCACCCCACCCAGGCCCTGCTCGACGCCTTCACCATGCGGCGCCGGCTCATCGGCCCGGACGCCGGGCTCGGCCAGGACCTGAGCGGGCGGCGCATCACCCTCGTCGGCGACGTGCTGCACAGCCGCGTCGCGCGCTCGAACGTCGACCTCCTGCACACCCTCGGCGCCGAGGTCACCCTCGTCGCCCCGCCCACCCTGGTGCCGGTCGGCGTCGAGACCTGGCCGTGCGAGGTGTCCTACGACCTCGACCGCGTGCTGCCGAAGTCCGACGCCGTGATGATGCTGCGGGTGCAGCGCGAGCGGATGAACGCCGCCTTCTTCCCGACCGAGCGCGAGTACTCGCGCCGCTACGGCCTGGACGGCGACCGGATGGCGCGGATGCCCGAGCACGCCATCGTGATGCACCCCGGCCCGATGGTCCGCGGCATGGAGATCACCGCCGAGGTCGCCGACTCCGACCGCTGCACGGTCGTCGAGCAGGTGGCCAACGGCGTCTCCATCCGCATGGCCGTCCTGTACCTGCTGCTAGGCGGCAACGAGCCCGCCGTCACCCACACCCGTACCGAGGAGAAGTAAGACCCATGAGCAAGATCCTTATCCGTGGTGCGAAGGTGCTCGGCGGCGAGGCCCAGGACGTCCTGATCGACGGCGAGACCATCGAGGCCGTCGGCACCGGGCTGTCCGCCGAGGGCGCCGACGTCGTCGAGGCCGAGGGCAAGGTCCTCCTGCCGGGCCTCGTCGACCTGCACACCCACCTGCGCGAGCCGGGCCGTGAGGACTCCGAGACCGTTCTGACCGGGACCCGGGCGGCCGCCTCCGGCGGCTACACCGCCGTGTTCGCCATGGCCAACACCTTCCCCGTCGCCGACACCGCCGGCGTCGTCGAGCAGGTCTACCGGCTCGGCCAGGAGCACGGCTACTGCGATGTGCAGCCCATCGGCGCCGTCACCGTCGGCCTGGAGGGCAGCAAGCTCGCCGAGCTGGGCGCCATGCACGAGTCCGCCGCCGGGGTCACCGTCTTCTCCGACGACGGCAAGTGCGTGCACGACGCCGTGATCATGCGCCGGGCCCTGGAGTACGTGAAGGCCTTCGGCGGCGTCGTCGCCCAGCACGCCCAGGAGCCGCGGCTCACCGAGGGCGCCCAGATGAACGAGGGCATCGTCTCGGCGGAGCTGGGACTCGGCGGCTGGCCCGCGGTGGCCGAAGAATCGATCATCGCCCGGGATGTCCTGCTCGCCGAGCACGTCGGCTCCCGTGTGCACATCTGCCACCTGTCGACCGCCGGGTCCGTCGAGATCGTCCGCTGGGCCAAGTCCCGCGGGATCGACGTGACCGCCGAGGTCACACCGCACCACCTGCTCCTCACCGACGAGATGGTGCGCACGTACAACCCCGTCTACAAGGTCAACCCGCCGCTGCGCACCGAGCGCGACGTGATGGCCCTGCGCGAGGCCCTCGCCGACGGCACGATCGACATCGTCGCCACCGACCACGCCCCGCACCCGCACGAGGACAAGGACTGCGAGTGGGCCGCGGCCGCCATGGGCATGGTGGGCCTGGAGACCGCGCTGTCGGTCGTGCAGCAGACGATGGTCGAGACCGGCCTGCTGACCTGGGCGGACGTCGCGGACCGGATGTCCCACGCACCGGCGCGGATCGGGCAGGCCGAGGGCCACGGCCGCCCCATCTCGGCTGGTGAGCCGGCCAACCTCACCCTGGTCGATTCCGCTTACCGTGGAGAGGTGGACCCCGCGGGCTTCGCCTCGCGCAGCCGCAACACCCCCTACGAGGGCCGTGAGCTGCCGGGACGTATCACCCACACCTTCCTGCGGGGCCGCGCAACGGTCGTCGACGGGAAGCTGGCGTGACTCCTCCACTCATCCGACTGGCCCAAGCGCAGCAGTCCGCGCCGGTCACCGACTGGGCCGCACGGATCGGCTGGGTCATCGGCCTGCTGGTCTTCGTGGTCTTCGTCTACTGGCTGATGCGACAGGGCTGGAAGTGGCGCGGCACGCTCCAGGGCGACCTGCCCGAGCTGCCCGGCACCCCCGACGAGCCCGGAGAACCGCGCCTGACGCTCAGCGGCCGCTACCACGCGTCCACCACGGCCGGGCAGTGGCTCGACCGGATCGTCGCGCGCGGCCTGGGCACCCGTAGCCGCGTCGAGCTGACCCTGACCGACCAGGGCCTGGACGTCGTACGGCCGGGTGCCGCGGACTTCTTCGTCCCGGCCGCCGCGCTGCGCGGCGCCCGCCTCGACAAGGGCATCGCCGGCAAGGTCCTCACCGAGGGCGGACTGCTGATCGTCACCTGGCAGCACGGCGACCGGCTGATCGACTCCGGTTTCCGCTCCGACCGGGCGGGCGAGCACCCCGCCTGGGTCGAGGCCATCAACGCACTGAGCACCACCACCGAGCACACCGAAACGGAAGGCGCACGATGACGACCTCCACCAGGGGGACCGCCAAGATCCCCGCCGTACTCGTCCTGGAGGACGGCCGCACCTTCCGCGGCCGTGCCTACGGGGCCGTGGGGGAGACCTTCGGCGAAGCGGTGTTCTCCACCGGCATGACCGGCTATCAGGAGACGCTGACCGACCCCTCGTACCACCGCCAGGTCGTCGTCATGACCGCCCCGCACATCGGCAACACCGGTGTGAACGACGAGGACCCCGAGTCGCAGCGGATCTGGGTCTCCGGCTACGTCGTCCGCGACCCCGCCCGCATCCCGTCCAACTGGCGCTCGGTGCGCTCCCTGGACGACGAGCTGGTCGCCCAGGGCGTCGTCGGCATCAGCGGCATCGACACCCGCGCGCTCACCCGCCATCTGCGCGAGCGCGGTGCGATGCGGGTCGGCATCTTCTCCGGCGAGGCGCTGCCCGACGCGGGCGTCATGCTGGCCAAGGTGCGCCAGGCCCCCGAGATGCAGGGCGCCGACCTGTCCACGCAGGTCGCCACCAAGGAGGCGTACGTCGTCCCGGCGATCGGGACGAAGAAGTTCACCGTCGCCGCCATCGACCTGGGCATCAAGGGCATGACCCCGCACCGCATGGCCGAGCGCGGCATCGAGGTGCACGTCCTGCCCGCCACCGCCACCGTCGAGGACGTCTACGCGGTCGCACCGGACGGCGTGTTCTTCTCCAACGGCCCCGGCGACCCGGCGACCGCCGACCACCCCGTCTCCGTCATGCGCGGAGTGCTGGAGCGCAGGACGCCGCTGTTCGGCATCTGCTTCGGCAACCAGATCCTCGGCCGCGCGCTGGGGTTCGGCACCTACAAGCTCAAGTACGGGCACCGCGGCATCAACCAGCCGGTGCAGGACCGTACGACCGGCAAGGTCGAGGTCACCGCGCACAACCACGGATTCGCCGTCGACGCCCCGCTCGACAAGGTTTCCGACACCCCCTTCGGCCGCGCCGAGGTCTCCCACGTCTGTCTCAATGACAACGTGGTGGAGGGCCTCCAGCTGCTCGACCAGCCGGCCTTCAGTGTCCAGTACCACCCCGAAGCCGCCGCGGGTCCGCACGACGCCGCGTACCTCTTCGACCGCTTCGTATCCCTGATGGAGGGCCAGCGTGCCTAAGCGCACCGATATCCAGTCCGTCCTGGTCATCGGCTCCGGCCCGATCGTCATCGGCCAGGCCGCCGAGTTCGACTACTCCGGTACCCAGGCCTGCCGGGTCCTCAAGTCCGAGGGCCTGCGCGTCATCCTGGTGAACTCCAACCCGGCGACGATCATGACCGACCCGGAGATCGCCGACGCGACCTACGTCGAGCCGATCACCCCGGACTTCGTCGAGAAGATCATCGCCAAGGAGCGCCCCGACGCGCTCCTGCCCACCCTCGGCGGCCAGACCGCGCTGAACACGGCCATCTCGCTGCACGAGGCCGGCACCCTCGACAAGTACGGCGTCGAGCTGATCGGCGCCAACGTCGAGGCGATCAACAAGGGCGAGGACCGCGACCTGTTCAAGGAGGTCGTCGAGGCCGTCAACGTCAAGATCGGCCACGGCGAGTCCGCCCGCTCGGTCATCTGCCACTCCATGGACGACGTCCTTCAGGGCGTCGACGAACTCGGCGGCTACCCGGTCGTCGTCCGCCCCTCCTTCACCATGGGCGGCGCCGGCTCCGGCTTCGCCCACGACGAGGAGGAGCTGCGCCGGATCGCCGGGCAGGGCCTGACGCTCTCTCCCACCACCGAGGTGCTCCTGGAGGAGTCCATCCTCGGCTGGAAGGAGTACGAGCTGGAGCTGATGCGCGACAAGAACGACAACGTCGTGGTCGTCTGCTCCATCGAGAACTTCGACCCGATGGGCGTGCACACCGGCGACTCGATCACCGTCGCGCCGGCGATGACGCTCACCGACCGCGAGTACCAGATCCTGCGGGACATCGGCATCGCGGTCATCCGCGAGGTCGGTGTGGACACCGGCGGCTGCAACATCCAGTTCGCGGTCAACCCCGAGGACGGCCGGGTCATCGTCATCGAGATGAACCCGCGCGTCTCGCGCTCCTCGGCGCTGGCCTCCAAGGCCACCGGCTTCCCGATCGCGAAGATCGCCGCCCGGCTCGCCGTCGGCTACACCCTCGACGAGATCCCCAACGACATCACCGAGAAGACCCCGGCGTCCTTCGAGCCGACGCTCGACTACGTCGTCGTCAAGGTGCCGCGCTTCGCCTTCGAGAAGTTCCCGGCCGCCGACGCCACGCTGACCACGACCATGAAGTCGGTCGGCGAGGCGATGGCGATCGGCCGCAACTTCCCCGAGGCGCTGCAGAAGGCGCTGCGCTCCCTGGAGAAGAAGGGCAGCCAGTTCGACTTCGTGTCCGCCCCGGGCGCGAAGGCGGAGCTGCTGGAGCTCGCCCAGGTCCCGACCGACGGCCGGATCAACACCGTCATGGCCGCGATCCGGGCCGGCGCCACCCCGCAGGAGGTCTTCGACGCCACGAAGATCGACCCCTGGTTCGTCGACCAGCTCTTCCTGGTCAAGGAGATCGCCGACGAGATCGCCGGCGCCGACAAGCTCGAACCCGAGATCCTTGCGGACGCAAAGCGCCACGGCTTCTCCGACGCCCAGATCGCGGACATCCGCGGGCTGCGCGAGGACGTCGTGCGCGAGGTCCGCCACGCCCTCGGCGTCCGCCCCGTCTACAAGACCGTCGACACCTGCGCCGCCGAGTTCGCCGCGAAGACCCCCTACTTCTACTCGTCCTACGACGAGGAGACCGAGGTCGCCCCGCGCGAGAAGCCGGCCGTGATCATCCTCGGCTCCGGCCCCAACCGCATCGGCCAGGGCATCGAGTTCGACTACTCCTGCGTCCACGCCTCCTTCGCGCTCAGCGACGCCGGCTACGAGACCGTGATGGTCAACTGCAACCCGGAGACCGTCTCCACCGACTACGACACCTCCGACCGCCTGTACTTCGAGCCGCTGACGCTCGAGGACGTCCTGGAGATCGTGCACGCCGAGACCCAGGCCGGCCCGGTCGCCGGCGTCGTCGTCCAGCTCGGCGGGCAGACCCCGCTGGGCCTGGCACAGGCGCTCAAGGACAACGGCGTGCCGATCGTCGGCACCTCGCCCGAGGCGATCGACCTCGCCGAGGAGCGCGGCGCCTTCGGCCGGGTGCTGACCGAGGCCGGTCTGCCCGCGCCCAAGTACGGCACCGCCTTCTCCTTCGACGAGGCCAAGCAGATCGCCGCCGAGATCGGCTACCCGGTCATGGTCCGCCCGTCCTACGTGCTGGGCGGCCGCGGCATGGAGATCGTCTACGACGAGCCGTCGCTCGGCGAGTACCTGGAGCGGCACGCGGGGCTGATCTCCGAGCACCCGGTCCTCATCGACCGGTTCCTCGACGACGCCATAGAGATCGACGTGGACGCGCTCTACGACGGCCACGAGCTCTACCTCGGCGGCGTCATGGAGCACATCGAGGAGGCCGGCATCCACTCCGGCGACTCCGCCTGCGCGCTGCCCCCGATCACCCTCGGCGGCTTCGACATCAAGCGGCTGCGGGCGTCGACGGAGGCGATCGCCAAGGGCGTGGGCGTCCGCGGCCTGATCAACATCCAGTTCGCGATGGCCGGCGACATCCTGTACGTCCTGGAGGCCAACCCGCGCGCCTCGCGCACCGTGCCCTTCACCTCGAAGGCCACCGCGGTACCGCTGGCCAAGGCCGCCGCCCGCATCTCGCTCGGCGCCACCATCGCCGAACTGCGGGCCGAGGGCATGCTGCCCAAGAACGGCGACGGCGGCACCCTGCCGCTGGACGCGCCGATCTCGGTCAAGGAAGCCGTCATGCCCTGGTCGCGGTTCCGCGACGCCTCGGGCCGCGGCGTGGACACCGTCCTCGGCCCCGAGATGCGCTCCACCGGCGAGGTCATGGGCATCGACTCGGTCTTCGGCACGGCGTACGCCAAGTCCCAGGCCGGCGCCTACGGTGCGCTGCCCACCAAGGGCCGGGCCTTCGTGTCCGTCGCCAACCGCGACAAGCGCTCGATGATCTTCCCGGCCCGTGAGCTGGTCGCGCACGGCTTCGAGCTGCTCGCCACCTCCGGCACCGCCGAGGTGCTGCGCCGCAACGGCATCAACGCCACCGTGGTGCGCAAGCAGTCCGAGGGCGAGGGCCCCGACGGCGAGAAGACCATCGTCCAGCTGATCCACGACGGCCAGGTCGACCTGATCGTCAACACCCCCTACGGCACCGGCGGCCGGCTCGACGGCTACGACATCCGTACCGCCTCCGTCGCCCGCGGCGTCCCCTGCCTGACCACGGTCCAGGCGCTGGCCGCCGCCGTCCAGGGCATCGAAGCGATGGCCCGCGGCGATGTGGGCGTGCGTTCCCTCCAGGAACACGCCGAACATCTCATCGCGGCCCGCGAGGAGTAGGGCCCACGAGGGGGACACCGAAGCGGTGTCCCCCTCGTCATGAGCCCCCCGACCGACCCTCACCGCGAAAAGGCCCGCCGAACGATGTACCGCCTCTTCTTCCGACTGATCTTCCAGCGCATGGACCCCGAGAAGGCCCACTACCTGGCCTTCCGCTGGATCCGCTGCGCCGCGCGCACCCCCGTGCTGCGCACCTTCCTCGCCGCCGCCCTGGCGCCCCGCTACAAGGAGCTGCGCACCGAGGCGCTGGGCCGCCGGATGCACGGCCCCTTCGGCCTGGCCGCCGGCTTCGACAAGAACGCCGTCGCCGTCGACGGGATGGCCATGCTCGGCTTCGACCACGTCGAGATCGGCACCGTCACCGCCCAGCCGCAGCCCGGAAACCCCAAGAAGCGCCTCTTCCGGCTCGTGCCGGACCGCGCGCTGATCAACCGCATGGGCTTCAACAACGACGGCTCCGCCTCCGTCGCGGCGCGCCTGGCGGCCCGCAACCCGGTCTTCGCGACCACCCTCGGCGTCAACATCGGCAAGACCAAGATCGTCCCGGAGTCCGAGGCGATCGGCGACTACGTCACCTCCACCGAGCGCCTCGCCCCGCACGCCGACTACCTGGTCGTCAACGTCTCCTCCCCGAACACCCCGGGCCTGCGCAACCTCCAGGCCGTCGAGCACCTGCGCCCGCTGCTGACCGCCGTACGCGAGGCCGCCGACCGCACGGTCACCGACCGCCGGGTCCCGCTGCTGGTCAAGATCGCCCCGGACCTCGCCGACGCGGACGTCGACGCGGTCGCCGACCTCGCCGTCGAGCTGGGCCTGGACGGGATCATCGCCACCAACACCACCATCGCCCGCGAGGGCCTCGGACTGACCTCCGACCCGAAGGTGATCGCCGAGACCGGCGGCCTGTCCGGCGCGCCCGTCAAGGAGCGCTCCCTGGAGGTGCTGCGCCGCCTCTACGCCCGGGTCGGCGACCGGGTCACCCTCATCGGCGTCGGCGGCATCGAGACCGCCGAGGACGCCTGGCAGCGCATCCTGGCCGGCGCCACGCTGATCCAGGGCTACAGCGCCTTCATCTACCAGGGCCCGTTCTGGTGCCGCGCGATCCACAAGGGACTCGCCGCGCGGCTGCGCAACAGCCCCTACGCCACCCTCGCCGACGCGGTCGGCGCCGAGCACAAGAAGGTGACCGGATGACCCTGGATCCCTTTGGGACGCGCCTGCGCCGCGCCATGGACGAGCGCGGCCCGCTGTGCGTCGGCATCGACCCGCACGCCTCACTGCTGGCCGACTGGGGCCTGAACGACGATGTCGCGGGCCTGGCCCGCTTCACCCGCACCGTCGTCGAGGCGCTCGGCGAGCAGGTCGCGGTCTTCAAACCGCAGGCGGCGTTCTTCGAGCGCTTCGGCTCGCGCGGCCTCGCCGTCCTGGAGACCGCCGTCGTCGAGGCGCGCGAGCGCGGCGCCCTGGTCCTGATGGACGCCAAGCGCGGCGACATCGGCTCGACCATGGCGGCGTACGCCGAGACCTTCCTGCGCCCGGACTCGCCGCTGTTCTCGGACGCCCTGACGGTCTCCCCGTACCTCGGCTACGGCTCGCTGAAGCCGGCCGTCGACCTGGCGCGGGAGAACGGCTGCGGGCTCTTCGTCCTCGCCCTCACCTCCAACCCGGAGGGCGCGGAGGTCCAGCGGGCGGTGCGCGAGGACGGCCGCACCATCGCCGCGACCGTGCTCGGCCACCTCGCCGCCGAGAACGCCGGCGCCGAGCCGATGGGCTCCTTCGGCGCGGTGGTCGGCGCCACGCTCGGCGATCTCTCCTCGTTCGATCTGGCGATCAACGGCCCGCTGCTGGCTCCGGGCATCGGCGCCCAGGGCGCCACCCCCGCCGACCTCCCGACCGTCTTCGGCGACGCGGTGCGCCACGTCGTCCCGAGCGTCAGCCGGGGGGTCCTGCGGCACGGCCCGGACGCCGCGGCACTGCGCGCGGCGGCGGACCGATTCGCCGGCGAAGTGCGCAGCGCGCTCGATTAGGGAGCTTCCAGCGGGGACTTTGGTCCCGAATTGTCCTGGTCAGCAGAGTCTGACCAGGACTTTTCGTCTGTTCTCGCTGACTCTGACGCGATCGGCCGCTAGTCTCCGACGAGAGCAGTGCACGTAAGCGCGTTGCTCGTTGCTCCGCAGTTGTGGGGCGACTAGGTTCCACACCGGTCCGTATCCGACAGTTCGACATCCGAGGTGACGTAGGCGTGGCTCTTCCGCCCCTTACCCCTGAACAGCGCGCAGCCGCGCTCGAGAAGGCCGCCGCGGCTCGCCGGGAGCGCGCCGAGGTCAAGAATCGGCTCAAGCACTCCGGTGCATCCCTCCATGAGGTCATCAAGCAGGGCCAGGAGAACGACGTCATCGGCAAGATGAAGGTCTCCGCCCTGCTGGAGTCCCTGCCGGGCGTCGGCAAGGTCCGCGCCAAGCAGATCATGGAGCGACTCGGGATCTCCGAGAGCCGCCGTGTCCGGGGTCTTGGCTCCAACCAGATCGCGTCGCTGGAGCGCGAGTTCGGCAGCACCGCTTCCTGAATTTTCCGGCATCACCGGGAAGCTGGAATAATCGCTGCATGAGTTCTGCAGTCTCCGGGGGGACGACCCCCGCGCCCCCGGCCAGACAACCGCGACTGACCGTGCTCTCCGGCCCCTCCGGGGTCGGCAAGAGCACGGTCGTCGCGCATATGCGCAAGGTCCACCCCGAGGTCTGGCTCTCGGTCTCGGCCACCACCCGCAAGCCGCGACCCGGGGAGCGGCACGGTGTCCAGTACTTCTTCGTCGACGACGAGGAATTCGACAAGCTGGTCGCCAACGGCGAACTGCTCGAATGGGCCGAGTTCGCGGGCAACCGCTACGGCACCCCGCGCAAGGCGGTGCTGGACCGCCTGGAGGCCGGCGAGCCGGTCCTGCTGGAGATCGATCTGCAGGGCGCCCGCCAGGTCCGTGAGTCCATGGCGGAGGCCCACCTGGTCTTCCTGGCCCCGCCGAGCTGGGACGAGCTGGTTCGCCGGCTCACCGGCCGGGGCACCGAGGCGCCCGAGGTCATCGAGCGCCGGCTGGAGGTCGCCAGGGTCGAGCTGGCCGCGGAGAAGGAGTTCGACGCGACGCTCGTCAACACCTCCGTCGAGGACGTGAGCCGTGAGCTGCTAGCCTTGATGCTGCATCGATCCGAGGAGCCCAACGCCGGCGGCTGACGCCGCGGAGCTGCACCGGCCCCCGGACCGGCCGAGATTTTGCGCCGTGCCGTATGGCACAAGGCGCGTGACACCCAGGCTTCATCCCCTTTCGGAAGGTAGAGAGTGTCCTCTTCCATCACCGCACCCGAGGGCATCATCAACCCGCCCATTGATGAGCTTCTCGAGGCCACCGACTCGAAGTACAGCCTCGTGATCTACGCCGCCAAGCGCGCGCGCCAGATCAACGCGTACTACTCCCAGCTCGGCGAGGGCCTGCTCGAGTACGTCGGCCCGCTGGTCGACACGCACGTCCACGAGAAGCCCCTCTCGATCGCGCTCCGCGAGATCAACGCGGGTCTGCTGACCTCCGAGGCCATCGAGGGCCCCGCTCAGTAAGCAGCAGTACTTCACCAAGGGCCCGGCAAGGGGGCACCGCCCGGCGACTGGCCGGGGGAGCGACCGCCGGGCCCTTGGTGTGTCATAGGGGCGTACAGACCTACGGACCTTCAGCTCGGGGAGCGGCGAAGCGATGGACAAGCGGGAGCGGGAGCGGCCCAGGGTCGTCCTGGGTGTCAGCGGCGGCATCGCCGCGTACAAGGCGTGTGAGCTGCTGCGGCGGCTCGCCGAGTCCGGGCACGACGTACGGGTGGTGCCCACCGCCTCGGCGCTGCACTTCGTCGGTGAGGCCACCTGGTCGGCGCTGTCCGGCAACCCGGCCACCACCGAGGTCTGGGAGTCCGTCCACGAGGTCCCGCACGTCCGCATCGGCCAGGCCGCCGACCTCGTCGTGGTCGCCCCCGCCACCGCCGACATGCTGGCCAAGGCCGCCCACGGCCTCGCCGACGACCTGCTGACCAACACCCTGCTCACCGCGCGCTGCCCGGTGGTCTTCGCCCCGGCGATGCACACCGAGATGTGGGAGAACCCCGCCACGCAGGAGAACGTCGCCACACTGCGCCGGCGCGGCGCGATCGTCGTCGAACCCGCCGTCGGCCGGCTGACCGGCGTCGACACGGGCAAGGGCCGCTTCCCCGACCCGGTCGAGATCTTCGAACTCTGTCGCCGGGTCCTGGCCCGCGGCGCACAGGGCGCCTCGGTCCAGGACCTGGCCGGCCGCCATGTGGTCGTCACCGCCGGCGGCACCCGTGAACCGCTGGACCCCGTCCGCTACCTGGGCAACCGCTCCTCCGGCAAGCAGGGCTACGCGCTCGCCGCGACCGCGGCCGCCCGCGGCGCCCGGGTCACGCTGGTCGCGGGAAACACCGAGCTGCCCGACCCCGCCGGGGTGGACGTGCTGCCCATAGGCACCGCCCGCCAGCTCCGGGAGGCCGTCCTGAAGGCCGCGGCGGATGCCGACGCGGTCGTGATGGCCGCGGCCGTCGCCGATTTCCGTCCCGCCGTCTACGCCACCGGCAAGATCAAGAAGGTCGAGGGGCAGGAGCCGGAACCAGTCACCCTGGTCCGGAATCCGGACATCCTTGCCGAGCTCTCCGCCGACCGCGCCCGCCCCGGGCAGATCGTCGTGGGCTTCGCCGCGGAGACCGACGACGTGCTGGCCAACGGTCGTGCCAAGCTCGCCCGCAAGGGCTGTGACCTGCTGGTCGTCAATGAGGTCGGCGAGCACAAGGCCTTCGGCTCGGCCGAGAACGAGGCGGTGATCCTGGCTGCCGACGGCACCGAGACCCCGGTCCCGTACGGACCCAAGGAAGCCCTGGCAGACACCGTCTGGGACCTGGTGGCCCCGCGCCTTCCCTAGTCCCGGGCCTGCTCCCGCCCGTACGGCCGAATCTCGCCCATCGGTCACCTCAACGGCCTCACGAAAACCGGCGTGTTCCCTTGACCCGACCCATACTCAAGGTGATCGTCCTACCGTGAGGCGTGGTGTTGCAGGTCACGAGGGGTCCATAAATCGAGACCGCGTGCCCGAACGCCACATACGACCGATAAACTGGCGAGTGGATCGGGCCGAGCGCAGCTCTCGGCCCTTCCGCCAATGATCAGCCAGCAGCCGCTGCAACCCCAGGGAGCGATGTGTCCCGCCGCCTGTTCACCTCGGAGTCCGTGACCGAGGGCCACCCCGACAAGATCGCTGACCAGATCAGCGACACCATCCTCGACGCGCTCCTCAAGGAGGACCCGACCTCCCGGGTCGCCGTCGAGACGCTGATCACCACCGGCCTGGTCCATGTGGCCGGCGAGGTGACGACCAAGGCGTACGCCGACATCCCCAACCTCGTCCGCAACAAGATCCTGGACATCGGCTACGACTCGTCCAAGAAGGGCTTCGACGGCGCCTCCTGCGGCGTCTCGGTCTCCATCGGCGCGCAGTCCCCGGACATCGCCCAGGGTGTCGACACCGCGTACGAGAACCGCGTCGAGGGCGATGACGACGAGCTGGACCGGCAGGGCGCGGGCGACCAGGGCCTGATGTTCGGCTACGCCTGCGACGAGACGCCCGAGCTGATGCCGCTCCCGATCAACCTGGCGCACCGGCTCTCCCGCCGCCTGTCCGAGGTGCGCAAGAACGGGACCATCCCCTACCTGCGCCCCGACGGCAAGACCCAGGTGACCATCGAGTACGACGGCAACAAGGCCGTCCGCCTCGACACCGTCGTGGTCTCCTCGCAGCACGCCAGCGACATCGACCTCGACTCGCTGCTCGCACCCGACATCCGCGAGTTCGTCGTCGAGCACGTCCTCAACCAGCTCGTCGAGGACGGCATCAAGCTGGACACCGACGGTTACCGCCTCCTGGTCAACCCGACCGGTCGCTTCGAGATCGGCGGCCCGATGGGTGACGCGGGCCTGACCGGCCGCAAGATCATCATCGACACCTACGGCGGTATGGCCCGCCACGGCGGCGGTGCCTTCTCCGGCAAGGACCCGTCCAAGGTCGACCGCTCGGCCGCCTACGCCATGCGCTGGGTCGCCAAGAACGTCGTCGCCGCCGGCCTCGCGGCCCGCTGCGAGGTCCAGGTCGCCTACGCCATCGGCAAGGCCGAGCCGGTCGGTCTCTTCGTCGAGACCTTCGGCACCGCCACCGTGGACACCGACAAGATCGAGCAGGCCATCGCCGAGGTCTTCGACCTCCGCCCGGCCGCGATCATCCGGGACCTCGACCTGCTGCGCCCGATCTACTCCCAGACCGCCGCCTACGGCCACTTCGGCCGTGAGCTGGAGGACTTCACCTGGGAGCGCACGGACCGCGTGGAGGCCCTGCAGAAGGCCGCCGGGCTGTAAGCAAGCCCCTTCGCCGACGCAGCCCACGGCCCCGGACCGCCCAGCGGTCCGGGGCCGTGGGCTGTCCGCCGGGCGCTGCTCGCCTCCGCTCTCTGTCAGTGCCGTCTGCTAAGACTGAAGCTGTGAGCAGGCAGAACGGGCGAGCGGAGGAGGGGGCGTCGGAAGTGGGGGAGCAGCTGGCGCTGATCCGGGAGGCCGTGCGGGAGACCAAGGCCGAGCGGGCCAAGCCGCGGACCTGGCGGGGGGCCGAGCTGGCCGCGGAGCTGCCGGTGGCGCGCGTGCTGGTCGACAAGGGGCTGGTGCACCTCGACCGGTACTTCGACTATGCCGTGCCGGCGGCGATGGACGCCGAGGCGCAGCCCGGCGTGCGGGTGCGGGTGCGGTTCGGGGCGGGCGAGAAGGGCGGCCGCCGGGAGGGCGGCAAGCTCGTCAGCGGGTTCATCGTGGAGCGGGTGGCGCACAGCGAGTATCGGGGGGTGCTCGCGCCGATCGCCCAGGTGCTGTCGGCGGAGCGGGTGCTGAGCCCCCGGTTGCTGGCACTGTGCCGCGCCGTGGCGGACCGGTATGCGGGGACGCTGGCCGATGTGGTGCAGCTGGCGGTGCCGCCCCGACGGGCGCGCGCGGAGGCCAAGCCGTCGCCCGCGCCGCTGCCGCCCAACGCACCGCCCGATCCGGGGAGTTGGGGGCGGTATGCGGCGGGGCCCGGGTTCCTGGCGGCGCTCGCGCGGGGGGATGCGCCGCGTGCGGTGTGGACGGCGCTGCCGGGGGCGACCTGGCCTCAGGAGCTGGCGCGGGCGGCGGCCGCGGCACTGGCCGGCGGGCGCGGGGCCCTGGTGGTGGTGCCCGACGGGCGGGCCGCGGCGCGGGTGGACGCGGCCCTCGGCGAGCTGATCGGGGCGGGGCGGCATGTGCTGCTGACCGCCGATGCGGGGCCCGAGGAGCGGTATCGGCGCTGGCTCGCGGTCAGCCGGGGCTCGGTGCGTGCCGTCGTCGGGACCCGGGCGGCGATGTTCGCGCCGGTCGCCGATCTGGGGCTGGTGGCGCTGTGGGACGACGGGGACGCCAGCCACAGCGATCCGCATGCGCCGCAGCCGCATGCGCGCGAGGTGCTCGTCCAGCGGTCGGTGAGCGAGCGGGCCGGCTTCCTGCTGGGCGGACTGAGCTGCACGGTCGAGGCGGCACAGCTGGTCGGGACCGGCTGGGCGCGGCCGCTGGCGGCGGAGCGCGAGCAGGTGCGGACCGCCGCGCCGCTGGTGCGTACGGTCGGGGACGGCGACGAGGCGCGCGATGCCGCGGCGCGGGCGGCCCGGCTGCCGACGATGGCGTGGCAGGTGGTGCGGGAGGGGCTCAAGCGCGGCCCGGTGCTGGTGCAGGTGCCGCGCCGCGGATATGCGCCCCGGCTGGCGTGCGAGCGCTGTCGTACCCCGGCGCGGTGCCGGGCCTGCGCCGGCCCACTGGAGGCACAGGCGGCGGGGGAGCTGGGCTGCGCCTGGTGCGGACGCCCGGAGCCGGACTGGCACTGCGCCGAGTGCGGCGGCGCCCGGCTGCGGGCCCAGATCGTGGGGGCGCGGCGGACGGCGGAGGAGCTGGGCCGGGCCTTCCCGGCGGTCCCGGTGCGGACGTCCGGGCGCGACCATGTGCTGGCCTCGGTCCCCGAAGTGCCCGCGCTCGTGGTGAGCACTCCGGGCGCGGAGCCGGTGGCCGAGGGCGGCGGCTACGCGGCCGCGCTGCTGCTGGACGGCTGGGCGCTGCTCGGGCGACCGGATCTGAGGGCCGGGGAGGAGGCGCTGCGCCGCTGGCTGGGCGCCGCGGCGCTGGTCCGTGGCCAGGCCGAGGGCGGCACGGTCGCGGTGATCGCGGAGCCCACGCTGCGGCCCGTGCAGGCGCTGGTGCGCTGGGATCCGGTCGGCCATGCGGTCCGCGAGCTGAGCGAGCGGGCCGAGCTGGGGTTCCCCCCGGTGTCCCGGATGGCCTCGGTGGCCGGTCGTCCCGAGGACGTCGTCGAGCTGCTGAGAGCCGCCGAACTCCCCGAGGGCGCCGAGGTGTTGGGGCCGGTCCCGTTGCCGGTTCTGGACCCCGGGCGGCCGCGCCGGCCGGGCGACCCGCCCGCCGGTGAGGAGTGGCAGCGCGCGCTCGTACGGGTCCGTCCCGGCCAGGGGACGGCGCTCGCCGCGGCGCTCAAGGCGGCCCGGGCGGCGCGGCTGGTCAAACGGGAGGGAGAGGCGGTACGAGTACGGATCGACCCGCCGGACCTGGGATGAACAGCGACGGCCGGGGGCCGTGACCGTCGGCTCCGCTCCTCACGGCTGCCACGGTCCGCCCGCTCCACACCGGCGCCGCTCTGCCGCCGCGGCACCGTGGACGAAGGACCGCGGATGGCTCATGGCCCTCGCACCGTGGACACGGAGCCGCGGACATGGCGCCGCCCCGGGGCCGTGGCCGGCGCTCGATCCCGGGGCGTTGGCGAGCGTGCGAAGGGCCGCGCCCGGTGTGGCCGGTGAAACGGAGTCAGCCGTTGCGGGGGCCGGGGAAGGCGCCCGGCCGGGTCGCCTCGTCGCGGGCGGCGGGCCCGGAGGGCTGTGCGGGCAGGGAGCGGGAGCCGGGCACGGTCGGTGCGCTCGGGAGTCCGGTGGCCATGGTCACCGCGCGGGCCGGGGAGGACTCGGGCGAACGCACCGCCGGTTCGCCGCCGCTGTCGGCCGCGGGCTGGGCGGCGGCCCTGCGGGCTCCGTAACGGCGGTGCACGGCTTGCTTGGTGACGCCGAGCGCCGAGCCCACCGCGTCCCACGAGAAGCCCAGCGAACGGTCGAAGTCGACCGCGGCCGTGACGAGTGTCTCGACACTGTCCCGCAACTCCTGGGCGAGGCGGACGGTCGGCGCGGGCGCGCGTCCGTAGACGACGAAGCCGGCGGAGGGTCCGGTACGCCGCGGCCGGTAGACGTTGCCGAGCTGAGCGGTCAGCGTGCGCAGTGCGTCCACCTGCCGGCGGACCCGCTCGATGTCCCGCACCAGGAGATGCAGGCTGGCGCGCGCCTGGGCGTCGTGGGTTGCGTGGTCGGCCATGAGCAAGCCTCTCGAACCGGCGTGGAAAAGGAAGGGTTAATGCGATCGGGCCGCCAAGGCGGCCCGGTCGTGGGTCAATGCTGTTTGACCAACGCGACAGCAGCGGCTCTGGTCACGGTATGGGGGCGTACGAGCTTCCGTGCGAGGCGCGGGAAATGTCGTACGCCCCCTGGATCCACCGCTGTGAAGCGGACCAAGCCCCATAGACTGGTGCGTCGTTCCGCTGCGTGTGAGAGGTAGATCGCCACCTATGAGGCTTGTCTTCGCCGGTACCCCCGAGGTCGCCGTACCCGCCCTCGATGCCCTGATCGCCTCGGACCGGCACGACGTCGTGGCCGTCGTGACCAGGCCCGACGCGCCCGCCGGCCGCGGACGGAGGCTGGTGGCCAGCCCCGTCGCGGAGCGCGCGCAGGAGGCCGGCATCGAGGTCCTCAAGCCCCTCAAGCCGCGCGACGAGGACTTCCTGGCCCGGCTGCGGGAGATCGCGCCGGACTGCTGCCCGGTGGTCGCCTACGGTGCGCTGCTGCCGAAGGTCGCACTCGACATCCCCGCCCAGGGGTGGGTCAATCTGCACTTCTCGCTGCTGCCCGCGTGGCGGGGCGCGGCACCCGTCCAGCACGCGGTGCTCGCGGGCGACGAGGTGACCGGCGCCTCGACCTTCCTGATCGAGCAGGGGCTGGACTCCGGCCCGGTCTACGGGGTGCTGACCGAGGAGGTCCGTCCGACGGACACCAGCGGCGATCTGCTCACCCGGCTGGCGTTCGCCGGTGCCGGACTGCTCGTCGCGACGATGGACGGCATCGAGGACGGCACGCTCCAGGCCGTACCGCAGCCGTCCGAGGGCATCACGCTCGCGCCGAAGATCGAGGTCGAGGACGCCAGGGTGGACTGGACGACGCCGGCGCTCCGCGTCGACCGGGTGATCCGCGGCTGTGCGCCCGCGCCGGGGGCCTGGACGGTCTTCCGCGGCGAGCGCCTCAAGCTGATGTCGGCCGCCTCCGCCGCCGGGCACGCCGAACTCGGCCTCGCGCCCGGCGAACTGGCCGTCACGAAGAAGGCCGTGTACGTCGGCACCGGCAGCCACCCCGTCGAACTGGTCTGGGTCCAGCCGCAGGGCAAGAAGCCGATGAAGGCGGCGGACTGGGCGCGCGGCGTACGCATCGAGAAGGGCGAGCGAGTGGGGGACATGCCCTAAGAGGCTGCCGGGGCGGGGGCCTTAGGGGGCGGGCGAACAGATCCCGTAGGGGGTGCGGGCGCCCCTTGCGAGCCACAACGTGGTGGGGGCGGAGGGTATTCCAGCGGGTGGGGCCGGGAGATGCTGTTCCAAGCGGCGGGTCCGGGAGATGCCGCTCCGAGTGGTGGGGCCGGGAGATGCTCCCAGCGGTGGGGCCGGGCGGAGTCTCCGGCGGTGTCCGGGCGTGGCCTCCAGCGGTGGGTCCGGGAGGAGCTGCTCCGAGCGGTGGGGACGGGAGACGCCGCACCGAGGGGGGCCGGGAGATGCTCCCAGCGATGGGTCCGGGCGGGGTCTCCAGCGGTGGGTCCGGGCGGCGCCCCCCCCGGGCCACGGTCGGTCGTCGCCTCCAGGCCACCGCCGCTCGTCGCCCCCCAGGCCACCGTCGGTCGTCCCTGCGGGCCACCGCCGGTCGTTCTCCTAGGCGCCGCCGCCGGTCGTCCCTGGGGGCTGCTGCCGGGCGGGCCGCGTAGGCTGGGACGGGCCCCTTATGTGGGCGGAACCCCTATCCCGTATCCGGAGCACCTTTTCTGTGAGTGAGCAGCCCCGCCGTCGCCCCAGCAAGCCCTATCGCCGCCCGAAGAAGGACCCGGTCAGGATCCTCGCGTTCGAGGCGTTGCGGGCCGTCGACGAGCGGGACGCGTACGCCAACCTCGTCATGCCGCCGCTGCTGCGCAAGGCCCGTGAGAGCGGTGGTTTCGACAGCCGGGACGCGGCGCTGGCGACCGAGCTGGTCTACGGGTCGCTGCGGCGCCAGGGGACGTACGACGCGATCATCGCGCAGTGCGTGGACCGGCCGCTGCGGGAGGTGGACCCGCCGGTCCTGGACGTGCTGACGCTCGGCGCGCATCAGCTGCTCGGCACCCGGATCCCCACCCACGCCGCGGTCAGCGCCACCGTCGAGCTGGCGCGGGTGGTGCTCGGCGACGGGCGGGCGAAGTTCGTCAACGCGGTGCTGCGCAAGGTCGCCGCCCATGATCTGGACGGCTGGCTGGAGCGGGTCGCCCCGGAGTACGACGAGGACCCCGAGGACCACCTCGGCGTCGTGCACGCCCACCCCCGCTGGATCGTCTCGGCGCTGTGGGACGCCCTCGGCGGCGGCCGCGCCGGTATCGAGGACCTGCTGGAGGCGGACAACGAGCGTCCCGAGGTGACGCTGGTGGCGCGGCCGGGCCGGGCCACCACCGAGGAGCTGACGGCGGCCGCCGGCGAGGAGGGCGCACTGCCCGGGCGCTGGTCGCCGTACGCGGTCCGGCTCGCGGAGGGCGGTGAGCCCGGCGCGCTGGACGCGGTACGCGAGGGACGCGCCGGTGTGCAGGACGAGGGCAGCCAGCTGGTCGCCCTGGCGCTGGCCAACGCGCCGGTCGAGGGGGCCGACCGCGCCTGGCTCGACGGCTGCGCGGGCCCCGGCGGCAAGGCGGCGCTGCTGGCCGCCCTCGCCGCGGAGCGCGGTGCGGCCCTGCTGGCGTCGGAGAAGCAGCCGCACCGTGCGCGGCTGGTGGCCCGTGCGCTGGAGGGCAACCCCGGCCCGTACACGGTGATCGCCGCCGACGGCACCCGCCCGGCCTGGCGGCCCGGCGCCTTCGACCGGGTCCTGATGGACGTGCCGTGCACCGGCCTGGGGGCGCTGCGTCGGCGGCCGGAGGCCCGCTGGCGGCGCCGCCCGGAGGACCTGGACGGCTTCGCCCCGCTGCAGCGCGAGCTGCTGCGGCAGGCGCTCGCGGCGGTGCGGGTCGGCGGCGTCGTCGGCTATGCGACGTGTTCGCCGCACCCGGCCGAGACCCGGGCCGTGGTGGACGACGTCATCAAGGGCCGCGGCGGGGCGCCGGTACAGGTGGAGTGGGTCGACGCACGGCCGCTGATGCCGGGCGTACCGGCGCTCGGCGACGGCCCCGACGTGCAGCTGTGGCCCCACCTGCACGGCACCGACGCGATGTATCTGGCGCTGCTGCGCCGGACGGGCTGAGCAAGCGCGGCGGGCCGAGGAAGAGGCAGGGGAAGGGCTGAGGAGCGGTCGGGTGGCGGCCTGGTGGGCGAGGCGGCCGCCCGGGCGGTCCCGGCTCCGGCCCCGCCCGGCCGGGACGCCATACTGGTCCCATGGCCTTGATCAACCCCAGCATCCTGTCCGCAGACTTCGCCCGGCTCGCCGAGGAGGCGAAGGCCGTCGAGGGCGCCGACTGGCTGCACGTCGACGTCATGGACAACCACTTCGTCCCGAACCTCACCCTCGGCGTGCCGGTCGTCGAGTCGCTGAGCAAGGCGACGGACACCCCGCTCGATCTGCATCTGATGATCGAGGACCCGGACCGCTGGGCGCCGCAGTACATCGAGGCCGGGGCCGGGTCGGTGACCTTCCACGCGGAGGCGGCCGCCGCGCCGGTGCGGCTGGCGCGGGAGATCCGGGCCAAGGGCGCGCGGGCGTCGATGGCGCTCAAGCCGGCCACGCCCATCGAGCCGTACGAGGATCTGCTCCCCGAGCTGGACATGCTGCTGATCATGACCGTGGAGCCTGGCTTCGGCGGTCAGGCGTTCCTGGACATCATGCTGCCGAAGATCCGCCGCACCCGTGAGCTGATCTCCCGGCACGGGCTCCAGCTGTGGCTCCAGGTGGACGGCGGGGTCTCCGCCTCGACGATCGAGCGCTGCGCGGAGGCCGGGGCCGATGTGTTCGTGGCCGGTTCGGCGGTCTACGGCGCGGACGATCCGGCCAAGGCGGTGCGGGACCTGCGGGAGAAGGCCGAGGCGGCGACCGCGGCGGCGGGCTGGGGCTGCGCGCACTGAATTCGGGACGCGGGGCCGGCGGCCCGGCCGGTGCGCCACGGAGATGCCCTCGTGGCCCGGCCGCGCCGCCAGTTGTCCGTTGCGCAATCGAGCGTTCACGACGGTCGAGGCGCCGATGGTCCCCGTTGGCCTCGGGTTTCTGAAAGGATGAGCAAAGACTCGATCAGATGCGCAAAAGGGGAGAATTTCGTGGTAGCCAGCCGCCCACAGTCCGGAATGGGCCCTGCCGAGCTGGTGCAGGCTGCGGCCATGGCCCGCCGTTTCTATCTTGAGGGAAAGTCGAAGATCCAGATCGCGGAGGAGTTCGGCGTCAGCCGCTTCAAGGTCGCGCGGGTGCTGGAGACGGCACTGGAGCGCGATCTCGTACGGATCGAGATCCGGGTGCCCTCCGAACTGGACGCCGAACGCTCCGACGCCCTGCGGGCCCGCTACGGCCTGCGGCACGCGGTGGTCGTCGAGTCGCCCGCGGACGCTCCCCCCGCCTTCGGCGGCCAGACCCCGCCCGACGACGCCGCCGACCCCGAGAACCTCGGTGAGGTCGCCGCCGACCTGCTCGGCGAGCTCGTCAACGAGGGCGATGTGCTCGGGCTCGCCTGGGGCCGTTCGACCATTCACATGGCGGCCGCGCTGCACCGGCTCCCGCCGTGCACCGTCGTGCAGTTGACCGGGGTCTACGACGCGGGCACCGCCGACCGGGGCTCGGTCGAGGCGGTGCGCCGCGCGGCCGACGTCTCCGGGGGCGAGGCGCACCCGATCTACGCGCCGATGCTGCTGCCCGACTCGGCGACCGCCGAGGCGCTGCGCCGCCAGACCGGCATCGCCCGGGCCTTCGAGTACTTCGACAAGGTCACCGTCGCCTGCGTCTCCATCGGCTCCTGGGAGCCGGGCGTCTCGACCGTCTACGACATGCTGAGCGAGCAGGAGCGGGAGCACTACGCCTCGCTGGGCGCGGCCGCCGAGATGTCCGCGCACCTCTTCGACGCCGAGGGCCGCCGGATCGGCCGGGACCTGGGCGAGCGGTGCATCACGGTCGAGGCGGACCGGCTGCGCCGTATCCCGGAGGTCGTCGCCATCGCGGGCGGCCGGCGCAAGGCCGCGGCGATCGGCGCGGTGCTGCGCTCGGGGCTGGTGACGAGCCTGGTCACCGACACCGCCGCCGCCGATCACCTGCTGCTGGAGACCGGCCCCGGGCCGCGACCGGCGCTGGACCGGGCGGACCCCGACGGGCGGTGATGCCCGCCGGGTGGCCGCGGAGCCCGGCCACCCCCGGTGCGCTCGCCGCCGGCCACCCCTGACGCGCCCATCGGCGAGCGGCTCGCGCACGCCTGTGACAGCATCGGCGCCATGGAGATCCACTCCGCCCCGCGCCGAGCCGCCGCCGTCCTCGGCGCGCTGCTCGCCGGCCTGCTCCTCGTCCTCACCGGATGCGCCACCGGCGGTGGCGACAACGGGAGTTCACCCGGATCGCCGCGGGCCGCGGCCACCGTCGCCACCCCCGCGCCGGGCGCCTCCGCCGTACCCGACTGGGCGCGCGGCATGCCGGTCGTCCCGGTCGGCGCCCTGCCCTCCCAGGCGCGGGACACCCTGGCGCTCATCGACGCCGGCGGGCCCTTCCCCTACCGGCAGGACGGGACCGTCTTCGGCAACCGCGAGGGCCTGCTGCCCCGTCAGAAGCGCGGCTACTACCACGAGTACACGGTCCCCACGCCCGCCTCTCCGGACCGCGGCGCCCGCCGCCTGGTCACCGGCCGGGGCCACGAGACGTACTACACCGACGACCACTACCGAAGCTTCAAGGCGGTGCTGCGATGACCGGCAAGGCGGTACGGCGATGACGGGCACGGTGCCGCGGCCGCTCAAGGCGGTGCTCGACGGCAGTACGCCCCCCGGGGTGCTGACCTGGCCCGCCGAGCGCCCGGTGGCCGACGCCCTGGCGGCCGCCCGGGACGCCGGCTGGACCGGGGCGTCGCTGGAGCTGGACGGGGCCCGGGACAAGGCCGCCTTCATGGAGCGGTGCGCCGGTGCGCTGCGGCTGCCGGCCTGGTTCGGCCACAACTGGGACGCGCTCGCCGACTGCCTCACCGACCTGTCGTGGTGCCCGGCCGACCGCGGCCGGCTGCTGGTCGTCACCGACTGGCAGGGCTACGCGGCCGCCGCGCCCGACGACTGGAGCATCGTGGAGTCCGTGCTCGCGGACGCGGTGGGCTACTGGCGTGACACGGACACCGGACTGGCCGTGATCATGGCCCGTGGGCGGGGCCGTCAGGGGGCGTAGCGGCCTGACCAGGGGCGGCCCGGGAGGAAGCCGCGGGCGGCGTTGGGGGATCGCACACACGGCCCGGCGGCAGCTCGGACAATCGTATGAGCCCTGGTCAGGGCCCGTATCCTGGCCATATGCGATTCCTGAATCCGAAGAACGGCGCGCTCGAAGAGAGTTCTTCGGTGCCCTACGACCTGACCTACGACGATGTGTTCATGGTGCCCGGCCGCTCCGCCGTGGGCTCCCGCCAGGGTGTCGACCTGTCCTCGCCCGACGGCAGCGGTACCACCATTCCGCTCGTGGTCGCCAACATGACGGCGATCGCCGGCCGCCGGATGGCCGAGACCGTCGCCCGCCGCGGTGGCCTGGTCGTCATCCCGCAGGACATCCCGCTCGACGTCGTCACCGACGTGGTCACCTGGGTCAAGCGCCGCCATCTGGTGCTGGACACCCCGATCGTGCTCTCCCCGGTCGCGACCGTCGCCGACGCGCTGGCGCTGCTGCCCAAGCGGGCGCACGGCGCGGGCATCGTCGTCGAGGGCGGCCGTCCGGTCGGTGTCGTCACCGAGCACGACCTGGCCGGCGTGGACCGCTTCACCCAGGTCGCCGAGGTCATGTCCAAGGACCTGCTGGTCCTGGACGCCGACATCGACCCGCGCGAGGCCTTCAACCGCCTCGACGCCGCCAACCGCAAGCTCGCGCCCGCGGTCGACGCGGACGGCAGGCTGGTCGGCATCCTGACCCGCAAGGGCGCCCTGCGCGCCACCCTGTACACCCCCGCCACGGACGCCGACGGCAAGCTGCGGATCGCCGCCGCCGTCGGCATCAACGGCGATGTGGCCGGCAAGGCCAAGGCGCTGCTGGACGCCGGCGTGGACACGCTCGTCGTGGACACCGCGCACGGCCACCAGGAGACGATGATCAGCGCGATCAAGGCCGTCCGGGCGCTGGATCCGCAGGTCCCGATCGTGGCGGGCAACATCGTCGCCGCCGAGGGCGTCCGCGACCTGATCGAGGCCGGCGCGGACATCATCAAGGTCGGCGTCGGACCGGGCGCGATGTGCACCACCCGCATGATGACCGGTGTCGGCCGGCCGCAGTTCTCCGCGGTGCTGGAGTGCGCCGCCGAGGCCAGGAAGTACGGCAAGCACGTCTGGGCCGACGGCGGTGTGCGCCACCCCCGCGACGTCGCCATGGCGCTGGCCGCGGGCGCGTCCAACGTCATGATCGGCTCCTGGTTCGCCGGCACGCTCGAGTCGCCCGGCGACCTCCAGCACACCGCCGACGGCCGCCCGT
This sequence comes from Streptomyces sp. NPDC043738, assembly GCF_056436545.1. NCBI lineage: Bacteria > Bacillati > Actinomycetota > Actinomycetes > Kitasatosporales > Streptomycetaceae > Streptomyces > Streptomyces sp. NPDC043738. The sequence goes on along the minus strand of NZ_JBWKCJ010000004.1, from coordinate 239,550 downwards.
ACAAGGAGAGCTTCGGCATGGCCTCCGCGCGTGCGGTGCAGCGGCGGACGAGCGAGGAGTCGGCCTACGACCGGGCCCGCAAGGGGCTCTTCGAGGAGGGCATCTCGCACTCCCGGATGTTCATCGACCAGGCCCGCCCCGGCGTCGAGGACCTGATCGACTCGATCATCGCGGGCGTCCGCAGCTCCTGCACCTACGCGGGCGCGGCCTCCCTGGCCGAGTTCGCCGAGAAGGCCGTGGTCGGCGTGCAGAGCGCCGCCGGCTACGCCGAGGGCAAGCCGCTCCACGACAGCTGGAGCTGATCCGCCACGGGGCCGCTCAGCGGCTCCGCCGGCACGGCTCACCGGCCCCGCACCCCATGGGTGCGGGGCCGCTCGCGTATCCGGGCCCCGCCGGATGCGTGTCCCCGCCACGGATGTCCACCCCTTGGACACCCCGTCGGCGGGCCCGGCGTTCGGACCCTGGCGCGCAACGAACGACCGCCCGCCGCGCCCGTGCGCAACGATCGTCCGCGGTTGCGCAAGGAACCCGCATTACGGCAGGTCAACAGCGGCCCGTAAGGTCATGCGCTGTACGTGGAGTGGCGGAGACCGTCTGCTCGGCGGTCTCCTGCTGCAGGTGGCTCAGGCATGCCTGCAATCTGGCCGCTGCCGGTCGCCGCCCTCCGAACCCGCCTTGACCGGCAGCGATGAAGGAGCCACCCGAGTGTTGGAGCACGGCGCAGCCCCACCCGCAGGGGACCGCGACACCCAGCCACCCGCCCCCGGAGGCCTCGGCACCCGGCTGATGCGGCGCAAACCGGTCGAGCGGCTGGTCGCCGAGGGCGGCAAGGGGGAGGGCGGTTCGCTCCGCCGCTCCATGGGCGTATGGCAGCTGACCATGATCAGCATCGGCGCCACGCTCGGCACCGGGATCTTCGTGGTCCTCGGCGAGGCCGTGCCGGACGCCGGGCCCGCGGTCGTCATCTCCTTCATCATCGCCGGCATCACCGCGCTGTTCTCGGCGCTGTCGTACGCGGAGCTGGCCGGCACCATCCCGGTCTCCGGATCGTCCTACTCCTACGCCTACGCCACCCTCGGCGAGCTGGTCGCCTGGGTCTGCGGCTGGTGTCTGGTCCTGGAGTACGGCGTCTCGGTCGCGGCCGTCGCGGTGGGCTGGGGCGAGTACCTGAACGAGCTGCTCAACGGCGTCTTCGGCTTCACCATCCCGGACGCGCTGTCCGCGCCGCCCGGCGACGGCGGCATCTTCAACCTGCCGGCGCTGCTGGTGGTGCTGCTGGCGATGGCGTTCCTGCTGGGCGGGGCCAAGGAGAGCGCCCGGGCCAACACCGTCATGGTGCTCGTCAAGATCGTCGCGCTGCTGCTGTTCTGCGGTGTCGCCGTCCAGGGCGTGCGGTCCGGCAACTACGCGAACTTCATGCCGATGGGCATGGCGGGCGTCAGCGCCGCGGGCGCGACCCTGTTCTTCTCGTACATCGGCTTCGACGCCGCCTCCACGGCCGGCGAGGAGGCCAAGAACCCGCAGCGCGACCTGCCGCGCGCGATCATGCTCTCGCTGGTGATCGTCACCGCGCTGTACTGCCTGGTCGCGGCGATCGCCGTGGGCGCGATGCCGTGGCAGAAGTTCGAGGGCTCCGAGGCCGCGCTGGCCGGGATCATGAAGGCGGTCACCGGGCAGAGCTGGTGGGCCGTGCTGCTCGCGTTCGGCGCGGTCATCGCCATCGCCAGCGTCGTGCTGACCGTGCTCTACGGCCAGACCCGCATCCTCTTCGCGATGTCCCGCGACGGCCTGGTGCCGAAGGCGTTCTCCAAGGTGCACGCCAAGAGCGGTGTACCGCGGGTCAACACGGTGATCGTGTCGCTGTTCTGCGGCGTGCTGGCCGCGGCGGTGCCGCTGGGCCAGCTGGCCGACGCCACCAGCATCGGCACCCTGTTCGCCTTCGCGCTGGTCAACGTGGCCGTCATCGTGCTGCGCCGGACGCGTCCCGACATGCCGCGTACCTTCCGTACGCCGCTCTCCCCGCTCTTCCCGGCGATCGGCTTCCTGCTGTGCGTCTACATGATGGGCAGCCTCGGCACCGTGACCTGGGTGGTCTTCGGTGTCTGGATGGCCGTGGGCCTTGTGGTCTACTTCGGATACGGCTTGCGCCGCTCCCGATTGGCCACGTCAGAGAAGTGATCCACCCGCAGTGCGACTGAACGATCTCGACGAACGCATCGTCCACGCCCTCGCCGAGGACGCCCGCCGCAGCTATGCCGACATCGGCCAGGAGGTCGGGCTGTCCGCCCCGGCCGTCAAGCGCCGGGTGGACCGGCTGCGGGCCGACGGGGCGATCACCGGCTTCACCGTACGGGTGGACCCGGCCGCGCTCGGCTGGGAGACCGAGGGCTACATCGAGATCTACTGCCGCCGCAACACCTCGCCCGAGGCGATCCACCGCGGCCTGTCGCGCTACCCGGAAGTGGCGTCCGCCTCCACCGTCACCGGTGAGGCGGACGCCATCGTCCAGGTCTTCGCCTCGGACATGCGCCACTTCGAGCGGGTGCTGGAACGGATCGCGGGCGAGCCGTTCGTGGAGCGGACGAAGTCGGTGCTGGTGCTGTCGCCGCTGCTGCGGCGCTACAGCTCGGGCGCGCCGGGCTGAACACCGCCGCCGTACGCCGCCGACCGCCTGGCCGCCGCACCGGTTCCGTGACCGGCCTGCGGCACCTCATGACGGCCCTCCGGCCGCGCTCGCGCTCAGGACCCGCTCCCGCCCTCCGGCTCGCGGAGCCTGCGGAACGAGGCGTACTGGTCGTGCATCAGGTCGTGGAAGGAGTCGAAGCGCTCCGGCCCCATCCCTGACCACGAGGCGAGCCAGTATCCGGCCCATTCGCCGCGCTCGTCGACGTCCTTGGGGTCGAGGAGCATGACCGCGGCGTCTCCGTCGAGAGAGAGCCGCAGACAACGGGCGAGGATCGCGCCCTCGGGCTCTTCGTCCTCGTCGGCGAACTCGGTGTCGCTGTAGGCGTCGATCCAGCCGGAGTCGTCGTCGGTGTCGGCCAGCCAGGCGAGCTCGGCGGCGCCCGCGAGCCGGTAGATGAAGTTCCCGGCGTCCCGCCACCCGTCGGTGGTCAGCAGGAACTCACGGAGCGAGGGCGGCAGCGTCCGGCCGAGGCGGGCCTCGGCCGCCGCGACCTCGTCCGCACCGGCCGGGTCGAAACCGAGCCAGCCGTTCCGCACCACGTCGTCATCCAGGGGACCGTCCCGCTCGGGATCGTGCCCGGCGATCCACTGCTCGCTCCAGCGCTTCAGGAACGGCCGCCACTGCTCGCGGTTCATGCGCTTCCCTCCCACGTCGACCGTCGTCGAACGTCACCGCGTCAACGACACCACACGGGTCTGACATTCAGCTCCCACCGCGTACCGCCCCGCCCGGCGCCCGGCGGGTGCGCTCTCGCGCCGGCCGCGCCGCGCACCGCACTAAAGTCCGGTGGATTGACCCCCACCGCAAGGTATGGACTCCATGACTGCGCGAAACGCATCCGTCGACCTGAACCTGCTGACGGCCCTGGACGCCCTGCTGGAGGAGGAGAGCGTGACCGCGGCCGCCGACCGGCTCGGGCTCTCCGGGCCCGCCATGAGCCGCACCCTCGGCCGGATCCGCCGTACGATCGGCGACCCCGTCCTCGTCCGCGCCGGGCGCACGATGGTGCCGACCCCGCGCGCCCTGGAGATCAGGGCCGAGGTGCGCCGGCTGGTGGAGGCGGCTCACGGCGTGCTCGCGCCGTCCGCGCCCGCCGACCCGGCCCGGCTCGCCCGGATCTTCACCATCAACGCCAACGACCTCCTGGTCACCGCCCTCGGCCCCCGCCTGGTCGCCCTCGCCGCCGAGGAGGCCCCGCAGGTCGTGCTGCGCTTCCTCGGGGAGAGCTACATCGACCTGCCGCTGCTGCGCGACGGCGCCGCGGACCTGGAGGTGGGCGTCATCGACAGCCGCGAGCCGGAGATCCGTACGGAGGAGCTGTTCACCGATCGCGCGGTCGCCGTGGTGCGCGACGGGCACCCGCTGACCACCGTCGCGCTCACCCCCCGCCGCTACGCCGACGCCCCGCACCTCAACTTCACCCGCCGCGGCCGGCTCACCGGCCCCGTCGACGCCGCGCTCGCCGGACTCGGGCTGCGCCGCAAGGTGATCGCCACCGTGCCCACCTTCGCCGCCTCCCTGATGATGCTCCGCGACAGCGACGCGGTCGGCCTGGCCGGCGAACTGACCGCGGCGTCGACGGTCCGCGGGCTGGGGCTGCGCACCCTGCCCATCCCGCTCGACCTGCCGGCGATGACCATGGAGATGGCCTGGCACCCGCGCCAGGAGGCCGACGCGGGGCACATCTGGCTGCGCGGACTCACCCGCCGCGCCGTCGCGCAGGCGATCGGTGCCGCACCCGCCACGGCGCGACGGTGACGCCGCCGCCCCACGGGCCCCGGCCGTCCCGCGGCGACCCGGGCACGCCGGTCCGACCTGCGCGAACGCCGGGCGCAACGAATCGCCGGGGTCTCGCTTGAACGCGCAATGAATCGTCCGTCGGCACGCAACGGTGGCGCCTTGTCCGGAATCGTCGCCGCCCCGTACCGTCAATGCGTCCCGCCCGAACCGTCCGCCGAGGGGTCCCATGACGTCGCTGCACACCGCCCTGCTCCAGAGTTCGGGCCGGCCCGGCGATGTCGCGCACAATCTGCGGGTGCTCGGTGACGCGGCCCGCTCGGCGGCCGCGACCGGCGCCGGACTGCTGGTCTGCCCCGAGCTGTTCCTGACCGGCTACGCGATCGGCGGCGACGTGCACCGCCTCGCCGAGCCCGCCGACGGCGACAGCGCCCGGGCCATCGGCGAGATCGCCGCCGAGCACGGCATCGCGGTGCTCTACGGCTACCCCGAGCGCGCCGGCCACGACGACCCCGACAGCGCCGCGGTCTACAACTCCGCGCAGCTCATCGGCCCCGACGGCGCGCGCCTGGTGAACTACCGCAAGACCCACCTCTTCGGCTGCTTCGAGCGCCAGTGGTTCACCCCGGGCGAGCGGGCGGTCGTCCAGGCCGAGCTGGCCGGCGTCCGCATCGGCGTGCTGATCTGCTACGACGTGGAGTTCCCGGAGAACGTCCGGGCGCATGCGCTGGCCGGCACCGATCTGCTGCTGGTGCCCACCGCGCAGATGCACCCCTTCCAGTTCGTCGCCGAATCCGTCATCCCGGTCCGCGCCTTCGAAAGCCAGATGTACATCGCGTACGTCAACCGGGTCGGCCAGGAGGGCGAGTTCGAGTTCGTCGGCCTGAGCTGCCTGGCCGGCCCGGACGGTGTCGTACGCACCCGTGCCGGCCGCGGCGAGCAGCTGGTGCGGGCCGACGTGGACGCCGTCTTCCTGAAGGAGTCCCGGGCGGAGAACCCGTATCTGGACGACCGGCGGCCCGAGCTGTACGGCCCGCTGACGTGACCTGACCCGCCCACCCCGGCCCGACCCCCGTCCCACCCCTGTCCGCCGCAGGCCGGCCCGCGCCGCCCTGCCCGCTCGGCCCTGCCCGCGCCGGGCATCCCGCCCTGCCTGCTCAACCCTGCCCTGCCTGCGAGGAGTCCGCCCCGATGACGTCCACGGTGCCCACCGCCGCCCACCACGCGGATGCCCAGCCGCCGATCACCATGTTCGGCCCGGACTTCCCGTACGCCTACGACGACTTCCTCGCCCACCCCGCGGGCCTGGGCCAGATCCCCGCGGTCGAGCACGGCAAGGAGGTCGCGGTCATCGGCGGCGGCCTCTCCGGCATCATCACCGCCTACGAGCTGATGAAGATGGGCCTCAAGCCCGTCGTCTACGAGGCCGACCAGATAGGCGGCCGGCTGCGCACCGTCGGCTTCGAGGGCACCGGGGCCGAGGGGGCGGGCCTGACCGCCGAGATGGGCGCCATGCGCTTCCCGCCGTCCTCGACGGCGCTGCAGTACTACATCGACCTGGTGGGCCTTCGGACCACGCCGTTCCCCAACCCGCTGGCGCCGGACACCCCCTCGACCGTCGTCGACCTCAAGGGCGAGTCGCACTACGCCGTCACGGTCGAGGACCTCCCGCAGGTCTACCGCGACGTCATGAACGCGTGGAACGCCTGCCTGGAGGAGGGCGCCGACTTCTCCGACATGAACCAGGCGATGCGCGAGCGCGATGTGCCGCGCATCCGGGAGATCTGGGCGCAGCTCGTCGAGAAGCTCGACAACCAGACCTTCTACGGGTTCCTCTGCGAGTCGGAGGCGTTCAAGTCCTTCCGGCACCGCGAGATCTTCGGCCAGGTCGGTTTCGGCACCGGCGGCTGGGACACCGACTTCCCCAACTCCATCCTGGAGATCCTGCGGGTCGTCTACACCGAGGCCGACGACCACCACCGCGGCATCGTCGGCGGCAGCCAGCAGCTGCCGCTGCGCCTGTGGGAGCGCGAGCCGGCGAAGATCGTGCACTGGGCGCCCGGCACCTCGCTGTCGTCGCTGCACGACGGCACGCCGCGTCCCGCCGTGACCCGGCTGCACCGCACCGCCGGCAACGGCATCACGGTGACCGACGCCGACGGCGACATCCGCACCTACGAGGCCGCCGTCTTCACCGCGCAGTCCTGGATGCTGCTGAGCAAGATCGCGTGCGACGACTCGCTGTTCCCCATCGACCACTGGACGGCGATGGAGCGCACCCACTACATGGAGTCGTCGAAGCTCTTCGTGCCGGTGGACCGGCCGTTCTGGCTGGACAAGGACGAGGAGACGGGGCGGGACGTCATGTCGATGACGCTCACCGACCGGATGACCCGCGGCACCTACCTCCTCGACGACGGGCCGGACAAGCCCGCCGTCATCTGCCTGTCGTACACCTGGTGCGACGACAGCCTGAAGTGGCTGCCGCTGGACGCGAACGAGCGGATGGAGGTCATGCTGAAGTCGTTGTCGGAGATCTATCCGAAGGTCGACATCCGCAAGCACATCATCGGCAACCCGGTCACCGTCTCCTGGGAGAACGAGCCCTACTTCATGGGCGCGTTCAAGGCCAACCTGCCCGGCCACTACCGCTACCAGCGGCGGCTGTTCACCCACTTCATGCAGGACCGCCTCCCCGAGGACAAGCGCGGGATCTTCCTCGCCGGTGACGACATCTCCTGGACGGCGGGCTGGGCCGAGGGCGCGGTGCAGACCGCGCTGAACGCGGTGTGGGGCGTGATGCACCACTTCGGTGGCAGCACCGATGCCACCAACCCCGGACCGGGCGACCTGTACGACCAGATCGCGCCGATCGAACTGCCGGAGGACTGAGGACAACCGGAGGTCCAAGGACCCATGGGGCCCGGCACACCGCCGGGCCCTTCGTGTCCTCAGACCCCGGCCGCCCGCGCCGCCGCGTACACCTGCGCCGCGAGGTCCTTGAGCTCCTGCGCGTCGCGGGCGCCGCCCTGGAGGTCGATGAGGATCTCCTCCACGCCCACCGCGGCGTGTGCCACCAGATCCTCGGTGATCTGCTCGACGCTGCCCTGGAAGGGCTTGCGGTCCGGGCCGTCGTACGCCTTGGTGGTGTGCAGGGTGTTCACCCGCAGCACGCTGCGCACCGGCTCCCGGCGTCCCCGCTCGGCCGCCAGCTCCTGCACCCGCCGCCACTGCTCGGCCAGCTTCCCCGCGCCCATGCCGACGGGCATCCAGCCGTCCGCCCGGTCGACCAGCCGGCGCAGCGCGCGCGGGCTGTTGGCGGGCAGCAGGATCGGGATCGGCCGCTTCGGCTTGGGCCCGACGACCGACGGCGCGATGGTGGTCAGCGGCCCCTCGTACGCCACCGGGTCCGGGCCCCACACGGCGTGGCAGACGTCGATCAGCTCGTCGAGCACTTTGCCGCGCCGGCCGAACGGGGCGACGGCGGCGGCCGCGTACTCGTCCAGCGACCAGCCGGTGCCCAGGCCCGCGACCACCCGGCCGCCGCTCGCCGCGTCCAGCGACGCCAGGCTGCGGGCCAGCTGGAAGGGCACGTGAAGCGGGGCCACCAGCACGCTGGTGCCGAGCCGGGCCCGCTCCGTGGCGGCCGCCGCCAGCGTGAGCGTCACCAGCGGGTCGGCCACCGAGCGGTACTGGTCGGGCCAGGGCAGGCCCGGGATGCCGTACAGCCCCTGGGTGGCGGGCTCGGGGAACAGGATCCGCTCGAAGACCCACAGGCTGTCGTATCCGGTGTGCTCCGCCGCCCGCGCCACGTCGGGAACGTCGTGTCCGATGTCGTACTGCCGCATCTGCGGAAGGCTCAGACCGAGTCGGATGCCCATGCACGCACTCCTTCGTCTCAGGTGTTCCCCAGGGGCTGTCCCCGTGCCCTGCGGCCAACGTAGTGCCGCCCCAGGGAGGTCCGAGGTGGAAACACGTCGAGGTGGCGGACCGGGGGGCCGGGGAGGAGGGCGGGCGGCGGACGCCGGGGCGGGTCAGCCGGGCAGCGGGGTCAGCAGCATCCGTCCCACCAGGCCCACCCCGGCGTCCAGCCGCTCGGTGAACTCCGCCGCCACCTGGGGCAGCCCGCGTACGCCCCACAATGCCCGGGCCGCGACCCAGGCGCCGTCCCTGGCCTTGTCCAGGCTCCACGACCCGATCAGATGCGTCAGCGGGTCGGCGATGTCCAGTACGTCGGGGCCGGGCATCAGCCGCTCACGGATCCGCTCCTCCAGGCTCGCCAGCACCCCGCCCACCCGGTCGAAGTCGCCCTCCAGCACCTGTGGTTCGCACTCGAGCGCCCGGCAGGTGTCCAGCACCGCGAGCGCCAGATCGTGGCCGATGTGGGCGTTGATCCCGGCCAGCGCGAACTGCAGCGGACGCACGCCCGGGTGGCGGCGCAGTTGGAGCAGCGGCCGCCAGCAGGCCGGCGGCCGCAGCCCGGCGGCCGCCGCGTCCACCGCGTCGAAGTAGCGCCGCGCGAAGCGGAGGTCCAGCTCGCCGGCGGCCCGGGGATCGTCGAACCCGCCGTGGCCCAGGCGCTGGGCCACCGCTTCGGTGACGGTCAGATAGACCCCGTTGAAGACGGCCACCCCGTCCTCGGGGGGCAGCGCGGCGTCCAGCTCCCGCATCCGCGCCAGCACCTTCGCCACCCCGGTGGCGGTCGCGGTCCTCGGCGGGTCGTGTTCGTCGCCGCGTTCCTGAGTCGTCGTCATCCCTTCAGCGTGACAGCCGCGTTACGGCTGCCGGCGCCGCCCGATTGTCGATGCCCGGAACGGGGTAACGACCGGCGCGCCCTCTTGTGACTCCGCGCTGCCCCGGTGGCCGGAACGCCGGGCAGGAGCCCGGCCCGGACGTACGGCCGGGCCGTCACGAGCCCCGGCCGTCGAGGCGGGCGACGAAGGGCGGCGCGGCCCGGGCGGCCCGCGGTTTTGTCCGGCGGGAACCGTTCGGCTATTAATCACCTCGGCTCTGTGAGGTGCAGGGCGTCGCAACAGTGGAGTGTGATCATGGCGGGCTTCGGGTGGAAGCTGCACGGAGATGGCAAGCACCTGCAGCCCGGTGAGGTGGTCAGGCCCGGGGAGCGCCTGAGCTGGGGGCGGACCATCGGGCTCGGCGCCCAGCACGTCGTCTCCATGATCGGCGCTTGCTTCGTCGCCCCGGTGCTCATGGGCCTGGATCCCAGCCTCGCCCTGATGGCGTCCGGGGTGGCGACCGTGCTGTTCCTGGTGATGACCCGCGGCCGCATCCCCAGCTACCTGGGATCGTCGCTGTCCTTCGTGGGCGTGTCCGCGGTGATCGCGGGCCAGGGCGGCGACGCCGGGACCCTGACCGGCGCGATGCTCGTCGTGGGCGCCTGCCTGGCCGGCTGCGGTATCGCCATCCACGTCCTGGGCGCCCGGGTGATCCACGCCGTGCTCCCGCCCACGGTGACCGGTGCGGTGGTCATGCTCATCGGCTTCAACCTCGCCCCCGTGACCGCCTCCGTCTACTGGCCCCAGGACCAGTGGACGGCCCTGGCCACGATGCTCTTCACCGGCCTCGCGCTGGTCGTGCTGCGGGGCTTCTGGTCGCGCATCGCGATCTTCCTGGGGCTGGTCTTCGGCTACGCGCTCTCCTGGATCCTGGACCGCACCGCGGGGAAGATTCACTCGGTCGACGGCTCGGGCAAGCTCACCGACCACTGGCGCATCGACTTCTCCGGGGTCGCCGAGGCCGACTGGATCGGCGTCCCCACCTTCCACGCGCCGAACTTCTCGGCCTCCGCGATCCTGGTCGCGCTGCCCGTCCTGGTGGCGCTGGTCGCGGAGAACGCGGGCCACGTCAAGGCCGTCGGCGAGATGACCGGCGATCCGCTGGACGACAAGATGGGCATGGCCATCGTCGCGGACGGCACCGCGACGATGCTCTCGACCGCGGTCGGCGGCCCGGCCACCACGACGTACGCCGAGAACATCGGGGTGATGGCCGCGACCCGCGTCTACTCGACGGCCGCCTACACCGCGGCCGCGGCCTTCGCGGTGCTCTTCGGCCTGTGCCCGAAGTTCGGCGCGGTGGTGGCCGCGATCCCCGGCGGCGTGCTGGGCGGCATCACCGTCATCCTGTACGGCATGATCGGCCTGCTCGGCGCCCAGATCTGGGTGCGGAACAAGGTGGACTTCACCGTCCCGCTGAACCTCATCCCCGCCGCGGCCGGCATCGTGATCGCCATCGGCGGGGTCTCGCTGAAGTTCACCGAGCACTTCGAACTGAGCGGCATCGCCCTGGGCACCCTCGTCGTGCTCACCGGCTACCACTCCCTGCGCTGGCTCTCCCGGGCGACGGCGGCCCCGCGGCAGGGCTCGCTCCTGGACGGCGGGACCACCGACTACGACGGCAGCGCCGGCACGTCCGACTGAGGCCGGACCGGTGGGTAAAGCGTTCTAAGCGGCCGCTTACGATGGCTCCGCACACCGAAACCGAAGAACCCCTGGAGCAGTTCCCCGTGAACGTCGAACCCCTGCAGGCCGCCGACCCTGTCCCGTACGGGCAGCTGGTCCCCGTCACCGTCCACTTCGACGACCTCGACGCGCTCGGCATGCTCCACAACTCCCGATACCCGCTGCTGGCCGAACGTGCCTGGTCGGAGTACTGGCACGGGCGGGGCTTCCGGTTCGACGGCGACTGGGCGGCCGCCGGGGACATGTGCAACGTCATCAAGGAGATGCGGGTCTCCTACGAGCGGCCGATCACCAGCCCGGGCCGCCACGCCGCACACCTGTGGGTCGAACGCCTCGGCCGTACCGGTCTGACCTACGGCTTCCGGCTCTGCTCGGCCGACGGCGCGACGACCTACGCCCAGGGCCACCGGGTGCTCGTCCGGGTCGACCCCCAGACGCTGCGGCCCACCCCGTGGTCGGACCGGGCCCGCGCGATCGCGTCGGAGCTGCTCCGGCCGGAGGCGGACGAGCGGCCGGCGGACGCGGCCTGAGGCGCCGGGGAGCCGCCCTCGCCGGTCCAGGGCCGTCGTGGGGTCACGACCGTTCCAGATCGCCCGTCACCGCAGGGGCGCCCCGCGCCGTACGCCCCGGGACCCGCAGCACCCGCGCGCCCACGACCAGGCCGAACGCCAGCGCGGTGACCAGGGCGAACGACACCGTCAGCGAGGTCGCCTGGGCGATCCCGCCGATGGCGGACGGGGCGATGAGCCCGGAGGTGTAGGTGATCGTGGCGACGCCCGCGATGGCCTGGCTGGGGGCCGGGCCGCTGCGGCCGGCGGCCGCGAAGGCCAGCGGCACCACGACCGCGATGCCCAGGCCCATGAGGCCGAAGCCGGCCATGGCCGTCGCCGGGTGCCGCGCGGTGACGATCAGCAGGCCGCCGGCCGCCGCCAGCGCACCGCCGGTGCGTACCGTGCGCACCGCGCCGAAGCGGGCCACCACCTTGTCGCCGGCCAGGCGCGCCACGGCCATGGTGCAGGCGAAGGCGGTGGTCGAGGCGGCGGCCAGGCCCGCGTCGGTGCCCAGCCGGTCGCGGAGGTAGACCGCCGACCAGTCCAGGGCGGCGCCCTCGGCGAAGACCGCGCAGAACCCTGTCGCTCCGATGACCAGTGCCGACTTCGGCGGCAGCGCGAAGCGCGGCGGCGGATGCTCCTCGGGGGCGCTGCGCAGGTCCAGTACGCCCTGGCAGGCGAGCGCGCCGAGCAGGGTCAGGACGAGTGCGGCACCGGCCAGGTGCAGCCGGGCGTCCCATCCGGCGTGTGCGGCGACGGTGCCGGCCGCCGAGCCGAGCAGCGCGCCGGCGCTCCACATGCCGTGCAGCCCCGACATGATCGGCCGGCCGAGCCGGTCCTCGGTCTGAACACCCAGCGCGTTCATCGCCACATCCGACATCCCGGAGGCCGCCCCGTAGGCCAGCAGCGCCGGACACAGCGCGTACAGGCCGGGGGAGAGGGCGGGCAGGACCAGGGACAGGGTCCACAGCGCGAGCAGGCCGCGCAGCGCGGCGCGGGCGCCGAAGCGGTGGCTGATCCGGCCGGCCAGCGGCATCGCCAGGGACGCGCCGATCGCCGGGAAGGCGAGGGCCAGGCCGAGCTGGCCCGGGGAGATGCCGGTGTGGTCCTGGATCCAGGGGATGCGGGTGGCGAGGTTGCCGGTGACGGAGCCGTGGACGAGGAAGACCAGGGCGACGGCCCAGCGTGCGCGGCGCAGTCCGTCGCGGGGGAGGGGGGTGGCGTCGTCGGGGACGCCGTTGCCAGCCATGGGCGGTAAACTATCAGGAACCCTGCCTGATAATAAGGGTGCCGGCCGGATGAAAGGATCCCGTCATGCATCCACCGCGCGCGGCGACCGCCGGCCGCACCGCCTCCCCGACCACCGCCCGGCTGATCAACGATCGGCTGGCGCTGCAACTCCTGCAGTCCGAGGGGCCGCTGACGGCAGGTCAGCTCAAGACGCTGACCGGTCTGTCCCGGCCGACGGTGGCGGACCTCGTCGAGCGCCTCCAGACGGCCGGGCTGATCGCCGTCGTGGGGGAGAGCGGGGCGCAGCGCCGCGGGCCCAACGCCCGGCTCTACGGGATCGTCGCCGACCGGGCCCACCTCGTCGGCCTCGATCTGCGCACGCACAGCGTCACCGCCGCGGTCGCCGACCTGCTGGGCCGGGTACGCGCCGAGCGCACCGCCCCCATCGGCCCGGACGACGCCCCCGACGCGGCCGTCGCCACCGCCCTCGCCGTGCTGGACAAGGCCCTGGCCGCGGCCGGGGCCGAGTCGCCGCACACCCTCGCCGTCGGCGCCCCCGGCCTGGTCGACCCCGCGACCGGGCGGCTCGGCGGCACCGACTGGAACTCGTCCTGGCACGCCGCCCTGGTCGGCGCGCTGCGCGAGCGGACGGCGGCACCGGTCCTGCTGGAGAACGAGGTCAACCTCGCCGCCATCGCGGAGCGCCGCGACGGCGCGGCCCGCGACCGCGACACCTTCGTCCTGCTCTGGCTGGGCCATGGCACCGGCGCCGCGGTCGTCCTGGACGGCACACTGCGGCGCGGCGCCTCCGGGGGCGCCGGCGAGATCGGCTTTCTGCCCGTCCCCGGCACCGCGGCGCTGCCCTCCGCGAGCGGCTGCGACGGCGGCTTCCACTCCCTGGCGGGCTCCGCCGCGATCTGCGCACTCGCGGCGGAGCACGGCATCCGCCCCCTGGTGGACGAGGAGGCGGACCGCGGTCCTCTCGCGGACTCGCCGCCCGCCGAGGCCCTGGTCCGCGCCGCGGTGGCCGGCGGTGCCGCCGGTGCCGGCTTCCTCGACGCGCTGGCCGCGCGGATCGCCCTCGGCGCGGCCGCCGTCTGCGCGGTGCTCGACCCCGGCTGCGTGGTGCTCGGCGGCGAGATCGGCCGGGCCGGCGGCGAGGCGCTCGCCGGCCGGGTCGCGGACCGTCTGGCCCGCCTCTCCCCGCTGCGTACCGACGTACGGGCGGGGGCCGTCGGCGGGCGCGCGGTACTGCTCGGCGCGGTGCTCGCCGCCCGCGACGCCGCCCAGAACGACCTGTTCGGTCCGGCGGCGGGCGGCTGGGGCCGGTCCGACGGGCCGCGATCGGACAGCCCCTAGGGGCCGCCCCCGGGCGGCTACCCCGCCCGCTCCGCCAGGAACTCGGCGTAGGTGCGCCGCCCGTCGGCGTGCTCCGGGGTGAGGTTCCCGCCGCGGCGCAGCGCGGCGGCGGCCGCGCCCGGCAGCCACACCGGCAGCAGCAGCCGGCGCCGCCCGCCCGCCGTCAGCGTGGCCCGGACGAGATCCCGGGCCGTGCACACCTCGGGGCCGCCCATGTCCGGTACCCGCCCGGCCGGTCCGCCGGCCGCCAACGCGGCCAGCCGGTCGGCCACTTCGCGCACCTCGACCGGCTGCACCCGCACGCCCGCCGGCACCGGCAGCACCGGCGAGCGGGCGCCCGCCTTGACCAGCCGGAGCACCAGATCGTGGAGCTGCGTCGTCCGCAGCACCGTCCAGCCGATGCCGGAGTCCGCGATCAGCCGCTCCACCGCGAGCTTGGTGCGGTAGTAGCGCAGCGGTACCCGGTCCACGCCGACGATCGAGATGTAGAGCAGATGCCCGACGCCCGCCCTCCGCGCCGCGTCGAGCAGCCGCCCGGCGGCCTCCGCGTCGCCGCCGGCCGGCGCCGTCGCGCAGTGCACGACCGTGTCCACGCCCGCCAGTGCCTCGGCCAGACCGGTTCCGTCGCGCAGATCGACCGCGTACGACCGCAGACGGGGCCGCTCGGCACCGGTGTGCGGGCGCCGGCTCAGCGAGCGGACGTCATGACCCTCCTCGAGCAGCCGGTCGATCAGGGGCCGCCCGAGCGTGCCCGTGCCGCCGGTCACCAGAATTGTCGCCATCAGGGATCAGTCCTCGGGGTGTGCGGGGATGCGTACGTACGGAGGACGGGCGTGTGCCGTCCCCGCTATGACGGACCAGCCGGACCGGCCGTGACACCCGCGACGCGCCGGGAGCTGTGAGGCAGCCCACAGGGCTTCGCTCGCATGGGCGAGGATCGGCCGTGGCAGACTGAAGCTGTACTGACATAAGAGCAGCAGCGCACTCCGGGGTCGGTGTAATTCCGAACCGGCGGTTATAGTCCGCGACCCGTCCGCAGCCAGCGGCCGGTTGAGCAGGTGAAATTCCTGCACCGACGGTGAAAGTCCGGATGGGAGGCAGTGCGCGGCGGGCGAGCATCGGTACACCGCCGTCGGCGGCGCGTCCGGGTCGTTTCCCGGGCGAGCCCTCTTTTCCGGCCTCGGTGTCCCTGTTGCGCGTTTCCGCTTCTGTCGTCCTGACAGCCCCGGAGTCCGTGCCTGAAAGAGGCAGGAGGACCCGGTGGCCACCGCAGCCCCCGTCGAGACCGCGGCGATGCGCCGAGCCATCGAGCTCGCCGCACGCGGCCTCGGGCACACCAGCCCCAACCCCGTGGTGGGCTGTGTCGTCCTGGACTCCGCGGGCCGTACGGTCGGCGAGGGCTGGCACCAGCGGGCCGGCGGGCCGCACGCCGAGGTCCACGCCCTGCGCGCCGCCGGTGAGCGGGCCCGCGGCGGCACCGCACTGGTCACCCTCGAACCCTGCAACCACACCGGTCGCACCGGCCCCTGCGCCCAGGCGCTGATCGACGCCGGCATCGCCCGGGTCGTCTACGCCGTCTCCGACCCCAACCCCGCCGCCACCGGCGGCGCCGTCACCCTGGCCGAGGCCGGCGTCGACGTCGAGGGCGGGCTGCTCGCCGACGAGGCCGCGGCCGGCAACGAGGCCTGGCTGACCGCCGTGCTGCGCCACCGCCCCTTCGTGCTGTGGAAGTACGCCGCCACCCTCGACGGCCGGATCGCCGCCGCCGACGGCACCAGCCGCTGGATCTCCTCGCCCCAGTCGCGCGCCGACGTGCACCGGCTGCGGGCCGCCGCGGACGCCGTGATCGTCGGCTCCGGCACCGCCCGCGCCGACGATCCGCAGCTCGGCGCCCGGATCAGCGGCCTGTCCGACGACGAGATCAGCCAGCCGCTGCGGGTCGTCGTCGACTCCGGCGCCACCGCCGTCAAGGCCGGCGCCCGCGTCCTGGACGGCACCGCGCCCACCCTGATCGCGGTCGCCGAGGACGCCGACGCCGCCCACCTCGAAGGCCTCGCCCCGCTCGTCCGGCTGCCGCGTGCCGCCGACGGTCGCGGGCTGTCCATCCCCGCACTGCTCAAGGCCCTGTACGCGCGCGATGTCCGCTCCGTACTGCTCGAAGGCGGGCCCACGCTCGCCGGGGCCTTCCTCGCCGCCCAGGCCGTCGACAAGGTCGTCGGCTATCTCGCGCCGGTGCTGCTCGGCGCCGGACCGGCCGCCGTCGGTGACGCCGGAATCACCACCATCGCCCAGGCGTTGCGCCTCGACGTGACCGACACCGAACGGCTCGGCCCCGATCTGCGCATCACCGCCACGCCCATCCGCCACACCCTCCACGAGGAGAACTGAAGTGTTCACCGGAATCGTCGAAGAACTGGGTGAGGTCGTCGCCATCGAGGACCTCGGCGACAGCTCCCGCTTCCGACTGCGCGGCCCCGTCGTCACCGAAGACGCCAAGCACGGCGACTCGATCGCCGTCAACGGCGTCTGTCTGACCGTCGTGGACACCGCCGACGGTGAATTCACCGCCGATGTGATGGCCGAGACCCTGAGCCGCTCCAGCCTCGGCGCGCTGAGCGCCGGCTCGCGGGTGAACCTGGAGCGCCCGATGGCGCTCGGCGGCCGGCTGGGCGGGCACCTCGTCCAGGGGCATGTGGACGGCACCGGCACCATCGTCGAGCGCACCCCCGCCGAGCACTGGGAGATCGTCAAGATCGCGCTGCCGGCCGCACTGGCCCGCTACGTCGTCGAGAAGGGCTCCATCACTGTCGACGGTGTCAGTCTCACCGTCGTCGACGCCGCCGACGACTACTTCACCATCAGCCTCATCCCCACCACCCTCGCCCTGACCACCCTGGGCATCAAGAAGCCCGGCGACCCGGTCAACCTGGAGGTCGACGTCCTGGCGAAGTACGTCGAGCGGCTGCTCACCCGGGGCACGCCGCAGGGCGCGGACCTGACGGACGTCGAGGAGATCAAGGAGATGGACCGGTGAGCGTCCTCGACCCGCTGAACGGTGTGGCCTTCACCGCCTTCGGCCAGCACGTCATCTGGTCGGACATGATCGGCAACACCATCGGTCTGGCCGCCCTGGCCCTCGGCTGGCGGCGCTCGATCTGGACCTGGCCCGCCCAGTTCCTCTCCGGCCTCATCCTCGTCGCCGCCTACGCCTCCGCCCACCTCAGCGGCGGCGTCGGCAAGCAACTCCTCGTCATCGGCGTGGCCTTGTGGGGCTGGCGGCAGTGGCAGCGCGGCCGGCGGCAGGCGCAGGACGGCTCCATCGCCGTACGTTTCGCGAGCTGGCGCGAGCGGGCCGTGCTGCTGGCCGGCACGGCGCTGGGCACCGCGGCCGTCGGCACGCTCTTCACCCTGATCCCGCAGCTGTCCTGGAACCCCTGGCCGGACGCCTACATCTTCGTCGGCACGCTCGCCGCGATGGTCGCCCAGGCCCGTGGGCTGGTGGAGTTCTGGTTCGCCTGGCTGCTGGTCGACGTGGTCGGCGTCCCGCTGGCCTTCAGCAGCGGCCTGGCCTTCTCCGGCCTGGTCTACGTCGTCTATCTCGCCCTCGTCGTGTGGGGCATGCGCGACTGGTGGCTGCGCTCGCGCGCCGAAAGCCGCCCCGTCCTGGAAGGAGCACTCTCGTGAGCGACGCACGCGCGGCCGCCGGGCCGCAGACAGCACTGAAAGCCGCACCTCTGCGCCGCGTGGGCGGAGATGGGGGCACCGCCCAGGCCGTACAGGCACTGGGGGAGAACAAGGGGGCACGAGCATGACCGCACTGCAGAGCTGGTACGACGCCGAAGCCGACGGCTCACTGGCGCTCGATCCCGTCGAGCAGGCCATCGCCGACATCGCCGCCGGCCGCCCGGTCGTCGTCGTGGACGACGAGAACCGCGAGAACGAGGGCGACCTCGTCATCGCCGCGGAGAAGGCCACTCCCGAGATCGTCGCCTTCATGATGAGCGAGTGCCGCGGACTGATCTGCGCGCCCATGGAGGGCCCGGAGCTGGACCGGCTGGAACTCCCGCAGATGGTCGAGCACAACACCGAGTCGATGCGGACCGCCTTCACCGTCTCCGTCGACGCCACCGCCGCGCACGGTGTGTCCACCGGCATCTCCGCTGCCGACCGCGCCACCACCCTGCGGCTGCTCGCCTCCGGGGAGTCGCAGGCCGGCGACTTCGTGCGGCCCGGCCACATCTTCCCGCTGCGCGCCCGGCCCGGCGGCGTACTCGTCCGCAACGGCCACACCGAGGCCGGTGTCGACCTCGCCCGGCTGGCCGGACTGCGCCCGGCCGCCGCCATCGTGGAGATCGCCGGCGAGGACGGCACCATGCTGCGGCTGCCCGAGCTGGTGCCGTTCGCCCGCAAGCACGGCCTGTCGATCATCTCCATCGAGGACCTGATCGCCTACCGGCGGTCGTCCGAGCCGACCGTCCGCCGCGAGGCCGCCACCCGGCTGCCCACCGCGCACGGCGAGTTCACCGCCTACGGATACCGCTCCACGGCCGACGGAGTGGAGCACATCGCGCTGGTCGCCGGCGAGCTCGGCGACGGCGAGGACGTCTTGGTCAGGGTCCACTCCGAGTGCCTGACCGGCGATGTCTTCCACTCGCTGCGCTGCGACTGCGGACCCCAGCTGGAGGCCTCGCTGCAGAAGATCGCCGAGGCCGGCCGCGGTGTGGTGATCTACCTCCGCGGCCACGAGGGACGCGGCATCGGGCTGCTGTCCAAGCTGCGCGCCTACGAACTCCAGGAGCGCGGCCGCGACACCCTGGACGCCAACCTCGAACTGGGGCTGCCCGCCGACTCCCGCGACTACGCCGCGGGGGCGCAGATGCTCCAGGACCTCGGCGTGCGCTCGCTGCGGCTGATGACCAACAACCCCGACAAGACCGCGGCCCTGGTGCGGCACGGCCTGAAGGTCACCGGCCGCGAGCCGATGGCCGTCCAGGCCGGCGAGCACAACCTGCGGTATCTGCGCACCAAGCGGGACCGGATGGGCCACGACCTGCCCTGGCTTCCCGGCGCGGGCGCCGCCTCCACCGGCGCGGCCGACGCCACACCCCCCGCTGACGCGACGACCTGCGACAACCAGTAGCCCCCGCCCCCGGCGGCTACGTCCCCCGACACCCCCACGTCACCACCACCGACCCCCATCACCCGTACGAGGAGAACCGTGAGCGGCAAGGGCGCACCCGAACTGACCGTGAAGAACTGTGGCGACCTGCGGGTGGCCGTCATCGCGGCGCAATGGCACGAACAGGTGATGGACGGCCTCGTCGACGGTGCCCTGCGCGCGCTGAACGAGCTGGGCATCAGCGAGCCCACGCTGCTGCGGGTGCCCGGCGCCTTCGAGCTGCCGGTCGTCGCCAAGGTCCTGGCGGGCCGCGGCTATGACGCGGTGGTCGCGCTCGGCGTGGTCATCAAGGGCGGCACCCCGCACTTCGACTACGTCTGCCAGGGCGTCACCCAGGGCCTGACCCAGGTCTCCGTCGACACCGGCGTCCCCGTCGGCTTCGGCGTGCTGACCTGCGACACCGAGCAGCAGGCGCTGGACCGCGCGGGCCTGGAAGGTTCCACCGAGGACAAGGGGCACGAAGCGGTCACCGCCGCGGTCGCCACCGCCGCGACGCTGCGCACCGTGTCAGAACCCTGGCGCTGAGGGGAGGGGCCGACCGCGTAGGGTGGTGACCATCATGTCCAAGAAGACGTTCGAGGAGCTGTTCTCCGAGCTCCAGCAGAAGGCCGCCACCGGCGACCCCGCCACCTCCCGTACCGCCGAGCTGGTGCAGGCCGGTGTCCATACGATCGGCAAGAAGGTCGTCGAGGAGGCCGCCGAAGTCTGGATGGCCGCCGAGTACGAATCCCATGAGGCGGCCGCCGAGGAGATCTCCCAGCTCCTCTACCACCTCCAGGTCATGATGGTCGCCAAGGGCATCTCCCTCGACGACGTCTACGCCCACCTCTGATCCCCCTTCCCGGCACCCGCACAACTCCCTTCAGCTGCAAAGGAACTCTCTCTCATGCTGCGCATCGCTGTCCCCAACAAGGGTTCACTGTCCGAGCCTGCGTCGGCGATGCTCCATGAGGCCGGCTACCGCCAGCGCAAGGACCGCAGGGAACTGGTCCTGGTCGACGCCGAGAACGAGGTCGAGTTCTTCTTCCTGCGCCCGCGCGACATCGCGGTCTACGTCGGCTCCGGCAAGCTCGACATCGGCATCACCGGCCGTGACCTGCTGCTGGACTCCGGAGCCGACGCCGAGGAGATCCTCCAGCTCGGCTTCGCGGGCTCGACGTTCCGCTACGCCACCCGCCCGGGTACCGCCAAGGACGTCAGCGAGTTCGGCGGCATGACGATCGCCACCTCCTTCGCCGGCCTGGTCACCCAGCACCTCGCCGACAACGGCGTGGACGCCTCCGTCGTCCACCTCGACGGCGCGGTGGAGACCGCCATCCAGCTCGGGGTCGCCCAGATCATCGCGGACGTGGTGGAGACCGGCACCACCCTGCGCAACGCCGGTCTGGAGATCATCGGCGAGCCGATCCTGAAGTCCGAGGCCGTGGTCATCCGCGGCACCGGCGCTCCGGACGACGACCCGAAGGTCCGCCAGTTCCTCCGCCGCATGCAGGGCGTCCTGGTGGCCCGCCGCTACGTGATGATGGACTACGACATCCGCGTCGAGCACGTCGAGAAGGCCGTCGCCCTCACGCCCGGTCTGGAGTCGCCGACCGTCTCCCCGCTGCACCACGAAGGCTGGGTCGCGGTCCGCTCGATGGTCCCCTCCAAGGACGCCCAGCGGATCATGGACGAGCTCTACGACCTCGGCGCCCGCGCCATCCTGACCACCGGCATCCACGCCTGCCGGCTGTGACCCGCCCGGCCTGACCACCCGTACGCACCGACCCGCCCCCGACGGAAGACCGACGACGTGTCCGCGGCACCTCAGCCTTCTCTGCCCAGCCTCCCGGTGACCTTCCGGCCGACCCGCACCCGGATCGTCCTGTACACCGTCGCCCTCGCCCAGTTCGTGGCCCTCACGGCCATCGCGCTGGCGCTGCCGAAGCTGAGCGGCGGCGAGCGGTTCAGCTTCGTGGCCACCGGAGCGCTGGTGGGGGCCGTCCTCCTGCTGCTCAGCCGCCCCAAGGTGGTCGCGCGGCAGGAGGGCGTCACGGTCGTCAACCTCACCACCAGGCGCGAGCTGGCCTGGGCGCAGATCGTGCGTGTCAACCTCCGGTTGGGCGACCCCTGGGTCCACCTCGACCTCGCCGACGGCACCAGCCTGCCCGCGATGGGAATCCAGCCCGGCATCGCCAGGGACCAGGCCATCCGTGACGCCCGGGCGCTGCGCGACCTCACCGAGAAGCATGGTGCGCTCGACCACACGGCCGGGTGAGCCTGCCCTAATCCGGGTCCCGCTGTTTACTCTGTTCCCCGGGGTGCACACTGCACCCTGCCCCCCAGTGGGCCCGATGCGACCCGAGGAGTGACTCCCTCCGGCAATGGACGGATCGTCCTGTAGTACCTGCGCCGCCCCTCCCCAACCCCCGCATACCACGGAGGCGGCGGCATGACCGGCCCCCTGCCGCTGCTCGCGGCGGCCCTCGTCCTGATCCTGGCCAACGGATTCTTCGTCGCCGCCGAGTTCGGCCTCGTCACCGTCGAGAAGGCGGACGCCGAACGCGCCGCGGCCGACGGCGACCCCCGCGCCCGCACCGTCGTCTCCGCACTGCGGGAACTCTCCTTCCAGCTGTCCGGCACCCAACTCGGCATCACGATCACCTCCTTGGTGGTCGGCATGCTCGCCGAGCCGGCGCTCGCCGACCTGCTGTCCGGCCCGCTGCTCGCGCTCGGCCTGCCCAAGGGCGCGGTCCCCGGCGTCGCCGTCGTCATCGGGATGCTGCTGGCCTCCGCCGTCCAGATGGTCGTCGGCGAGCTGGTGCCCAAGAACTGGGCGGTCTCCAAGCCGCTGCAGGTCGCCCGCTTCGTGGCCGGACCCCAGCGGGCCTTCTCCCGCTTCTTCCGTCCGGTGATCACGCTGCTGAACACCGTCGCCAACCGCCTGGTGCGCGCCCTCGGCGTGGAGCCCACCGACGAGCTGGCCTCCGCCCGCACCCCCGGTGAACTGGTCTCGCTGGCCCGGCACTCCGCCCGCGCCGGCGCCATCGAGCAGGACACCGCGGACCTCTTCGTGCGCACCCTCTCGCTGGGCGACCTGACCGCGGAGAACGTCATGACGCCGCGCGTACGGGTCAGCGCCCTGCAGGCGACCGCGACCGCCGAGGACGTGGTCAACCTCACCCGCGCCACCGGCCTGTCCCGCTTCCCCGTCTACCACACCCGCCTCGACGAGGTCGTCGGCATGGTGCACCTCAAGGACGCACTGGCCGTCCCGGCACACGACCGGCTGCGCACGCCGGCGGGCCGGATCGCGGTGCCGCCGCTGCTGGTTCCCGAGACGCTGCCGGTGCAGCCGCTGCTGGAGCGGCTGCGCAGCGAACAGCCGATAGCGGTGGTCGTCGACGAGTACGGCGGCACGGCCGGTGTGGTCACGCTGGAGGACATCATCGAGGAGCTGGTCGGCGAGGTCCGCGACGAGCACGACGGGGTGGACCTGCCCGAACTGGGGCAGGCCCCGCCCGAGGAGGGCCGCCCCGCCTGGGACGCCGACGGCGGCTGCCGGGTGGACACCCTGCGGCGGATCGGCCTGGAGGCCCCGGAAGGCCCGTACGAGACGGTGGCAGGACTCGTGGCACACATACTCGGCCGGATCCCGGCCCCCGGCGACACCGCGGAGCTGGACGGCTGGCGGCTGCGGGTGCGGCTGGTGTCGCACCACCGCGCCGAGCGGATAAGGCTGGTGCAGACCGCCTCGGCCGTGCCCGCCGCGCCCGCCTCCCGCGAGCCCGCCGCGGTCGGTGCGGAGGTGGCCCGATGACGCTGGCCCAGCTGCTCTTCGCGGTGCTGCTCGTGCTCGCCAACGGGTTCTTCGTCGGTGCCGAGTTCGCCCTGGTCTCGGTCCGCCGCTCCCAGATCGAACCGCTGGCCACGGAAGGCTCCAAGCGAGCCCGGCAGGTGCTGCACGGGCTGGAGAACCTCCCGCAGATGATGGCCGCCGCCCAGTTCGGCATCACCGTCTGCTCCCTGACCCTCGGCGCGGTCGCCGAACCGACCGTCGCCCACCTCCTGGAACCGCTCTTCGAGGCGGTCCACCTCCCCGCCCCGCTGATCCACCCGCTCGGCTACGTCATCGCCCTGGCGCTGGTGGTCTTCCTCCACCTCGTCATCGGCGAGATGGTGCCCAAGAACCTGGCGATGGCGGCGCCCGAGAAGACCGCCCTGTGGTTCAGCCCCGGGCTGGTCGCCTTCGCCCGGCTGTGCCGCCCGGTGACGGCCTTCCTCGGCGCCTGCGCCCACGGTGTGCTGCGGCTCTTCCGCGTCGAGCCGAAGGACGAGGTCGAGGCGGTCTTCACCAGCGAGCAGCTGACCCACCTCGTCGAGGACTCCGGCCAGGCGGGCCTGCTCGAACCGGCCGAACAGGAACGCCTCTCCGACGTCCTGGAGCTGGGCAGCCGCCCCGTCACCGACGTCCTCCTCGACCGGGCCGGCCTGGTCACGGTCGATCCGACGGTGACGCCCCGCCAGGTGGAGGAGCTGACCGTCCGGACCGGCTACTCCCGCTTCCCGGTCTGTGCGCCCGGCGGCGCGTACATGGGCTATCTGCACGTCAAGGACGTCCTCGACCTGGAGGAACGCGACCGCGCGGTGCCCCAGCGGATCTGGCACCCGATGACCACGCTGCGCGCCGAGCTCCCCCTCGACGACGCCCTGACGGCGATGCGCCGCGCCGCCTCCCATCTGGCGGCGGTCGCCGACCCGGCCGGCCGGGTCCTCGGCCTGGTCGCCTTGGAGGACGTGCTGGAGATGCTGGTCGGCGAGGTCCGCGACCCCTCGCACCGCCAGGCACCCGCGTCCCGGGGACGAGGCGACGCGGCGGCCGGGCGCGAGGGGCCGAGCCGCGTCACCGAGCCCCGCGAGGAGGCCGCGCTGCCGGCGCAGGACCGGGCGCTGGCCGGCTGAGCCGGCGGACCGCGGCGCCGTCGCGGTGGCAGCCCTGCCGCCGCGACGGCGCTCACCGGCCCGGTGTGTCCGGTCCCCGCCCCGACAGGACCTCGCCGTACGCCTGCATCAGATCCGGCAGCCGCAGGGTCGCCAGGTCGTCCCGGGTGGGCGTGCCGCGCCATGTGGACAGCCGCAGATCGCGGTAGGCGCAGCTCTTCTCGTAGAGGGTGCGCAGGAAGCGGCCGTTGCCCAGCTCGTCGATCCAGCCCTGGTCGACGACGTGGCCGCTGATGCTGCACAGCTCGTCGCGGGCCTCCTCGTCCCAGCGGTCGCCGTTCTCGGCGGCCAGCACCTCGCCGATGGCGGTCAGCTCCAGCGGCCGGTAGCTCGGGAAGTCGACGCGGCTGGTGAAGCGGGAGGACAGCCCCGGGTTGGCGGCCAGCAGCCGGTCCATGCCCTCCGGGTAGCCCGCCAGGATCACCACGAGCCGGTCGCGGTTGTCCTCGGCGCGCTTGAGCAGCACCTGCAGCGCCTCGTCGCCGTACGCGTCGCCCTTGCTGTAGCCGGAGTTGGACAGGCTGTACGCCTCGTCGACGAACAGCACCCCGCCCAGCGCCGAGTCGATCAGCTCATTGGCCTTGACGGCCGTCTGGCCGAGGAACTCACCGACCAGATCGGACCGTTGGGCCTCCACGAGATGGTCGCCGCCGAGCAGCCCCAGCGCGTAGAAGACCCGCCCGAGTATCCGGGCCACGGTGGTCTTGCCGGTGCCGGAGGGACCGGAGAAGACGAAGTGCCGCTTCGGTGGCTGCACCGGCAGTCCCTGGCTCGCGCGCAGCCGCGCCATCCGCAACTGGGCCGACAGCGCGCGTACATGCCGCTTGACCGGCTCCATGCCGACCATCCGCTCCAGCTCGGCCAGCGCCTTCTCCAGGAGCACCGGGTCGGCGGGGCCGGCGGGCAGGCGCTCGGCGCCGCGCGGGCCGGGCGCTGCCGCCTTGACCCGGGCGGCCGCGTCGTTGCCCGCCGGCGCGCCACCGACCAGCTCGTCGTCCGGTCCCTCCGGCTCGCCGGTCGCCAGCAGCTCCCGGCCGTCCACCGGATCGAGCGGCGCCAGCGGGTCCAGATCGCCGCCGGCCTCCTGCCCGAGCCCGGACGCGGGGACCGTCGCGAGGTCCGTGCCCTCGTCCAGGCCGTCCACCTCGGCGATCGCGGCGAGCCGCGCCGCGGTGTCCATGAAGGCCGGGTCGACGCGGTGCACCGCCCGGTAGAGGGGGAGCGCCGCCGCGCTGCGGCCGGTGCCCTCGTGGGCCCGGGCGAGCCAGTAGCGCAGCTCCTTGCGCTGCGGCTGCTCGCTGCGGCAGCGCATCAGCGCGGCGGACAGCAGCGGCTCGGCCTGCCCGTACATCTCCAGCCGCACCCGCGCCATCCCGCCGAAGAGACCGGCCTCGATGCCCAGCACCGGATCGCCCAGCAGCGGCTCGGTGTGCCGTACGAGCTGGTCCCAGTCCTTGACGAGGTAGGCCCGGCAGGCGTGCAGAAAGCGCACCTGGGGATCGGTGTCCACCGGCGGGCAGCCGGCCAGCGCCTGGTCCAGCTCGGCGACATGGCGGCCGTCGAGCCAGTGCGAGGCGTGGGCGAGCAGCAGATCGCGCGGGGTCTCCAGTACGGGCTGCACCCACCAGCCGAGCCAGTACCAGGAGTTGAGGGTGCGTCGGTGGCGGCCGCGCATCTCACCGAACCGGTCTCTGTGCCGATGCATCCTCAGCAGCGCGATGGAGGTGTCGGCGCGCAGCGCGTGCAGGCCGAGCCAGGCGTCGGCCATCGCGGGATCGAGCCGTACCGCGGCCCGGAACTCCTCCTCCGCCTGCGGGTATGCGCCCACGGTGTAGGCGTCGACCGCGCGCAGCCAGGCGAGCTCGGCCGGGGCGGGCGAACCCTGAGTTCCGAATTCCATCCGTCCCCCCACAAAACGTCCCCCGTGTGTGCCGCCGGGCGAGTGCCCACCGCCGACGTCCGAACCGGCGTGCGGACACCGGGAGTTGACCGCCCTGGCGCACTTCGGTCCCGTGGCCTGCGGTGGCACGGACTCGCATCGTACCTGCGGGATCGGTGCAGTCCGTAGAGGGCGGTACGGGGCAAGAGCGGACGACTTGACGTGACTTGACGGCGCGAAGAATGCGGTGACCCAGGGTGAGGGAGAGGGGGGTGCGCACTGTCGGCGAGAGGTGATTCAAGGCAGAACGAAGCCCCCGATCACGGGGGAACAACCGGGGGCTTCGCATCTGCGGGCGGTCCGTAGAACCGCACATTGAGAACGTAAGTCCTGTACGCCCCCCAGGTCAAGCCGAGTTGGGGCACTCGGCGGGACCCTGTCGGCGTGTTCCGGCGCGTCGGGCAGGGTCTGCTACGGAGCGTGAACTGCGGGGCTGATCACTGCGTCGCAGAAGGCCCCACACGCACCTCGTACCCCAACTCACCCTGGTGCACCAGAAAATCGGCGTAGGGGCGCGAAGGGTCCGCCGCGAAGTGCGCGCGCTCCGCCGGAATCCAGCCACTCCAGAACGCGGAGAGGTCCGGTCCGTCCCGGAGCCGGCCCCTTTCCCACGAGTGCTCGCTCGCCAGTTCCATCCACAGCAGGCAGGCCAGCTGCGGCCGCAGCGCCCGCCGGCCCGCGCCGACGCCCTCGATCAGCACCACCGGCGCGGGTGCCAGCGCGCGCTCCTCGGTGAACTCCCCGCGCACCCAGTCGTACACCCCGTACCGCGCCGTCTCGCCCCGGGACAGCGGGTCCAGCAGCTGCGTCCGGAACCGCTCGCTCCAGGCGAACAGCTCCTCATGGGTGGCGAGGTCGTCGGTGTGCACCACCGGCGCATCGTCCAGCGCCGCCGCCAGCCGGCCGGCGAAGGTGCTCTTGCCCGACCCCGCGTGCCCGTCCACCGCGATCAGCCGCACCGGCCCGCAGGAGGGCGGCAGGGCCCGCAGTCGGGCGGCGAACGGGGCCAGGTCGCGTTCCATCGCGCCAGAGTACGCCGCGGGCCCGCGCTGCCCGCACGTCAGTGGTCCACACCAATATTCATGGCGCGACGCGCGCCGCACCCGCTTCCGAAGCCCGGCCGGAACGGCAATAGTTGAGCCACTGTCGATCCTTCCCCGAGCTCGCCCCTCTGTTCGGGCAGGGGAGACCCATTGCCCGCCCGCCCCGCCCGCCGTCCCGGCCCGACCCCTCGCACCCGTTCGCACGCATCCGACTGGGGGACCTCCACCATGACCAGCTCCGCGCCCCGGCGCACCGTCCTGGCCGCCGCGCTCGCCGCCGCGGCGGGCATCGCCGCCCCCCTGGCGCAGGCCGCCGACGAACCGCACAAGGCCGCCGGGGACACGGCGGAACCGCCCGCCGCCACCCCGGACGCCGAGGAGCGCCGACCGAAGAGCCCCGTGGACTATCGCGCCTGGACCACCACGACCGACTGGAACGGGGGCACCGGCAAGGGCACCCGCGTCGAGCACGGCGCCCGCCCCGGCGTCCGCATCGCCCGTCCCGCCGGCACCGCCGACTACAAGGACCCGCACACCGGCAGGACCGCCGCCTGGGAGTACGCCACCTGGACCTCCCCGGTCCACACCCTCGCCGTCCCGGCCACCGAGGTCGTCGCGTCCTGGAACGCCCACACCCCGCCCGGCACCTGGATCACCGTCGAACTGCGCGGCACGTACTCGGACGGCGGCCACACCCCCTGGTACGTCATGGGCCACTGGACCGCCGGCGACACCGACGCCGACATCCGCCGTACCTCCGTCGACGACCAGAAGGACGGCAGGAGCAGCATCTCCACCGACACCTTCGCCGTCGACGACCCCGCCGGCGGCCTCCGCCTGGCCTCCTACCGGCTCCGCCTCACCCTCCACCGCAAGCCCGGGACCACCCTCACCCCCACCGTCTGGCGGCTGGGTGCCATGGGATCGGACCTGCCCGACCGCTTCGAGGTGCCGGCGTCCGAGCCCGCCCAGGTGGGCCGCGAGCTGGCCGTACCCCGCTACTCCCAGGAGATCCACAAGGGCCAGTACCCGGAGTACGACAACGGCGGCGAGGCCTGGTGCAGCCCCACCTCCTCCCAGATGATCATCGAATACTGGGGCCGCAAGCCCACCCAGCAGCAACTCTCCTGGGTCGACCCCGCCTACGCCGACCCCCAGGTCTGCCACGCCGCCCGCTACACCTTCGACTACCAGTACGACGGCTGCGGCAACTGGCCCTTCAACGCCGCCTACGCCGCCACCTACCGGGACCTCCAGAGCCTGGTCACCCGCCTGACCTCCCTCACCGACGTCGAACGCCTCATCCACGTCGGCATCCCCGTCATCACCTCCCAGTCCTTCCTCAAGACCGAACTCGACGGCGCCGGCTACGGCACCGCCGGCCACCTGATGACCGTCATCGGCTTCACCAAGGACGGCGACGTCATCGCCAACGACCCGAACTCCCCCGACGACAAGGCGGTCCGGCACGTCTACAAGCGACGCCAGTTCGAGAACATCTGGCTGCGGACCAAGCGCAAGAACGCCGAGGGCAAGGTGGTCGGCGCCACTGGCGGGGTCTGCTACCTCTACTTCCCGGCCAAGCCGTCGCCGACTCAGCGGCGGGTGCTGGCGGGGCTGGGGATCCGTTGAGGCGGTGCGCCCCGGCGGTGGCCTCGACGACCTGACGGCAGCGCTTGCTGCCGTCGAGGGCGAGGTGGCCGTACCGGTCCAGCGTGATCTTGATCGAGCTGTGGCCCATCCATCGCGATACCTGGTGGATGGGCCCACCGTTGCTCCGCCAAACCGCCGGACACCATCACCGCCGGGGAGAGTCGTCCGGCTTCGGGATCGCCCCTAGGATGAACGGCGTACGGTCAACACGGCTTGACGGTGCCGGACGGACAGGACAACGGGGAGACAATGACCAGCCCGACCCAGGCCCCAGAACAGACCACGGCCCATGAGCCGCACCCCTACATAGGGGGGCGCAATGCCGCGCTGCGCGCGCTCACCGGGTGGCGGACGGAGTGGCCGGGCGCGCCTCGGGTCGTCATCCTGACCGGAAGCCCGGGCACCGGGTGTTCGCGGCTGCTCACGGGGTTCCTGATGCTCTGCGACCCGGAGTACCGCAAGGGGCTCGAGCTGGACGCGCTCGATCCGGCGACCGTTCCTGCGGACCTGCCCGCACCCGCCGTGCCGAGCGTCGCCGGGCTGACGGCGGCGCAGATCCTGTGGCTGCTCGCCGATCACTACGAGTTGTCCGCGACCCGTACCGCCGACATCTTCCCCGAGCTCGGTCAACTCCCGTTGTCCGGGCGGCCGGTGACGATCGTGGTGCCGGATGTGGATCGGGCCGGTCCGGTGCGGGGGACGGGTGAGCCCGCGCGCGTGGTGCGGGACGTGCTGAAGCCCCTCGCCGCCGTCGAGTCCATACGCCTTCTCGCCGACGTGCCCCGGGAGTTCGCCGTCGAGCTCGTCGAGGGCCTGCCGCCCGGCGTGGCCCAGATCATCGACCTCGACGCACCCGAGTGGGCCGACCCCGAAGGGCTCGTGCTGCAGGCGGAGACGCTGCTCGATCCCCGATTCGGCGCCCCGGAGCTGCCGTTCACGACCGAGCCCGGCGCTCGTCGCGCGCTCGCCGAGGCGATCGCCCGGCACGCGGGAGACGGTGCGGGCAGCCGCCTGACCGCGCATCTCGCCGTGCAGTCGATCCTGATGCAACCGGAGGGGTTCGACCCGTCGGATGCGAGCCAACTGCCCGGCAGCGTCGGCGAAGTGCTCGATCTGCACGCCCAGCGACTCGACACCCACCCCCGCGTCCTGCGGCAGATCCTCGCGCCCCTCGCCCTCGCCGAGGGCGACGGCCTGCCCGTGCACCTGCTGACCCCGCTCGCCTCCGCCGTCGCCGAGCGGGACATGAGCGAGGACCTGGCGCGGGGCATGCTGCTCGCCGCCCCCTTCATCCGCCGCATCGAGAGGGCCGGCGAAGGCATCCCCGAGGACGAGCGGACGCTCCTCGGACTGCGGCACCCGGGCATCGGCGAGGCCGTTCGAGCGGGTATTCCGAATGTTCCGGGCGCTCAGGCGCGTATCGCCATGGAGTTGCTGGAGGCCGTGCCCGACCAGGACTGGGCGAAGGCAGGGGCGTACGTTCGCGATCACATCGCGGGACACACCCTGGAGGCCGGTCTGCTGCCCCGGCTCCTCACCGACCCCGGCCTGTTCGCCCACGCCGAGCCGGTGCGGTTGCGCGCCGCGGTGGAGGCCGTACCCCCGGAGCAGCTGGACGCACCGGCGCGCACCTATCTGCGTACGGCCCCGCTGCTCACCCGCACCCAGGCATCCGCCGTCCATCGAGCGGCGCTCCTGGAGACCGCGTTCGTCGAAGACGGACTGCCGGAGTACGCGGCGGTGTTGCGCCGTATAGTGCCCGAGCTTCCCTGGCACACGCTGTGGAGCGTACCGGTCGCCGGGGCCGACGCCGTGACCGTCGGCAAACTGCCCCCCTCCGCGGCCGCGCCGGACAGCGCCGCGGAGGCTCCGGCCGGGCAGCAGCCTCCGGAGTCGACCCCGCTCGCCGTCGCCGTGAGCGTGGTGCCTCAAGGCACCCCGGGTTCCCGCCCGTTGAAGGCCGAGGATCCCCAGGCGCCCGCCGTGCTGGTGCAGGACCTCGCCACCGGCTCCGTCATCGACGCCGACCCGACCCGGATACTGCGCCCCTCGGATGACGAGCGTGCCACGGGACCGCTCGGGTTCAGCCGCGGCTCCGACTATGTACGCGTCTGGCGTCGCGGCGAGCAGCAGGGCGACGAGAAGATCGTCACGGCCCTGATCTCCGCCACGCCCTTCACGGGAACCGACCTCTCTCCCGACGGCATCCTCCTGGTCGCCACGGAAAGCGGTGTGAAGGCGCTGCAGATCCGCCCGGCGCAGCCCTATGCCACGACCGCTCGGCGCTCCGTACCCGACCCCAGGGCAGCCGGGCCCGAGGCCGTACGGGCCCCCGAGCCCGAGCCCGAGCCGGAAGCCGCGCAGGCTCCACAAGCCCCCGGGCCCGAGGCCCACCCGACCGCCTGACATCCACCCACCGCATATCGTTGGCCTCGAAGCCTCAATGGCCCGAAGCCTCTCGAAGGCGCCCGTATCAGACCGCCTGCACCCAGGCCCACTCGGACGGGGGCCGCGGAGCGCGCCCGGCACCGACCCCGGCCGCACCGGCCCCGTCCGCCCGAAGACTCGAAGGGAGTTCCCGTGATCAGCCAGGAGCAGGCGCTCGCGACCGCCGAGGGGTGGCTCAACCCCGAGGGACAGGAGCGCCGTGAGGTGCGGATGCAGGAATTCGATCTGGGCTGGGTGGTGTGGGCCGCGGCCCCGCCGTTCGAGCGTGACCCGGTCACGGGCAAGCGCCGGCCGCCGGCCACGATCGGCCACTCCTGCGGTGTCGTCGACCGCCGCACCGGCGAGCTGAGCACCTGGCCGTCCGTGCCGGTCGAGGAGGTCGTGCGGATGTATCAGGAAAAGCACGGCGGCGGCCAGGAGACCGCGCCGCCCGCGCAGCCGCCGGTCACCGGCCCCGGCAACACCACGGTCATCACCTACGTCGACCCGGGCACCGGCGAGGAGACGAGCCTCTTCAAGAACTCCGCCCCCGGTCTGCCGCACTCCGAGTTCCAGGCCATGGCGGAGATCCAGAGCCTCGGCGTCCCCGAGCAGAACGTGGTCGCGATCCACACCGACCTCAGCTCCAGCCTGCTCCCCGGCGGGTACCCGGGCCGGCTGATCGGCCGGGTCTACCCCAACGCACGGTTCTCCTGCACGCAGGAGTACGGCCTGCGGGGCGAGGAGCGCGCCGAGGCGATCGCCGGGCTGCTCCAGCACGTCGAGATGATGCACCAGATCGCGGGACAGCAGCCGCCGCCACGGCCTCACCGCGCGCCGGTGTCGGCCGACGTCGAGCCGGCCGAGCCGCTCCGCGATGTCGCCCTGGGCCGTGAGCTGACGGAGGCCTTCGGCGCTGACGGCGTACGTCGCTACGACGCCGACGACGTGGCGGGCACCCCGCTCCCCGAGGCCACCAGGGCCACGCTGACCTGGGCCGGGCTTCCGACCGACATCCCGTTCTTCTTCACGGCCGACAGCCCCGAGGCGGAGCTTCCGGCCGGCCTGTTCGGCAATGCCGCCGCGCATCTGCGCGAGGTCGGCTCCGAGGCGAGCGTCGACTCCCTCGCGTTCCTGGAGGGTCACGTCAGGATCGGCACCGACGGGGTCGCTCTGATCACCGTCCAGTGCACGGGTTCCGGTCTGGAGGGTGAGCCGCTCGGCCAGCTCTGGGCCGTCACTCCGGAAAGCGGCGCCGGCCGCCGCGTCAACGCCTCGGTGTCCGCCTTCGCCCGCTCCCTCGCGCTCCTGCACACCACGCGCGAGGAGATGATCGCGCTCGACCCGATCATGGCGGGCAGGGCCGTCGCCGACTTCCAGGATCAGCTCGTCGCCATCGACGCATCGGCCCTGGACGACCCGAGGAACTGGTGGTCGGTGATCGTCGAGCAGATGTGGCACGGGTTGTTCTGACCGACCCCGGTCGCCTTGGAGGTGCGACGCGTTGCCGACGACGCGCCGCGCCTCCACGCGAGGTCGCAGTGATGGACGACTGCTCGCCGACCCCCGCTTCGACCGCGAGCTGCGCGGCGCGCTCGACAGCGAACTCGAGCTGGTGGGGCTACCGGAGGCAGGGATCTCGCACCACCGTCACTACCGCCCGCACCGCGCCGCGGAACACTACGGCTGGCGGAGCACTCCCGGCATCTGCCGCACGCCCCTGGGCCGTGAGGTGCTGCACGCCTGGCTGAACCGCCAACGCGATCGCCTGCGCGCCGGGCACGACCTGAGTGGGCTGGTGCGCGTGCTCGCCCCCTTAGGCGCTTCAGACGGGGGTCAAACTGCCAGGAGGGGCTGAGGCGCCTTGTCGCGCGCCTCTCCGGCTGATGCGCCGACACCGATGCGTCCCTTGTCGTGTCACTCGTTGTGCAGGACGTACGACCACGCGGGCTGCTCGCCGCCCCTCTCATCGGCTTCGGCCAGTTCCCCCAGGACCCAGTAAGTGATCTGCCCCCGCTCGGAGTTGCCTGGAGGAAGGAGGGCACGGGTGCGGAGCCCGGTGACCCACAGCGCGACCATGGTGAGGAAGCTCTCCAGGCTGCGTGCGGCGGGAAGCCCGGCCAGATACTCCTCGTCGGGCCCGGTCGGGACGCGCAGGATGTGTCCGGTGGGCCCGTCGATGACGATTTCGCCCCCCATCCACTTGCCGATCTGGAAGAAAGGCCCGCGTTCCGCCACGGGTTCGACATCATCCGGCCAGCTCACCTCGTCGAAGAGGTCGACTTCCCAATTCCCGTACGGCAGTAGCGCCATGGCGCCCTCGTTCATGTCCGGCAGGCCGAACTCCATGCAGAGCTCGCGAGTCGGCCGATGGGTCAACCCATCGGGGAGTTCCTCGGATTCGGCCTCGTAGATGTCGTCCTCGCCGAAAAGCGCGATCAGGTCCCTGTGGTTCGGGGGCGTGGCATCAAGGGGGCGGCTTGGGCCCGCGTCCGCGTAATCCCAGGACAGGGGCTGTTGCCGGGAGCCGAAGGTGTCCGAGGGGACCACGCCGTCCGCTGACTGGATGGCGATCAGCCCCAGGTTGCCCCCGAACACGACGACATTGCCCACGGTCAGTGAGGTGCAGGGAAGCAGGAACGCGCTCTTGCTTCGAGGAGGGGACGACGAGTCGAACAACTCGCGGAGGTGGGTGGGATGCCTGGAACTCTCGCCGGCCTGTCCGGCCGATGGGGCCGGTGTCGTAGTCGCCGGGGGAAGGGCCAGGTCCGTGCGGTGTTCCTGCGGAATCTCATCCTGCTCCCAGGGACCTGCGACGAGCTCACCCGTCTCCAAGTCCCGGACGGAGACATACGGTTGCGGCGATCCGTCTACCGTGCGCTGCTGCAACCCGGCAATGGCGGACCGTCCCTGCCGGCGCACTTCCGCCAGCCTGACGAACCTGCCCGCTTCGAGGAAACGCGCATGGTATCCACCCGGCGGCCGCCAGTGGGCCCACTTCGTACGCCAGGGAAGTGAGACACCGGACGAAGCCACGGACGACGCGAATTCTAGATCGTCGCGCGACCAGGCCATCAAATGCAGCCAGGAAGCCCACTCACTCTGACTTTGCGGTACAACTCCCCACCGCCACAAATGAATTGCATCGGCGGCGGGACTGTTTCCGGGAATGACGAAGCTGCGGCTTCGCGCGGAGTCCATGAGTGCGGTCTGCGGCAGATGGGCCACCGTACGTCCATCGCGCAGGAGTTCTTCGTACGTCCCCGCCTGCACGGCATGCATGGCGAGCCCAGTGGCTGCGTACAGGCCGACGGCGCCGTGCTTGGCCCACCCCTCGGGGTGGCGAAAACCCGGAGCCGAGCGCATTAGCCAGGCAACCACATGCCCATTGACACGGGAGAGTTCGGCGGGTTCGACCTCCCGGCGCAAGGTCTCGACCAGGCCCTCGTCGACGAAGGAAACCCCGAGAGGCCCGAGCCGAAGAATCCCGGACCTTTCCCTCGCGAATTCAGCGAGTTCGTCCTCGGATGCCGCTTCACCGGTCAGCGCGGTGACGAGTTGGGCCCAGACAGGGACGGG
Source organism: Streptomyces sp. NPDC043738 (assembly GCF_056436545.1). NCBI lineage: Bacteria > Bacillati > Actinomycetota > Actinomycetes > Kitasatosporales > Streptomycetaceae > Streptomyces > Streptomyces sp. NPDC043738. The sequence goes on along the minus strand of NZ_JBWKCJ010000004.1, from coordinate 204,708 downwards.
TACGAAGCGGGGCTCGGCCAGTGCCAACGCCCGCACGGCAACGGACTCTGTCGCCGCCGGCGGAGACTCGACGGCCGACGCGGACAGCCGAAACACCGCCCTGGGATCAACGTGGGCCGGCAGCAACTCGGGAACCACCTGGACCACCACGGCCAACTTGCCACGCGCCAGCCACGGAAGGGTCCGGGTCACCAACCGCTCGGGCTCGTACGACCGTCGTGTCGGCCCAGCACGATGGGCGTTGACGACCAGCAGCAACCGCTCCTCGGGCCACGAGCCGAGCGCGAAACGCCAGTCGTCCCGCTTGTCCGCGGACAGATCCACTCCGAGCGCCGTGAGGGCCCGCTGCATGACCTGCTCGGCGGTGAGACCGGTGGCGTCGACGGCGACACTGCCGGGCACGTGCTCGTGTGTCTCCCGCATGACGGCCGAGGCGTCATGGGCGTCCGGAGCGACAAGAAAGGCCACCTGGCCGCCGAGCCCACCCTCACGCCACCATGCGCCGACGCGGCCGGCGACCTCTTCCTCGGGGATTCCGGGGGTGTCGGTGGTTGGCTCGGGCATGGTCCTCCTCGGTTGCGCGATGACTCCTCGACCCTACGCGGGGTGGGCGGCGGCGGAATCAGGCCGGGGCAGCCGCGACGCGGCGCAGCACCACAGTCCAGTCGTCCTCGCTCGGCCAACCCGTCAATTCGGCGAGCTGCCACGTCTCGTCGCCCACGGGGAAGGTCTCACCAATGCGGAGGGTGTGAAACTGCTCCTCGGCGGTGACGATCCCGAGCCGAACCCTGACCGAGGCGTCGGACTCCCTGTAGATGTCCATCACCGAGAAGCTCGCGGTCTCGGTATTTCGCTGAATCCCGTGCCAGAGGCCAATCGTGTCGACACTACTCACTTCTCACCCTCCAAAGATGTGTACTGGTTACTGCAGTATTTCATGAATTCCTTGATGGTCAGCGGCTGGGGATGCTTCGAGTTGTGTGGATTGCGCAACTGAATCAGGCCCTTGTCGTCGACCGAGACGATCTCGTACGCGTGTGAACTCAGGAGGTTCTTCTCCATATTGTTCTCCACACCCGTACCCCTCGAGCGGGTGCCGATAATGACCGGCCTACCGCTTTCCGTGAGCTCCCGCAGGTGGGCCAGGAGTTGCTTTTCCGGGCTGCGGCCGTGCATATCGTATTGCGTCGGGAAATCGTGGTTCTCCGCCGTACGTCCCGTGAGCTGGGCGAGCAGCTCGGTACGGTCGCCCGATGTGGAGCCCTGGGTGATACGGGAGTAGCCCGTCAGCAGGTTGCCGTCGAAGTCCTTGTAGCGCGGGTACTGCGACAGGCGCTCGCGCTCCTTGTCGTCCCAGAACTGGTCCAGGCCCGCGATGGCCTTCTCCATGATCGCCGGCCAGGCCACACCCACGTCGTTGGCGTTGGCGTAGACGGTGGTGTTGGGGAAGTCGCTGTACACCGGCACGTCCGGGGTGACGCGCACGGTGAGGATGCGCCCGGTCGGAGCCTGGTTGCCGTACTTGTTGCGCCGCACCTCATGGAAACGGACCTCGTAGTTGCCGTCCTCCGTCTCCCGGATCATGTCCTGGAGGAGATCCGGGTACCGGCTCGCGATGGCTCCCATGGTGGCGATGATGCCGCAGTCGCCGATGGCACCCTGCTTCGTCTGCTCACGCGACGGAGGCCCGTCGAACAGCGGCACGCGCGTCCCGTCGGGACGGTCCAGCGGAGTGCCGTAACGGTCGGGCTGGAACTCCGCCGGCTTCTTGTGGTTGCCGAACCGCGGATGGTCCACCTCGGTGGTGACCTCGGTGGGCTCGGCCGGGCCCGGCTGGGTCAGGGACTGCCAGACCCGCTTGAACCGGCCTCGCTTTTCCGGCTGGTCGTCCGAGGCGGGCGAGCCCTCGCGGGGCTCGTCGGCGGATGGGTTCGCGGCGCCGGCCTGCTCGGCCGTCCCCGCGGCGGCGGCGGCGGTGGTGGTGCGTGGGGTCCCTCCCACGCCCGCGAGTGGGGTCTGCGTCTGCGAAACGTCGCGGTTCGAGCGCTGCGAGTCCGCCGGTGCGGATGTTCCGTTTACCGCAGTCCCGTTGTCCGCAGTCCCGTTGTCCACAGTCCTGTTGTCCGCGGTCCTGTTGTCCGCAGGGGAGTTGGTGCTCGCGGGGTCTGCCGAAGGTGTGCGCCCGCTATCGGTCGGGTTGGTGGTCGGCGTGCCGGCGGAGTCTGCCGGGGGACGGCGGTCTGTGCCTGCGGGGTCGCTGGGGGGACGGCGGTCTGTGCCTGCGGGGTCGCTGGGGGGACGGCGGTCTGTGCCTGCGGGGTCGCTGGGGGGACGGCGGTCCGTGCCTGCCGGGTCCGATGGGGGTGTGCGGTTGGGGTCCGTGGGATGGGACGGGCCCGACTGAGGAGCCTGGGTGGGCGGTGTGTTCTGGTCGTGCGTCGGGGCCGGCGGTGTGTTCAGGGCCGGATTCGCCAGCGTCTGTGTCAATTGATCGACGAAGTTCAGGTGCTGCTGGATCTCCTGGTCCATGAGTTGGCGGTTGGGCGTCTTGTAGCCGTCCAGTTCCTTCTTGATCTCGGCGTCGGTCTTGCCCTGTTCCCGCCGGTCGGCGCGCTCCTGCTCCAGCAACTCCTTGCGCTGAGGGTCGACCCGGTACGTCGTGCTGTAGTACACGGGCACACCGTCCATCGCGTCGGAGTCGCGAATGGTCTTGGAGCAGTCCGCATGCCCGGACATGTCCTTGCGCAGACCACAGGGCTCCCGCTCGGTGTACAGACCGGCGATCTTGTACTTGGGCTTCCCCTCGGCTTCCCTGCTGTTGTTGAGCTGGTCGACCCACTCCAGGATGTGACCTTCCGAGTGCCGTGGACGCACGGCGTCCGAGGCGGCCGGGACCGAGGAGTCGATGATGTAGTGGCTCTCGCCGCGCTCGTCGACGACCTCCACCACCGCGTAGTTCTTGTCGGAGAAGTCCGGGGAGTTGCGCTCCGTCTCGTCCAACAGGTCCCTGAGGTCCTGCGGGGCGTTCTCCTTGGGGCGAGCCGAGGCTTCCCGTCGGGTGGATGCCACGGACTCGTGATGGTCGTGCGCCGGGTCGATCTTCTGACGCTTCTTGGGCGGGGCGTCGGCGTACGGATCGTTGTTGGGCGCGGGTTCCGGGCTCGCGCCCACCGCGTTGTTCGCGTGGAAGGAGTGGCTCATCCGGCCCAGGGTCGCCAGCGCGGCGTACCGGTCACCGTCGTTCATCTGCGACCACGCCGGATCGAGATGGCGGCGCAGATCGCTGTCCGTGAAGTTGGTCGCCGGCATCGAGACGTTGTCCCGGTGCGCCCGCAGCGTCTCCTTGTGTTCCTTCTTCGCCTCCGCCAAGGCGTTCTTGGCGTCGCTCAGCCTCTGCTCGGCAGCCGCCCGCCCCGCCTGATCGGCCTTCTTCAGCGCCCTCTTGGCGCTGTCGGTCTCCTTCTTGGCGTCGTCAAGAGCCTGCTTGGCGTCCCGGACGTGCTGTGCGGACTCTGCATGCTGCTGCCGTCGATCCAGGGACTCCTGCAGCAGATTGTGCAAGGGGGAGGGGGAGGTGGGCGGGTTGCCCTGGAGCTCGGCCCAGGCCCGCATCTGCTGCTGGACCGGCGTCAGATCGATCCGCCGTACCGCGTGCTCCCGCCGGAGATCCTGCTGTGATTGATCCGGAGGGAGGTTCGCATGCTGCTTGTCCGGAGCTTCCGGGTCGGGGAGGCTCTGGTTGCGCTGCTCGCGAGTGGCTTCCGCGCCGGGGTCGTTGGACCCAGGGGTCGCACCGGCCGGGCGCTGGGGCGATGCGTGGTCGGCAGCGACGGGTGTGCTCTGGCTCTGGTTCTGCGTGGTGGGCTGGTTGGTGGTCGCGATGGGGCGACGGTTGGCGTCCAACGGGATCGCGAAGACGCCGTCGTTGCCGCTGTGGAGCGGGGTGGTGCTGTGCCGGCCCGTCTGCGGGTCGGCGTAGACGATCTGGCCGTTGTGGTTGACCACGTTCCAGGCGTGGGCACGGCCGTCGGAGTTCTGGGTGATGATCACGGCCTGTGAGCCATGGCCCTCGTTGAGGAGGGCGGTCTCCAGGTTGTTGTACGCGTCGCGGCCGTCGCCGAAGTCGTCGAACTCGGCGCCCAGGGCGTTCTCGATACGGTCGCGGCCGTTGGGCTCGGGAGTGTCGGCGGGGGTGCCGTCCTCATTCGGGCTGCGGCGGGCGGCGACCGTGGGGTTGCCCGCGTACGACTCGACGAACGCCAGTGCTCCGTCGGGGCAGTTGACGTCGCGACCGGACTCGTCGGGGTTCTGGCCGCGCAGATCGTCGACCCAGGTGCCCTCGCGCGGGTCAGGGGCCTGCTGGAACGAGCCGTCCTCGTCGCGCGGGAATCGCTCCTGCTGCGCGCGGCTGTCGGCGTCGGTGGGGTCGTCGTAGCCGTCCGGCGGACCGGAGGGGCGCGTGGCGGTGGTCGGGAAGACCGGTTCCCTCGACTCCGGTTGCTGGTCGGAGTCGTGAGGGTCCTGGGTCTCCTCGGTTTCCTGGGTGTCGTCGTCGGTGTCCTGGGAATCCTGAGGGGCCTGAGATTCCTGGCTGTCCTGCGTGTCCTGCGTGTCCGGCGTGTCCTGCGCGTTGTCGGGCTGCGGGCTGTCGTGCTCCGTCGCGTCCGAGTCCTGGGGCACTTCGGAGTCCCGGGCCGTGGTGGAGTCGGTGTCCGGGGCGGTCTCGGATCCCTGGTCCGGGTTGGACTCCGGGGTGGTGTTCGTGTCCGGAGAGGTGTCCTCAGAGGTGTTCTCAGAGGTGTTCTCGTTCTGGGGTGATGTCGTCTCCGGGGTCGGCGTCGTCTCCGGCGTCGGCGTCGTTTCGGGGGTCGGCGTCGTCTCCGGCGTTGTGGAGGATTCCGGGGTCGTCGACGGCGGTGCTGTGTCGGTGCTGCCGTCGTTCGCGTTCTGTTCGGCGGTCGAGCCGTCGTTGTCGGAGGTCGTCTCGTCAGTGGACGGCTCAGTGGACGGCTCAGTGGACGGCGCGGTGTTGGAAGGTCCGTCCGACTGGGCGTCGGGAGTCGACTGATCCGTCGACGAATCGGGGCCCGGGCTGCTGTCGGTGTCCGGACTGTTGTGGGTGTCCGGAGTGTTGTCGGTGTCCGGAGTGTTCTGGGTGGACGGTTGAGGCGTCGACGGGGTCAGGAAGTACGGAGTGATCGGATTCCGATTGGCGTCCAGCGGGGTGTAGAAGACCTCTTGGGCGCCCAGGTGAATCGGATTCTCGCTGACGACGCCTGTTTGCGCGTCGACGAACAGGACCTGGCCGTTGTGGTTGACCGCGGCGAAGGCATGGCCGCCACCTCCGGGCCAGTTGACGCCGATCACGGCTGCCGAGCCATGCCCGGCCTGCGACAGCTCGTAGGCGATACGTGCGTACGGGTTGGGGTGGTCCTTGCCCGCATACGTGCTGGGTGCGCCTGCCCACCGCGCCTGGTTGGCGACCGAGTCGCGCTCCGCGGAGAAGGTGTTCAGGCTGCCGTCCGCATTGAGGTCCAAGGTGCGGGGGGCGGACACCGTCGGGCGGCCGAACCATGTCTCGAGGAACGAGCGGGTGCAGTCGGCGCAGTTGTTGGACCGGCCGGGCACCCCCACGCCGCCGTCGTTCTGCAGACCGGCCCAGTTTCCTTGCCGCGGGTCCGCGTACACCTGCGGGGTGCCGTCGGGGTTCCTCGGGTGGGCGTTCTCGAGGTCCTGCTGATGGGCGGGGTCGGGTGTGGTCAGGCCCTCGAACGGGATGTTCAGGTCGTTACGGATGTCCGAAAGGTTGTCTGCCTGGGGCGGAGGCGGAGGTGCCGTGGGTTGCTCGGGCGCGCTGTCGTCAGCGGGGGGCTGGTTCTGATCGGGCGTCTGGTGGGTGGCGTCCGGGTGCTGACCGTCCGGCTGTTGGTTGTGCGGTGCCGGCATCCCCTGGTCGTTCGGCGTGGAAGTGGGGGCGTCGGCCGGTGCCTGCTGGTCCGTCGGACGGTTCGTCGGCTGCTCGCCGCGGGGCGGCGTGGTCGGGCGCCCAGGCGTCTCGGTGCGCGGAGCCTCGGCACGCGGCGTGTCGGTGCGTGGTGGTGTGGTGGGGCGACTGGGCGCTTCGGTACGCGGTGTGTCGGTGCGCGGCTGCGTGGCCGGGCGGCTCGGGGTCTCGCTGCGCGGCGTCCCGGTGCGCGGCGGCGATGCGGGACGGTTCTGCTGGGCGTCCCGCGACGGCGTCGTGGGACTGGCGCTCGGCCGTTCCGTGCGCGGCGTCGTGGCGCTGGGCGTGGTGGCCCGCGGTGTCGTCGTGGGGTTGCCTGCCGCCGGCGCCTGCGTCGGGATGGGGCCGGCCGCCGGTGGTGGCATGGCACCCGGGGCCGACGTGGAGGGCGTTGCGGACGACGGGGCCGCCTGCTGCGGGATGCCCGCCTCGCCGGGCTGCGTACCGGTGGCCGGGGGCGTCGCCGTGGCGACGTCGCCCATGAGGCCCATGTTTTCGTCGTCCGGGTTCTGCCGGGTCGGTGTTGAGGGTGCCGGCGCGTGGCCCTGACCAGGGCTGGGGTTTGCGGTGGGGGTGTGGCCGGGCGTGTGGCCGGCCATGGCGCCGCTCGGCATGGAGCCGCGGCCGCTGCTCTGGTTCTGGTTGTCGTTGTTGTTGCCGTCGTTGGAGTCGCCCGGCGTGGGGCCCTGGGCCGCTGCGGGCATGGTGGTGCCCGAGTCGTGGTCGACCTGGTGCACGCCCGGCTCGGGGCGGGAGTTGTCGGGAGCCGGAGCCGGAGCCGGAGCCGGAGCCGGAGCCGGAGCCGGTGCGGGCTCGGGGCGGTCTGTCTCCGGCGGCGGGGACGGCATGGGCGCGGGCTCGGTGTTGCGCGGGTCCGGGATCGACGCGCCCTGCTCCGGGGTGTGGACGTCGGCGCCTTCCGGGCGGCTCGGGCGAGCGCCGTCCGAAGTGGTGTCCGGCGCCGGGGAGCCATCGACATCCGGCGTGGTGCCCGGGCCCTCGATGGGCGAGGAGTTGGAGGGCGTGGACGGCTCGTTGCCCGGTGCCGTGGTCGGCGGGGCGTCCGGGGTGCTGTCCGGACGGGCGGCGTCAGGGGTGGTGTCGGGGGCCGGTCCGCCCTGGACGTCAGGCCTCGTCGTGGTGGGCGGCGTGGACGAGTCCGGAGACGAGTCGGGGAGGGACGAGTCGTCGCCCGGAGGACGACCGACGCTGTCCTTGTAGGCCTGGGTGCCCACGTCGAATGGGCTGGGCGAGTCGGAGCCGCGGCTCGGTGAGGGCGAGGACGACGAGGGGTTCGACGAGTCCGGGCTGCCGGTGCCGTCCGTGCTGCTGTTGGACGGCGTATTCGAGGAAGAGGAGGGTGAACTCGAAGCCGACGGGCCATCGGACGACGAGTCCGGGCTCGACGAAGAGGACGGGCTCGACGAGGAGCTGTCCGAACCGCTGGGCGGAGACGAGGACGACGGACCGCCGATATCCGGTGCCCTGCGCCCGGAGTCGCCGCTGCTCGAACTCGGCGAGCTGCTGGAACTCGGCGAATTACTGGAGCTCGGGGAGTTGCTCGACGAACTGCCGTCGTTCGATGACGAGCTGGACGAGCTGGACGAGCTCGGCGAATTCGACGAATCGGAGGAGCGGGGGGAGTTCGACGAATCTGTGGAGCTGGGGGAGTTGCTGGATGAACTACTGTCGTTGGATGAACTGCTGTCGTTGGACGACGAGTTGTTGTTCGACGACGAGTCATTGGAGCTCGACGACGAATCGTTGGAGTTCGACGAGCTGTCGTTGCCGGAGTCCGACGAGCCGTCGCCGCCGTCGTTTCCGCTGTTGGTCAGTCCGTGGCGGGCGCCATGCCCCGCGCGGGAGCCGGCGCCGTCGCGCAGGGACTCGCCGAAGGTGGAACCGGAGTTCTTCAGGGCCTCCTTGCCCTCTTCGTAACCCTTCTTGGCGGTGCGGCCCAGGTCGTAGCCCGACTGCTTGCCGAAGTTCTGCTCGACGGTCTGGGCGACCAGGTCGGTGACCATGGCTTCCAGAGCGGAGACAAAGGGTTCCTTGGCGGTCTCCAACACCGCCTGCAATATTTGTTGGGCTATCTCCTTGAGGAGTTTGCGCAGGATCATCCGCGTGGCGGCGGCCGCGCCCATCGCGCCGAGTTCGGACAGACCCAGGGTGAAGGGAGCGGCGGCCTGGGCCGCGGCGATCTCGATCGCCAGGATGACCAGCTGGGCGATCACCGCCACTTTCAGCCCGATGATGAGCATCGCCGCGGCGTCCATGCATATGGCGATCAGCTCGGCGCCCTGGCGGGCGTCGTCGAAGTAGCCCGAGCCGCCGCCGAACTTCTCCCAGGTCTTGTTGAAGCCCTCGATGGAGTCGCCGGCGTTCTCGGCGAGGACGTTGCCGGCGGCGCTCATGCCGCGGGCCTGGAGGGCCTCCACATCAGCGGCGAACTGGCGCCAGGTGTTGGCGCACTCCATCATCTTGTCTTCGTTGCCTGTGGGCCACTCGAAGCCACACATCTCGAGAACCCACTCAAGTGCGTTCGGCAGCATCAAAGCCACGACGAAGACCCCCGTTATCGCCCATGTAGTTCGTGTTGTGCCGGCCCTGTGGGCCGACCGGTCCCTTCCGCCTCACCGCCGGCGGAAGGGCCCCTGCTTGTCTGCTGCTGCCGGAGGCGCCATTCGGAGCCCCGCTGAGTGCTCAACCGGCTTGCGCCGGCGCAGAGCCATGACCATGCCAGAGCCTACCCAACGGTCCTTCAGGCCCCTGAACTCTGGGGTGTCACAGTGCTGTAGCAGACGTCCGGTCCAAAGCCGTTCAGCCCTCGGGCGGCCGCCCTAGTTACTGGTCCGGCGCAGGCTGCGGTACAGCTCGATCGCGGAGTCCGGCGGAAAGTTGGGGACATAGGTGACGGCTCCGTCGCTTTTGGAGATCACCATGTGACTGCCGCCCAACGGCGCCTGAGTGCCGGGCGGCGGTGGGGGCATGACGGCGTGGACGAGGAAGCCGAGGTCGAACTCCGTCACGTACAACGGCGCCGGGTTTCCTTCCAGATCCAGTACTTCGAATCGGGTGCGAGCGGCAGCCAATGCCTCTTCGGCGGTGGTGGGGACGGGCTGTACCGGCTCCGGCGCGTCAGGGTGCGACACGGACTCTCTCCTGTCAGTGAAGGTGCGGCTGTGGGGCAGGCGGGGTCATGCGGTGGGACTCGGGCTTGGTGCGGGGCAGTGGGCGTGCGGGCCGTGTCACTTGCTCACGGACTTCAGGATCCGCACCTCGCCGCCGAACTGGTTCTCCGGCTTCTGCTCCTTGACCAGAGCGTCGTTGAAGTCCTCGTTCTCCTCGTGGTTCTTCGCCATCCGCTCCAACGCCTTGCCGATCTCGTTGAGCTTGGTGGCAAGGTGCTCCATCGAGTCCGTCATGCCGTCGCGCAGGCCTTCGTAGACCACGCCGAACTTCTCGCCGAGCTCGTCGTCACCCCACGGTGGGGTGCCTTCCTTGTCGCTGAAGGTGGTCAGGCCCTTCCAGGCGTCCTGGGCGACACTCGCGAACGTCGTCTCCTTCGGCGCTTGGCCTCCGCCGCCTCCACCGTCACCCTGCGCGGCCAGGCCGTTCTTCAGCCTCGTGGTCGCCTGGTAGAAATCCCTGCCGATATCGGAGAAGTTCTTCCCCTCGGCCTTCAGCGTCTGCGGATCGCTCTTGAACCCGTCGCCCATGACCGTGCCCCCGTTCACCAACCGGCGTCATCGAGATGCCGGTTCACGTCCGTTCCATGTCTGTGCCAGCGTACCCAGAGGCACGGACAAGCCCTCAACCCCCAACCTCGCGCACCCGAAACGGCCTCTGGGGGCGGTCAGGGCCGGTGGTCACCGAAGAAGGGGCGAGCCGTTCGAGGGCCCCTCCCCATCGTGCGCCGGTAGGCGGTGACCCGGCGATACCGCCCGTGCCTCCGTGGACACGGGCCCCTGGTCCGTATCCGGCCCCTCGGACTCCCTTGGCCAATGGGGCACAGAGGTGGGGGAGGCGGGGGCGCCCCCGAGCCGGTGCGCGAAGTGCGGGCAGCGCGGCCGTGCCGCGTTCGGGTGCCAGGCCCGCCGCCTGTGCGGACAAACAGACGTCCTTCGGCGTGGAGTACAGGTAGGCGTCCGCCGCGCCGATCGTGATCGCGGCACCGCCGCCGCGCAGCAGCCACCAGGTCCCTCGTTGAAGCCCCCAGCGTCCTTGCCGATTCGGTGGGGCACACGACGGGGTGCGGAGCCGTCGGCGAAGACGGTCCACACCCCATTGGCCTGTCGTCTGTTACTGCGCGCTGCTCACGGGACTGCTCGGGTGCACCTCGCGTTCGACGCGCGGCATGATCTCCGGGAGGTAGATCTTCTGGATGGCGTCGCCGGAGCCGTGGGCCTCCCAGAGCGCGCGGCTCGCCCAGCGCTCGACGAGGACGAAGCGGTTCTGGTCGTCCTGCGACTGGTACGCCTCCCAGTTGACGCAGCCGTCCTCGGCGAGACACAGGGGGCGCATCCGGGCCAGGGCGTCGGCCACCGGCGCGATGTCGTCGGGCTCGGGGACGTGGACGATGACGATGAGGTCGAACATCACTGCTCCTTGGCGTGCGGGGAGCCGGCTCAGCCGGCGAGGGCGTTACGGGCGACCGTGGGAAGCCACTGGGCGATCGGGGTGAAGTGGTGGCCGAGGGCGGCCGCCCGATCGCTCGACATACCGAAGTCCGACGGGCAGGAGAACGGGGACAGGTCGGGGTCGCCGGAGGGGTCCTCCTTCTCGATCACGTCGGCAGTGAGCCCGGTCGCGCTCTCCACCGCGGCGCAGACGTCATAGACGTCGGCGGTGTCCGGAGAAGCGACGTTGACCGCTCCGGTGGCATCGCAGAAGGCCGCCCGGGCGAGGAAGCCGGCGGCCTCGTCGGCCCGCACCAGTGAGGTCCGACCGGGTGCCGTGTGGGCGACGACGGGCTGCCCGGCCCTGATGCGGTCGAGGTGGAACTGCAGCCGGCCGGTGAAGTCGCCTTCCGCGGCCAGGACATGGGCGACCCTGGCCAGCAGCACCGGCGCCTTCGCGCGGCGGGTCAGCGCGGCTTCGGCCTGGCGCTTTCCCTCGCCGTAGTGGGCGTCCAGGTAGCCGGGTGTGTACCAGGGCAGGCCGGTGTCGAAGTCGTAGTCCGCCGGGTCGAGTTCCTCTTCGCGGGCCCGGGCACTGAGCGGCGGTGCCGGGAACCGCCAGCGGAAGGTGTCCTTGTTGTACACCTCGATGGTGCTGGTCATGACGATCTTCCCGGCCCGTTCGCCGAATGCCTCGCACGCCTCCACGGCGGCGTTCGGCGTGTAGCACATCTGATGGACCACCGCGTCGAACCGCTGCCCCGCCACCGCGGTGGTCAGCTCTCCGGGGACGTTGACGTCGGCGCGCAGCCGACGCACCGCGTCGCCGAAGGAGTCGGGGGTCCGCCCGCGATTGACGAGGGTGACCCGGTGCCCGTCGTCCAGCAGTTGCCGGACCAGCACCTTGCCGAAGTACCGGGTGCCCCCGATGACACAGATGTCAGACATTCTCCGTCACCTTTTCCTCGTTCTCCGTGCCTTCTGCGTCCTCGGTCCCCGGGGTTCCCTCGGCCGCGCCGGAGTTCCGGCCGCTCAGGCAGATGAGTGCGCAGCCCGCCGCCAGCAGGGCCGCGACGTACCAGTTGCCACCCGCCACACCGAGGGAGCGCGACAGGTCGAACAGGACCCCCGCGGCCAGGGAGCCGACCATGTTCCCCGCGCTGCGGAAGAAGTGCATCGCGCCCATGGCCTTGGCCAGCCGGTGCTCGGGAACCCTGCGGGCGATCCAGAGGTCGAACGACGGCACGAAGAGGATCTCCCCGAGCACCACCGTCAGACAGCCGACCACCACCCAGGGGGCGGTGCGACCGGCCCCGAAGGCGACGAACGCGGTGGTCATTCCGGCCAGGCCGACGGCCATCACCGCCCCCGGGCTGAACCGCTTGTTGAACAGCTTGAACAGCGGGTACTGGAGCACCAGGATGCTGAGACCGGTGATCCAGAACGGCGCGGACGGGGCCCACCCCGGGACGTATGCCTCCATGTGCAGGGGGATACCGACGACGAAGCCCAGGGACAGGAACCAGAACGCGGCGGACAGCAGGAAGTAGCGGGTGGCGCCGCGTACCTCGATGCCCTTGAACGCGGTCAGGCTGAACAGCGGAACGCGCCCGCCCGCGGCGTCCGGCGCCCGCTCGAAACCCTCTCGGGGAATCAGTGCCGAGGTGATCAGGCAGAAGCCGATGAAGAACGCGAACACCACCGAGAACAGGGTCCGCAGCTCCACGTGCGCCAGCACCGCGCCCAGCAGCGCGCCACCGAAGAGGCCGACCTGCCCCGCCATCTGGAACGCGGAGAACGCCTTGGGCCGTTCCTCCTCGGGAAAGGAGACCAGGACGTTCTTCAGTCCCGGGAAGGAGACCCCCGAGCCGAAGCCGATGAAGAACGCGAGCACGCTGTACGCGAGCACGCCGTCGGTGAACCCCATGAGCCCGAGGGCCACGGCTTCCAGCGCCGTACCGAGGAACACGCCCCCGCGGACACCGGAGCGAGCCGCGATCCCTTCGTAGCAGAAGGTGGCGAGCAGACGGCCGACGTAGGTCATACACATGACCACGCCCGCCCAGAACCCGCTGTCGGTCCCGCCGAGGGTGGCGACGAGTACGGGGAACCAGATGTAACTCCCCGTATTGGCCAGGAGGATGCCGCCGACCACACCGACGAGTGCGCGCTTGCGTTGCCTGATCAACGCTCCTCCTTCCGGTCCGTCCCCGCGGCACGCAGCTCGACGATGGTGCGCACGACGGCCTGCCGGTCGATCGGCGCGCCCCGCACGACCGTGCTCAGCGGGAGGGCCGACAGCGGCCGGCCCGGAGCGTGCAGGTTGTAGGTGGCGGCCGCGCCGGCGCTCAGCGGATGGTCGCCGTGGGTGCCGCCGCTCAGCTCGTCGAAGTAGCGGCGGCCGCCGATCGTCGCCTGGCGCCGCAACGGCCCCTCGAGCGAGGCGTCGTCGCCGCGCAGCAGGTCGAGTTCGCTCAGGAGGGAGTAGCCGTGGTACGCGCCCGTGTTGCCCGAGTCGGTACCGATCAGCAAGTTGCCCTCGCGGAGGGCGGCCAGGGCGTTGCGGCGCATGTCGGCCAGCGCCGCCGTGCGGGTCTCCTGGCAGCCGTACTCGATGCCGTAGGGCTTCTCGATGGCCTGGGAGAACTCCAGGTTGCGGATGTCCTGGGTCTCGGCGAAGCCCTCGCGCCCGTACTCGGCCCGGAACTCCTCACCCGTCATGATCATGGTGCGCAGGCCGGCCAGGGTGGAGACGAACCGGGCGCCCTCGAACTCCTTCCAGTCGGCCGCCTCGAGCGTCCGGTCCCGCACGGTGTGGGCGAAGAGGCGGAAGCCGCACTCGTAGGCCCAGCGGGTCTCCTGGAGGGTGTTGCAGTCGATGACGGCGGTGATGCCGCGCTCCGCGGCGATCCGGGCGGTGAACTCGAGCACCCGTCGGGACAGCCGGGAGAACTTCACCGGGCTGCCCGGCTGTTCGGTGCCGTCCGTGAACATCACCTTGAGGAAGGTGCCGCCGCGTTCGACGTTGGAACGTATCGCGTGTTCGAGATCGGTCTCGGTGGCGATCATGTGCACCGGGGCCGGGAACTCGACGCCGTGGCCGGTGAGGCCGGCGGCGTTCGTCATCGCGGTGACCGCGTAGCCGCAGTGCACCAGCTCCGGGCAGGGCAGCGCCGATTCCGCGCGGCCCTCCTCCCAGGCCTCCTTGACCAGCGGGAACCCGAACATGTCGACGACGTGTGTGACTCCGCTGTACAGGTACTGCAGCGCGACGATACGGGGGTCTTCCAGCGAGTCGTCGAAGTTGGCGGGAAGGCCCACATGGGCGTGGGTCTCGACGAGGCCCGGCCACAGCTCGGGCGTGGCGAGGTCGTCGGCCGCCCGCTCGGCGACGGGCCGGATACGGGAGAAGTGCCCGTCCTCGACGGTGACGTCGAAGACCGCCGTCGGGTCCAGCTCCGGAATCGCGACGCGCATCATCGGGCGACCTGCACGGAGATGGTGAACTCGATGTCGTCCAGGGCAGCCTGGACGCGCCCGGCCGCCTCGTCCCGGTCCTGGCCGGTGAAGATGAGGTGGCCGAGCCAGTCGAAGTTGCTCTTCGACAGGCGCGACACGCGGCGGCCCGGCTTGGCGTACGCCAGGGCCTCGACGAAGCCCGGAGCGTCCTTGATCCGATCGAAGCCGATGGAGACCAGCTCGCCCTCGACCGGGGAGCCGAACCAGTGGCCGCTGGCGATGACCTCGCCGGGGATCGGCAGCTCGGGACGCTCGCCGAGGGCCTGGCGGATCACCTCCAGGTAGGCGTTGACGCCGCTGGAGAGCTCCATCAGCTGCGGCACGATGCCGCCCGTGAGCCGGCCGTTGACCTCGCACAGCACCGGGCCGTCCGCGGCGAGGAAGTACTCGGCGTGGATGAAACCGAAGTCGATGCCGAGGCCCTTGAGGACCTTCTCGTTCATCGCGTACAGCTCGTCCTGGAGCGGGTGGCCGCGGAAGTAGGTCAGGCCCATCTCGATGAAGTACGGGAAGCCGCTCAGATTGCGGTCCGTGATGCCGAGGTTGACGATCTCGCCGCCCTGGAGCACACAGGCCTCGACGGAGACCAGCTCGCCCTCGACGAACTCCTCGACCACGATGTCCGGGATACGGGTGACTCCGCGCCCGTAGTCGGCGACCGACGCCAGCTCCGCGAGGTACGCGGCGAGCTCCTCCTCGTCGCGGAGCAGCAGTACGTGCAGGCTCGCGGTGCCGTCGGAGGGCTTCACCACGCACGGGAAGCCGATCTCCCGGACCGCGGCCTCCATGGCGTCGCCGGACGTGGGCTCGGCGACGTGCACGAACCGCGGCTGACGCACGTCGGTGTCCCGCAGGGCGAGCCGGGTGCGGTGCTTGTGGCGGGCGTTGAGGGCCGCATCGACGCTCATGCCCGGCAGGCCCAGGGAGCGGGCCACCGACGCCGCGTGCACCGTGTGGTACTCGCTGTAGGTCATGACGCCGTGCACCGGCTTCGCCGCGTGCACCTCCTTGGCGAGCCGCTCCAGCTCGTCGATGGAGAACACCGTCCCGCTCTTGATCACCTCGCACCGGGGGTGCGCGAACGCGGCCTCCGCCAGCGGCGAGGCGCCCAGGTAGAAGTCGGGGTCGGCGGAGACGAAGGTCACGTCGTGCCCGAGCTCCAGGGCGTTGGCGATGCCGGCGATGCCGTTGGGGTTGCATTCGATCATGAGGATATGCATGGGAAGTTCCTTGTCTTCAGGGGGTTTCGGGGTGATTGCAGTAAGACGGGCGGGGATCAGCGGGCGCGGCCGCCCGCGGGTACCGGACCCGGGGCGCCGGTGCGCATCCGGGCCACCGCGGCGCGCACGGCGGGCAGATCGAAGCCGAGGCGGGCCATGACCTCGTGGTGGTCGCCGCCCTCGCAGGGCCAGTCGTGGCCCGCGTTGACACCCGCCACCTCGCATCGGGGCAGCAGCAGCGCGAGCGCTTCGGCCACGCCGCCCTGGCCGCGGTGTTCCTCGACGACGACGAACCGGGTGTGCCGGTCCGCCAGTTCCGCGGCCGCCCCGGCCAGGTGCGCGTGGTCCAGATAGGTCAGGTGTGCGTGCGAGACCCCAGTGGCGGCGCGGGCGGCCAGCGACAGGCGGGTGCCCTCCTCGCCCACCGACACCAGGCAGACATCGTCGGGCTCGGCCTGGAACTCCCAGTTGACCAGGGGCGGTTCGCCGCCGGGCAGGTCGAGCGACTCGTACGCGGCGTTCCGGCCCGTGCGGATGTAGTGCGGCCTGCCGCTGCGCGCCGCGGACCGGACCACCGCACGCATCTCGGCCTCGCCGTAGGGCGCCGCGATGGTCACGCCGGGCACGCTGCGGAGCACCGCGAGGTCCTCCAGGCAGTGGTGGGTGGTGCCGAACCAGGCACCTGACACGCCCGCGTACGGTGCCACGACGGTGACCCCGGCGTCGAGGTAGCCCAGCGTCAGCTTCAGGCTCTCCGCGGCCCGCAGCGCCGCGAAGGGGGCGAAGGTGCTGACGAACGGCTTGTAGCCGCCGGCGGCCAGTCCCGCTGCCATGTCGACCATGGCGCCCTCGGCGATACCCACGTTGAAGAACCGGTCCGGGTGCGCGGTCTGGAAGGGATGGTTCTTGCCGCCCAGGTCCGCTTCCAGGCAGACGAGCGAGGTGTCCTCGGCGGCGAGGGCGGTCAGCTCGGCGCGGTAGGCGTCACGGCCGGAGAGAGTCATCGGATCGCTCGCTTCCACTTCGCGGCGCGCGCGGCGTCGATGGTCACGTAGTGAGAACCCGCCTTGCCTTCCACGGCCGGCACACCCTTGCCCTTGACGGTGTGGGCGACGACGGCGAGCGGGTGGCGGGCGGCCGACCGGTCCTGGGCGAACAGCTCGGTCAGGGCGGCCGGATCGTGCCCGTCGACCTCCGCGACCTCGAACCCGAAGGCGGCGAACCGCTCGGTGAGAGCGGGCAGCGGCGAGATGTCCGCGACGAGCCCGTCGTTCTGCCCGCCGTTGCGGTCCACGACCAGCACGAAGTTGCCCAGTTCCTGTGCCGCGGCCACCTGGCAGGTCTCCCAGACCAGCCCCTCCTGGAGCTCACCGTCACCCGCGACGGCGATGCCCAGGCCGCTGTGTCCGCCGATCCGGCGGGCCAGGGCCCAGCCCGCCGCGTACGGGACGCCGTGACCGAGGCTCCCGGTGGGGAACCGGACGCCGGGCACCTTGGGGCCCGGATGGCCGGTGTAGGGCCGGCCCGCCCGGCCGTACAGCGGCGCGGGGTTCTCCGGCAGCACGCCGCTGACGTGCAGTGCGGCATACAGGCCCGCGGCGGCGTGCCCCTTGCTCAGCACGACCTCCGTGCCGTCCCCGGCCAGGGCCCGGTGCAGGGCGGCGATCAGGATGTCGAGCACCGACAGGCTGCCGCCCAGATGGCAGCCGCGCTCGGACGCCGCCATGTCGACGACCAGCCGCCGGGCCCTGAGGGCTCGTTCGGCCAGGGTCGAGGCGAGTACCTCGGCGCCGGTGGGACCGTCGAGCACGGCAGTCATCGGCCGCTCCCTTCCGGAAGGGCGAACCAGCGGTTCACCGCGTCGGCCAGCAGCGTCCGGGCGGCGCGGTACTCCTCGCCGCCGATCCGCTCCTCGTCGGTGTGGTCGAGGGCGGAGTCGCCCGGCCCGTACGCCACCATCGGCACGTCGTGCCAGGTGGTCGCCAGGGTGTTCATGTCCGACGTCCCCTTCTTCACCACGAAGCGGGGCTTGATCCCGGCCTCGGCGAAGGCTCGGGTGAACGCCTTGGCCAGCGGGCCCGAGCGGCCGCCCTTGTGACCCGGGGTGGCGCGCAGCGCCTCGATGGCGACATCGTCACCGGCGTGCCGGAGCGCGGCGGTGCGCAGCGCCTCGAGATCGGCCCCCGGCGGCACCCGGAAGTTGAGGATTCCGTGCGCCAGGTTGTGCTCCCGGCCGGGCTCGCACCGGATGTCGATGACCGCGCTGAGCGCGTCGGGCGCGTGCTCGAGCACCGACCCGCGGATCTCGGCGAGGGCGCGGGTCAGGCGGTCGGGGGCCGACACCGCGTCCTGGCCGGCCGAGTGGCCGGTGGGCACCGAGGCGGTCACCGCCAGTTTGAAGAGCCCGAAGTAGCCGAGGGTCAGCTTCCCCGAGCCGCTGGGCTCGCCGATGACGACCGCGTCGGCGGGATAGTGGTCCCGTACGTGGAACGCCCCCTTCGAGGAGGAGATCTCCTCCTCGACCGCGCCGACCACGACCAGTTGGCCGTCCTCGGGTATCGCCGCGTCCGTCAGCACCTCCAGGAAGGCGGCGAGGCTGCCCTTGGCGTCGACGCTGCCGCGCCCCCACAGCTCACCGTCGCGCCACTCGGCGGGCCAACGGTGCGGGACCGTGTCGAGGTGGCCCAGGAGCAGCAGCCGGTGCGAACCGGTACCCCGGGACGCGACGAGGTTGCCCGCCGGGTCGATGCGGGCCTCGATGCCCCGCTCGCGGCACCACTCGGCGAGACAGGAGGCGAGTTCCGCCTCGTCGCCGGAGACCGAGGGCACACAGACCGCGCGGGTGAGCAGGGCGAGGTCGTCGGCGGGCTCCCTGGTGCGCCAGAACCGGGTCCATCCGGATGCCTCGCCCATGGTGTGCGGGCCGGTGATGGCCACGTCGGCGCCGCTGTCCTTCAGGGCGATCTCGGCGGCGCGCACTTTCTGGCGCATCCGCCCGCCGGCGTACCGCGCCCCGTCGCCCGGGTAGGCGTCGCGCAGCGTCGAGTCCGGGGCGTCCGGGTCGGTCAGCAGTCCGGCGGTGCCGGTGACCAGCCGGAGGTGGTCGGCGTCCAGGGCGACCGCGAGCACCGCGGCCAGTACGTCGGCGTCCACGTTCAGCGGAGCGCCGCCGTCCCGGTCCGCGACCGGCGGGGACAGGCAGACCACGTCGTACGCGTCGAGCAGGGCGTTCAGCGCCTCGGTGTCGGCATCGGCGGGTACTCCCGCCCGGTGGTCACGGATCACGACGGGGCGGTCTTCGGCCGACAGCGCCTTCAGCGGGCGGTTGGCCCGGCCGGCGACCAGGCCGCCCCGCGCGGCGACGGCCGTGAACACCCTCAGGCCCTGCGCCCGCAGGCCGCGTTCCACGGCCGGCAGGGTGACCCGCTCGTAGGCGTCGACGAGGTGGTCCATCTCCTCGGGAGGGCAGTAGCGCACCACGTCGCCGTTGGCCAGCCGGAGCGTGGGGACCGGGCGGTCGATCGCCGCGTAGTGGCGTTCGATGCCCGTGGCCCCGCCCGCTACCAGGAGCACCCGGGCGCCGCGGGCGGCCACGTCGGCGATCTCCTTGTGGATGGCCTCGCGGTCGAGCGTCGCACTGCCGACCTTGATGACGTACAGCGGTCGGGTCATGGCGACACCGCCGTGATCGGCAGTCCGGCCGCCTCGTCGAAGCCGTGGATGAGGTTCATGGCCTGGATGGCCTGGCCCGCCGCGCCCTTGATCAGGTTGTCGAGGGCGGCCACCGTGACGCACTGACCGTCGCGGACGGCCACCGCCACCTCGGCGACGTTGGAGCCGGTGACGGCCTTGAGCATGGGGAAGTCCTGCGGCGCCTTGGGCGCCGGGCGGACCCGCACGAACTGCTTGCCGACGTACGCCTTGGCGTAGGCGCGCTTGACGTCGAGGGCGGTGACTGAGGACCGCAGCTCGGAGTAGGCGGTCACCATGATGCCGCGCGAGACGTCCATGCTGTGCGTGGAGAACCGCAGATCGACCGCGGCGCCCGTGAAGTCGGCGAGGGCCTGCTGGACCTCCGGCGCGTGCCGGTGGCCGTGCAGTTTGTGCACCCGGAAGTTGCCACTGCGCTCCGCCGGCTGCTCGCCGCTTCCGCGGCCGCCGCCGGTGGACCCGGTCTTGGCGTCGACCACCACCCGGTCGACGACCAGTGGTTCGGCGCCGGCGAACAGCGGGTACAGGGCGTAGACCGTGGTGACGGCCATGCATCCGGGCAGGCTGACGAACCGGCTGTCGGGGATGCCGGGGCTCAACTCCGGTACGTAGTAGGCGAAGTCCTCCAGTGGCGGGTGGGCCGCGGTCCTCGGGTAGTGCCTGCTGACCTCCTTCTCGCCGCGCAGCCGGAAGTCACCGCCGAGGTTCAGTACGCGCTTGGCCCGGTCGGCGACCAGTGGCAGCTGCTCGGGCAGCGCGCCGGTGGGCAGGCAGCCGAAGGCGACATCGACGGTGTCGGTGTCCGCGAGCTCGGCCAGCGGCCGGAACGTGAGGCCGGACGCCTTGGGGTGGTTGCGCAGCCAGGGGTGGCTGCTGCCGACGGCCGTGCCCGCGGCGCGCTCCGCCGAGAGGAACGCGAGTTCCACGTGCGGGTGCTCCAGGAGCAGCCGGATCACCTCGCCGCCGGTGTAGCCGCTGGCGCCTAGGACGGCGACGCGGATCGTCTCGTGCACGGCGTCAGCCAAGGCGGGCCGCCTTGTCGTAGGGACGGCTGTAGTCGCGGGTCTCGACGAGCTTGCGAATGGCGTCGGGGCGGCGGGCGACCTTCCGGAAGGCGTCGGCGTAGCGCAGGATCCGCTCGTACTCCACCGGGGAGCGCAGCTCGCGGCACAGGACGAGGGTGCTGTCGAGCATGCCGAGGGTGACCGGGAAGTCCTCGGGCCGGTGGTCGCGCACGGCGCCGGGGTTGAGGGTGAACGGGTAGCCGTTTCCGAAGCCGTCCCGGTGCTGGAAGGGCAGGTGGCACGGGATCGGGGTGTTCTGCCACTCGCGGGCCGGAACGCCCTCGGCGACCAGGAGTTCGTGCACGGCCTCCTTGACCGCGAACACCGGTATGTCGCCCAGGCCCACGGCCTCGGGGTGCAGGGTGGTGCGGTACATGTTGTACGCGTGGACGTGTCCGCCGGGTACGTGCGGCGGGGTGAACAGGCCGGTCCCGCTCAGGGCCTCGCCGAGCAGCGCGGCGTTGCGTGCCCGGATCTCGTCGTAGTACGGCAGCCGCTTGAGCTGGCTGGCGCCGAAGGCGGCCGCGACCCACGACATGCCGTAGTCGATGCCGTGCCGCTCCAGGTAGGCCAGGGCCCGGTCGTAGCTCTCCTGGGCGGCGAAGAACGCGATGCCGCCCTCGCCGCCGAGCGGGAAGTTCTTGTCGGCCATCAGGCTCTGGCCCGCGGCGTCTCCGATGGAGCCGGCCACCTGCTCACCGACCTTCGCGGAATGGGCGTGCGAGGCGTCCTCGACGAGGGCGATGCCGTGCCGGTCGGCGAGGGTGCGCAGGGCCGACACATCGGCGGGCAGTCCGTGCACGTGCACCGGCATCAGTGCGCGGGTGCGGTCGGTGATCGCGGCGGCCGCGGCCTTGGGGTCCATGCAGTAGGTGACGGGGTCGATGTCGACGAACACGGGGATCGCGTGCGCGGCGACGACGGCCTGCGCGGTCGCGATGAAGGTGAACGCCGGCACGACGACCTCGTCGCCGGGCTGTACGCCGGCGCCCACGAGGGCCATGTGCAGACTGGAGGTGCCACTGGCCGTGGGCAGTGCGTACGCCGCACCGACGTAGGAGCGGTAGGCCTCGGCGAAGTCGGCGACGACCTTCTCGGGCGCCTGCCGCTGGGCGAGCATCAGGTTGAAGACGTCTTCCTTGGTGATGACCGGGAAGAGGGTGCGACGCGACGCCTTGGGAATCAGGGCCTGGCCACCGAGGGCGGCGAGTTCGGTGTCGAGTTCGGCGGGGTCGGGCAGGGGCAGCGGGGCTGCCGGGAAATCAGTGATCATGAGCGTGCTCCGGTGGGAGTGGCGGGACGTGCCGCCTGGGTCAGGGCCATCCGCACGCAGGCGGCCACGAGGGGGCTGAGCCGGTAGTTGAACTGGACCCCGGGCACCAGGGAGGCGTCGGCCTCCTCCTGCGTCCACATCGTGCGCAGGTCGTAGGCGCCGAAGATCTTCAGTCGCTCGGCACGGGCCCAGACCCTCTCGTCGTCGGTGAGGACGGCGGCGGCCGGCCCGAAGCCGAGTCCGGTGAGGTCCACGACGAGGGCGGGGGCGGTGGCGGCCCGGGTGAGCTCGCCCAGCTGATCGGCGTTCGCCGGACCCAGCGACACGTGGTCGTACGCGGTCGGCCCCTGCTCCCCGGCACTGACGCCGAGCCAGCGCAGGAAGCGGCCGGTCGCCGCGTCCGGCTCGGGGACGGCGACGGTGTCGCCGTGCCCGATGCCCTGGCCGGCGAGCGCCGCGTGGATGGCGGCGGTACGGCTGTTGACGAGCACGGCCCGTGCGCGTCCGGTCTGCTTGGTCAGCAGTCGTTCCAGTCCGGGCAGTTCCCGGTCGCTCTTCTCGATGCTCATGACCACGCCCGTGGTGAGGACGCGGGCGAGCACCGTTGCGGTGTCGAACAGTTCCATGGGTCTTCTCCGTGTCACACGGCCGAGGCCGTGAGGGTCTCCGCGACGTAGGCGGCGAGGTGGCCGGCCACGTTCACTCCGTGCTGGGCGGAGGAACGGGCGAATTCGGGATTGGCGTTCACTTCGAGCACGAGCAGTTCGCCCGTGGACCGGTCCTCGACCAGGTCCACCCCGTAGAAGCCGGGGCCGAGGGCGTCGACGGCCTGGCCGCAGAGCTTCTCCATCTCCGCGGTGAGCTCGACGCGCCGGACCTCGGCGCCCAGGTGGGTGTTGGTGCGCCAGTCCTCCGACACCCGCTGGATGGCGACCACCGGGGTCCGCCCGACGACCACCACCCTCAGATCGTGGCCGGGCTTGTCGATGTACTCCTGTACGACGACGGGGAACTGCTTTCCCATGGCATCGGCGGACTCGCGGCCCGCGGCCCACGCCTCCACGCAGTCGGGATGGGTCATCTTGCTGACGCCCCGTCCCCAGGAACCGCTGACGGGCTTGACCACGGCGGGCATGCCCATCTCGGCGACGGTCCGGCGGACCTGATCGAGGCTGAAGGCGTGCCGGGTCTCAGGGTGCGGAATTCCGTGCTGTGCGAAGAGCAGCGACTGCAGGCCCTTGTCGTTGCACGTCTCGATCGCTGCCGCGCGGTTGAGGGTGGGGACTCCGGCGTGTTCCAGGCGGTGGGAGACGCTGATCGCATCCCGGTGGGAGAGGTTCCTGATCAGGGCGAGAGCGGGCGGGCCGGAGTGGCCCGCCACGGTCTCGGCCAGATCCTCCATGAGCAGCGGTCGCGCCGTCAGTCCCTGGTCACGCAGTGCGCTCAGGAGCAGCTTCTCCTCCGGGCGCAGCATCGTGACCGAGAGCAGGACCTGGTCGGAGGTTGTCACTCGCCCCAGTCCTCTTCCACCTCAGGGGCGAGGTCCAGGCGTATGCCCGCCGCGGACTTCTCGACGACCTCGTGCTCCTGGCCGCAGGCCCCGCACTCGGTGATCTCACCCTTTTCCCAGTCCTCGCGCACCTCGAATTCGGTGTCGCATACGAGACAGCTGGCGACAGTGGCCGCAAGTGCCATGGTCATGACTCCTTTGTGGTTCGCGTCGCACGATGCGCCGACGCCGTTACTCGCGCAGGGATTTCGATCCGAGCGCTTTTCCGGATCCGCCGCCTCCGGCACCGGTCGGATGCCTCGGGAGGTGCGGAGGAGCGCCACTTTCGGTGGCTGCGAGGAGCCTGCCTGGCGGTGATACCACTCACCTACCGGTCCGGTACCGCGCGCTGCGGTAGTCACCTCGAACTGGTATTTTCCAGGCAGCACATGGGGGGTGCACTTTGATGACAAGAGAAGATCGCGAATTGCGATTCAACGT
This sequence comes from Streptomyces sp. NPDC043738, assembly GCF_056436545.1. Taxonomy (NCBI): domain Bacteria; kingdom Bacillati; phylum Actinomycetota; class Actinomycetes; order Kitasatosporales; family Streptomycetaceae; genus Streptomyces; species Streptomyces sp. NPDC043738. The sequence continues at coordinate 181,308 of NZ_JBWKCJ010000004.1, read as the reverse complement.
TCTCGGATCCCTGGAATGCCTGGCCGACGGGCATCGGATCAAGCTCGGCGGGCCGCTTCAAGAACGCATTCTGACGTGCCTGCTATTGGAGTCCGGGCGGACGGTGCCCATCGAGCGCCTCATCGAGACGGCTTGGGGGGAAGCCGGACCCGATACCGCCAAACAGCAGGTCCGCAAAGCCATTGCCGACCTTCGGCGGCGCATACCCGATGGTCCGGCACTGATCGTGACCGAGGACGCGGGGTACCGCGTGTCCGTGGAGCCGCTCCAGGTCGACCTGCACCTCTTCTCGCGCCACGTCCAAAGGGCCGCATCCGGCCGCTCCGAGGGAGAGCTCGGTGCGGCGGCCGGGGAGCTGCGCAAGGCCCTCGCGCTGTGGCGGGGCCCGGTGCTGAACGGGACGGGTGGGCCGGTCCTCGACGCGGCGTCCACCGTCCTGGAGGAACGGCGGCTGGCCGCGGTGGAGGAGCTCTTCGCGCTCAGACTCCAGCTGGGCGAGGACAGCGACATCGTCAGCGAGATACGCGAGTTCGCCGACGCCTACCCGCTGCGCGAGGGCCTGCGCGCCCAGCTGATGCTCGCCCTGTACCGTGCCGGCCGGCAGGCCGAGGCGCTCCACGAGTACACCGCCGTACGGGACTTGCTGGCGGAGGAGCTCGGGATCAGTCCCTGTCCCGACCTGGCCGGCCTGTTCGAGAAGATCCTTCGGGCCAGCCCCGAACTGGACACGCCCTCACCGGCGCCGTCGGCCCCTTCCCCCCGACCGTCCGACGGAGCGCGCGCCGCCGAGAACGCCCCGTGCACCCTGCCGTACGAATTACCGGACTTCACCGGCCGCCACCTGGAACTCGGATACCTGCTCGACCGGGGAGAGGCGGGCGAAGGGGTGCGGATCGTCGCCGTCGACGGGATGGGCGGCGCCGGCAAGACCACCCTCATCGTGCGTGCGGCCCACCGCCTGGCCGCCTCGTATCCGGACGGGCAGCTCTACATCGATCTGCGCGGCTTCACCCCTGGGGAACACCCCCTCGCGCCCGAGGAGGCCACGCGCATACTGCTGCGCGCCCTGGGCACGTCCGACAGCGCCGTCCCCGATGACACCGAGAGCCGTTTCGCGATGTGGCAGGCCGCCTCGGCCTCGCGGAGACTGCTCCTGGTCCTCGACAACGCGGCCGAGGCCGCCCAGATACGCCCGCTCCTGCCCGTCACGTCCGAATGCCTGGTCCTGGTGGCCAGCCGATGCCGACTGCTCGACCTCGACGGGGCCCACTGGATATCGCTGGGAACGCTGCCGCCGCAGGACAGCGCGGCGCTGCTCGCCCGGACTCTCGGCGAGGAACGCGTGGCCGCCGACCCTGAAGCCGCGAAGTCACTGGCCACCCTCTGCGGGCACCTGCCGCTCGCGCTGCGCATCGCCACGGCCAGGCTCCACAACCGCCCCCGCTGGACGCTGCAGTACTTCGTCGACCGGCTCCGCGAGGAGGACGCCCTGCTCACGGAGCTCCGCTCCACCGAACGCAGCGTCGCCACCACCATCCAGCTCTCCTACGAAGCCCTGGGCGAGGAGCACCGCCGGGCGTTCATGCTCCTGGGAGTACACCCCGGGCCGAACTTCGATCCCCATGCGGCCGCCGCTCTGACGAACATGACGCCCAAAGACGCGGAGCAGATGCTGGAAGACCTGCTCGACTCGCAACTACTGCAGCAGTACGAGGCGGGGCGGTACTCCTTCCACGACCTCATCCGCAGTTTCGCCCGCAGCCTCTGGGACGATTCCGTGCGGCACGAGAAGGACACGGCGGTCGGCCGGCTGCTGAACTACTACCTGGGTGCCACCAACGAGGCCTGCCGGATCCTGTTCCCCGGGCTGCGCCAGTGTGCGTCCGCTCCGACCGGCGACGCGCCGGGGCTGCCCGCGTTCCGCGACGCACAGACCGCCCGCCGGTGGTACGACCGGGAGAGCAGGGGCCTTCAGGCCACCGTCCGGCTGGGACAGAAACACGACTTCCACCGCCTGGCCAGCTACCTGGCCAGAAACACGGTGCTCCACCTGCATGCGCAGGGAGCCATCCAGGACTTCCGGGAGCTGGCCGAGGTCGCGGTGGCCGCGGCCCGCCGGGCGGCGGACACCCAGGCCCTGTGCCTGAGCCTGGCCAACCTGGCCTCGGCCCACCAGATACTCGGAGAGTTCCGGCTGGCCAAGGAGGCCGCGGAGGAAGGTCTGCGGGTGGCCCGGTCGCACGGGGACCCCGTCAGCGAGGCGGCCTTCCTCGACCTGCTCGGCTGGGCACACATCGTGCTCGGCAGCCTCTCCGAGGGATACGACCTCCTGCTGCGGGGAATCGGGCTCCACCGCGAATTCGGAACCCTCAGACGGGAATCCATCGCCCTGTGCAATCTCAGCACCCTGCACCTGTGGCAGGGCCGGACCACGGAAGCGATCGCCGCCGCCGAACGGGCCGTCATGCTCTGCCAGGAAGTCGGGGAGCAGGAGCACGAGGTAGCCGCCCTCAACGACCTGGTCATCGCGCACCTGGACGGAGGCGACGACGCATCGGCACAGAGGTACCTCGAGCGGGCCCTGGCACTCGGAGAGGACTCCGTGATGCCCAGGAACCGCGCCATGTCCCTGGCTCTGCGCGCCGTCCTCCACCAGCGGAGCGGACAGGGCGACGAGGTGATGACGTACATCGAGCAGGCACTCGCACTCGTCGGCCCTCTGGGCACGGTGACCTGGCAGTGCGAGGTCGAGAACATCGCGGGACTGGTCCACCAGCGCGCAGGCGACCACGAGAGGGCACTCGCCCTGCACCGAAGTGCCCATCAGAGGGCACAGAGCATCGGATACCGCATGGGTATGGCGCATGGACTGCACGGCATGGCCAAGGCCGAGCAGTCGCTGGGACGGCAGGAAGTCGCCCGGGAGCACTTGCACAGCGCCGAGGAACTGTTCGCCGTCATGAACATCCCCCGGGCCGTCCTCGGCTCGCCTGGCCGCGCGCCTGTGTGCTGCACTCTCGGCTCCTTCTGCTGCAGCACACAGGCGTAAGGCAGGGGTCAGTGGCCCGGACCCCTCATCGTTGGCCGGAACCCGGCCCCTCGTTGGTGGCCAGAACGTGCACACCCTTCCCGGTCCCGTCGGCCTCGAAGGTGTGCACCGTGGCTCCGGCCCCGAAGGCAACGGCCAAGGCGACAAGACCGATCAGGCCGGCCAGCTTGCTGCGCATGATTCCCCCTAGATATGCATGATCCTCGCGGATGGAACAGATCGTGCTGGAACGACAGTCCGTTTCTGTTCCGTCCGGATACCAGCGCCACGGTCCGGGCGGGGGACGTCGGGGTGTTCACACTTCTCGGCGCAGCCAGGTGTCGCCCGTGCGGAGCCAGAGGGAGCCGTCGCGGCCCTGGCCGCAGCGCATGACGACCCGACCGGGCACCCGAAGCCGGTGGCGGCTGGTCACCGCCCAGGCGGCGCCGTCGAACTCGGCGGATACGAGCTCGACGGACCGCTTGTTGTGGTCCCGGCGGGTCAGCACTGCCCGGTTGCCGCGGACCGCGAACCCGTCCGGTCCGTGGACGGGGCTGCGATGGCTGACCACGTCGCCGGTGGACGGAGTGATCCGGGTCAGGAAGGTGCCGCCCTTGCTGCTGCCGGAGTACCACACGAGCCAGACCCGTTCGTCCTCGGTCGCGGCGGTGCAGCCTTCCAACGGGTGATCGGGCAGCCGTCCCTCGGGAGCCCAGACCGCCCGGCCCCGGGTGTTCCAACCCGCGAGGCCCGCCCCTGACTCGGGGTGGCCGCCGTAGACGCCCTCGTCACCGTAAGCCGTCCAGATGCCGCCGTGGACGTCGGTGACCAGGGCGGGGATGTCGTCGCCGACGCAGAACTCGGCTTCGGGCGTACCCGATGAGGAGAACACCACGGCGTTGGGCGTCCAGCGGCCGTCCGTCCCGTTCCGGAACGTACGGCCGCCGACCAGCACGAATCGGGAATCCGGGAGCAGGGCCAAGTGGCTGGGCCGCATCCGGATGTCCTTCACCAAGATGCGCCGCTCCTCCCGCCCCGTGACGGTGACCAACTCACCGGTGAACGGGACTCTCGGCTTCCACCCGATCCACCCCTTGACGTAGCGGGCGTGATCGAGGTGCCGCCGGTGGACCAACATGACCGCGAGCTCCCCGGCAGGCCCGACGCTCCACCAGAGGGCTCGACGCCCCCGCACGGCATCGGCAGCGGGGAGCCGCCACTCGCGGTGCAGCGCGGCATCGGAACGAGCGGTCATGGAGCGGAGATTCATGGGCAGCCGCCTCTGGGACTCCGGGAGCGCCGGGCCACCCGAAGAGCGCCACCCTACCGGGCCTCGAACCCGGGGCACCGCGAACGCCGGATGTGCCTCCCGGCGTCAGTGGACGTCGTAGGCCCGGGCGAGCACGCCCACGGTGGCGGCCATGGCCTGGCGCAGTTCGGCGGGTGAGACGACCTCGACGTCGATACCGAGCCGCAGCAGCTCCCCGCAGGCGTGGTCGATGCTCTCGATCGGGACGACGGCCTCGACCCAGCCGTCGTCCCCGACGGCTGTCGCGGTGGAGTCGACCGCCCGCACCACCTCCGCGGGGACGTTGTCGGGCAGGCGCCGACGTCCCCGCGGGGAGAGGCGGACGGTGGCGGTGCCCGTGTAGCGGCGGGTCTCGAAGTCGTCGAGGTAGGACGTCCAGTACGCACCCAGGTCGAAGCCCCGCGGCCGGTCGAACCGTTCGTCGCTGAGCACCGCGTCGAGGACCTGGGTGACCCGGTAGGTCGCGATCCGATCCTCCGCGCCGGCGGCCACGAGGTACCAGACACCGGATTTGAGCACCAGACCGTAGGGGCGGAGACGGCGACGCACCTCCCGCGGCGCGCGCCAACGCCGATAGCGCACATCCACCGCACGCCGGGTGAGGGTCGCATCGACCAGCAGGGCCAGCCGCGGCGTCTGTTCGGGTTCCCGATACCAGCCGGGAGCGTCCAGGTGGAACACCGCGGCGGTCCGTGCGGCTTCCTCGCGCAGCCCCGTCGGCAGCGCCGCCAGCAGCTTCAGCCGTGCCGCCGTCACCTCCGCCGCGAGGCCCAGGTCGGCGGCGGGTCCGGGCAGTCCGGCGAAGAACAGCGCCCGGGCCTCGCCTTCGCTCATCCCGGTGAGGCGGGTGCGGTAGCCGTCGAGCAGCTGATAGCCGCCGCCGCGGCCCGGCTCGGCGTAGACCGGGACCCCGGCGGCCTGCAGACGTGCCACGTCACGGTAGGCGGTCCGCACCGACACCCCCAGCTCGTCGGCGATCCCTCGGGCGGACACGCGGCCACGAGCTTGCAGCAACAACAGCAGCGACAGCAGTCGACCGGCGGACATGGCCGCATTCTCCTCGAAAACCCTGACAGCAGGTGGCACACGGGCCCCCTAGCGTCAATCAGCGCCCGGCTTGCGACCGTACGGCCGCAAAGCCCGCGCCCGGAGAAGAACAGCGAAGAGGAGCTGCACCGTGTCCCCCACCGACCCCGTCGACCGCCCCGCCCTGATCGAGCTTCGCCAGTACACACTGCGCCCCGGTCGGCGCGACGAACTCATCGAGCTGTTCGACCGGGAGTTCGTCGAGACGCAGGAGGCGACCGGGATGGTCGTACTCGGCCAGTTCCGGGACCTCGACGACCCCGACCGGTTCGTGTGGTTGCGCGGGTTCGGGGACATGGCGGTACGGCACCGTGCGCTGACGGCCTTCTACGGGGGACCCGTCTGGGCCGAGCACGGCCCCCAGGCCAACGCCACCATGGTCGACTCCGACGACGTCCTGCTGCTGCGGCCCCTGTCGGCCGGGAGCGGCTTCGCCGTCCGCCCGTCCGAGCGGCCCCGGGCCGGTACTCCGGCACCGGAGGCCTTCGTCTCCGCCACCGTCTGGTCCTTCCCTCCCGGACGGCCCGACGGCATCGCACTCGTCCGGGACGGTCTCCTCCCCGTGCTCCACAGGACGGGACCCGCGCCACTCGCCGTCCTGACCACCGAGACGGCGCACAACACGTTCACCAGGCTGCCGGTCCGCACCGGAGAGAACGTCACCGCCGTCTTCACGTCCTACCCCGACGAGCAGGCGTACCGCCGCCACCTTGCCGAGCTACAGGCCCACCCCCTCATACGGGACGAGGTCCTTCCGGGTATCGGGAGAGAGCAGACGGCGGCCCCTCGAACCCTGAGACTGGCACCCACAGGACGCTCGCTCGTCTCCTGACCGTTCGGCCGGCAACTCGGCGGAGGCCGGCCCGGTCCCGCACATGCCGTCGGCGACCTGGCGGGACAGCAGGCGCAGCGCGTCGGCCGAGGCGGTGTCGTTGGGTGTGTAGACCTCCAGCCGGTGGTCGGGGCTGTCGGGCTGGAGCCACACTTGGTAGTCGATGTCGACGTCGCCGACGGTCGGGTGCCGCAGGTGCATGGTGCCCACGGTGCAGTCCGCGACGTCGCCCTCGGCCCAGAGGGCGGCGAAGTCCCGGCTGCGCATGGCGAGTTCGCCGATCAACTCGGCCAGCCGGGCGTCCGTGGGATACCGGCCCGCGGTGAGCCGCAGGTAGGCCACATGGATCCGGGCGAGTGCGTCCCAGTTCCGGTGCAGGTCTCGGGCGAGGGCGTCGAGGAAGAACATCCGCGGGACGGACGGCCGTTGTGCGGGATCGTTCGGCGCCGCGAAGTCGACGTGCTCGGCGACGAGGGCATGTCCGGTGCGGTTCCAGGCCAGCACGTCGCCGCGGCGGCCGAGCACGACGGCCGGCGTGCCGTCCCCCAGGGACGCCAGGAGCGAGAGCACCCGTGGATGCGGCGTTTCCGGGCGGGGGCGGACCAGGCGTGATGTGGTGGGCTGACGGGCGAGGTTGTGCAGGTGGGCCGTTTCGGTCGGATCGAGCCCGAGCACGTCGGCGAGGGCGTTGAGGACCTGCCGGGAGGCGGTACCGGCCTGGTCCTGCTCCAGTCGCGTGTAGTAGCCGACGCTCACGCCGGCGAGCTGGGCGAGCTCCTCGCGGCGCAGGCCCGGTACCCGGCGGGCGGTGCCGTAGGTGCGCAGGCCGACGTCGGCGGGCGTGACCCGGTGGCGGCGGGTCTTGAGATAGGCCCCGAGGCTCTCCAGTTCCATGACGTCGAGCGTAGGCGCCGCGGTCGGTGTCCGGGTGTCCCTGTGAGGTGTACCCATGACGCGGGGATGGTTGCCGGGCGGACGGCCCCGCACCGTCGGAGACATGAATGCACCACGTGTCTCCCCCTCACCCGGCCCGCGGGCATGGCTCGGTCTGCTGGTGGTACTCGGCCCGGTACTGCTGGTCGCGATGGACGGCTCGGTCCTGTTCCTGGCGATGGCCAAGATCTCCGAGGCGCTGTCGCCGAGCGCCGATCAGGCGTTGTGGATCCTGGATGTCTACGGATTCGCCGTCGGGTCCCTGCTCATCGCGTTCGGGAACATCGGCGACCGGTACGGGCGGCTGAAGCTGCTGATGACCGGCACGGCGGTGTTCGGTGCGGCCTCGACGGGCGCGGCGTTCGCCCCTGGGCCGGAACTGCTGATCGCCTTCCGGGCGTTGATGGGTGCGGCCGGTGCCACGCTGCTGCCGTCGGCGCTGGCGGTGCTCGGCGAACTGTTCACCGACCCGCGTCGGCGGGCGCGGGCGATCGGGATCTTCGCAGCCACCTTCGCCGCCGGCTTCGCGATCGGCCCGGTCGTCGGCGGACGGCTGCTGAGCAGCTTGTGGTGGGGCTCGGTCTTCCTGATCAATCTCCCCGTCGTCGTGCTCTTCCTGGTCCTGGCCCCGCTTCTGCTCCGCGAGGTACGTGCCACCCGGGCCGGCCGCGTCGACGTGCCGAGCGTGGTGCTCTCCGCCGCGGGCATCCTGCTGACCGTCTACGCGATCAAGCACATCGCCGCGGAGGGGCTGACGGCGACCCCGGCAGCCACCGGGATCGCCGGCATCGTCACTCTGGGGTGGTTCGCGCGGCGGCAGCTCCGCCTCGACCACCCGCTGATCGACTTCCGTCTCTTCCGCGACCGGGTGTTCACGATCGCGGCCGTCACCGGACTGCTGCCGCTGGCCGCATGGTCGGCGACGGCCTACCTCGGCGGCATCTACCTCCAGTCCGTCCTCGGACTGACGGTGCTTCACGCGGCTGTCGTCGCGCTCCCGGGCGCGGCCGTGCTCACCGTCACCTGCGTCGTCACACCGGCACTGGTCGCGCGTACCGGTACACGGGCAGCGCTCATCAGCTGCCACCTCCTCGTCGCCGCAGGTCTGCTCCTGCTGCTGGTCACCAGCGTCTCCAGCGGTATCGGCTGGTACGTGGCCGCCACCGTCGTCGCCGGCCTCGGCTACGGGATCTCCTTCAGCGTGGTCGCCGACACCGCGGTGGCCGCGGTTCCCGCCGAGCGCGCCGGGTCCGCGGCAGCGATCGCCGAGACCAGCAACGAGATCGGCAACGCCCTCGGCATCGCACTCCTCGGCTCACTGGCCGCCCTGGTCTTCCGCCTCCAGGGACCCGGCATCGCCGGTACCCTCAACGAAACACTGCAGGTCCCCGGCCTCACGGCCGCGGTCATCGGCGATGCGAAGGCGGCCTTCGTCACCGGTCTGCACCTCGTCGCCGTCATCGCCGGCATCCTCCACGCCGCACTCGGCGTCTTCGCCCTGCGGCACCTGCCGAGATCCTGCACCAGCACGGACCAAGACGACACCGGTCCGGACCCGGTGGCCTGAAGGCTCCGCGCCATGGCGGAGGGGCCGACGCGTCGATACGTCGCAGCCCCGTGCCCGCCCGGTCGAGGTGTCCGTCAGGCGGTGATCCGCACGTACATCTCCCGCAGTTCGCGGGTCGCGGTCCCGCAGTTCATCCCGGTCATGGAACGCCTCCGCGTCGGCCGACTCGACGGCGGGGGCGCCCCCGCACCCGGCCCGACCATCTCGGTGGCGACAAGGCGTACTCGTCTCGCCGCAACCGCCGCCACCTGCGTATACGCCAGATCAAGCACACCATCCCCGAGCCGAAGAACCAGCGGGCCAACCGCCAGGCTCGCGGCAGCAGGGGCGGTTGAGGCCCGGTTGCCTTTGATGAGGCGAGCGCGATCAACCTCGTTGACGACGCCGTGCAACGGCGGCGGCAATCGCCATCGCCAAGGTGGTGCTGGCGGCGGTCCAGAACACGAGCTTGGCGTTCGGCCCATTGACCGTCCGCAACTCTCCGTCCGCGTGGAGGCAGAACGAGTCGGGCGGGAAGTACTGCGAGACAGAAGTGGCACTGATGCCGTGGCAGGGCGACGTATCGGGAAACAGGCTCGGCTGCGCACGCTGCGAGAGGCCCCAGCCGACGAACACAGTCAGCCACCCGGCCAGCAAGAACACGACCAGCATCCAGCTGGAGACCCTCAAGCGCCGCCCCAGCAGCCAAACCAGTGAGGTTGGCATTGCAAAAACGACAAACGCAGCGGACAGCAAGATCAGACCCTTCATGGCCTATCACCATACGGATCAAAGATCCCCCCCGGACAGGCCCTAGCACGGGGCACCGACATCTTCGGATCAGCGGTTCCCGGGCCCCGGGGCCCTCAGGCCCCTCGCTCACAGCATCACGTGCTTGACCTGGGTGTAGTCCAGCAGCCCGGCCAGGGACAGATCGCTGCCGTATCCGGAGTGCTTGACGCCGCCGTGCGGCATCTCGGACACGGTGGTGCCGTGGGTGTTCACCCAGACGATCCCGGTGTGCAGCGCCCGCACGGCCCGCATGGCGCGCTCGTGGTCGGCGGTCCACACGCTTGCCGCCAGCCCGAACCGGACCCCGTTCGCCAGCCGCAGGGCCTCGTCCTCGTCGCGGAACGGCTGCACGGTGACGACCGGGCCGAAGATCTCCTCCTGCACGATCTCGTCGTCCTGGCGCGCCCCGGCGACCACGGTGGGGGAGTGGAACCAGCCCGGCCGCGCCGGCGCGGTACCGCCCGTCACCACTTCGGCATGCTGCGGCAGGCGGCTCAACATCCCCTGCACGGCGTCGCGTTGGGCGGCGGTGTTGAGTGGGCCGTAGTCGGCCGACGGGTCGTCGGGCGGGCCGGTGTGCAGCGTGCGGGCACAGGCCGCGAACGCGGCGACGAACGCGTCGTACCGGCGGTGGTGCACCAGCAGCCGGGTGGGGGCGGTGCAGTCCTGGCCCGCGTTGTAGTACGCGACGGCCGCGAGCTCGGCCGCCGTGGCCTCGACGTCCACGTCGTCGTGGACCAGGACCGGCGCGTTGCCGCCCAGCTCCAGGTGGACCCGTTTGAGGTCCTGCGCCGCGGTGGCGGCGATCTCCCGGCCGGCCCGGACGCTGCCGGTCAGGGCGAGCAGGCGGGGCACGGGGTGCGCCGTCAGCGACCGCCCGGTGTCGCGGTCGCCGCAGACCACGTTCAGCACGCCGGGCGGCAGTGCCTCCGCGGCGATCCGGGCCAGCAGCACGGTGGCGGACGGGGTGGTGTCGGCGGGCTTGAGGACGGTGGTGTTGCCCGCCGCGAGCGCCGGGGCGACCTTCCACGCGGCCATCATCAGCGGATAGTTCCACGGGGTGATCTGTGCGCAGACCCCGACCGGTTCCCTGCGCTGCAGCGACGTGCGGCCCTCGGTGTACTCGGCGGCCGCGGCGCCCGGCAGGTTGCGCGCCGCCCCGGCGAAGTAGCGGAAGGTGTCGGCCACCGCGGGCAGTTCGTCGGTGCGGAACCGCTCCGGCGGCTTGCCGGTGTCCCCGACCTCGGCGGCCACCAGGTCGTCGGCGTGCGCGTCGACGGCGTCGGCGATCCGCAGCAGCGCCCGCTGCCGCTCCGCGGGAGTGGTGAGCGACCAGTGCGCGAAGGCGGCCTCGGCCGCACGGCAGGCGGCGTCCACGTCCGAGGGGCCGGAGCGCGGTGCGCTGCGGTGCACCTTCCCGGTTGCGGGGTCGACCAGGTCCGTGGTCGCACCGGAGGCCGCCGGGCGGTCGGCGCCCGCCACATGGTTGAGGAGCGCTCGGGCACTACCGGGCTCAGCCATGGCGCAGCACCTCCCGTGCCGCGGCCCGGCCGGTGCGCACCGCGCCCTCCATGTAGCCGGCCACCCACTGGTCGGATCCGCAGACGTAGAAGGGCGGTTCGTGGGTGCCGTGCAGCGGGCCGACCGCCATCACGTCCCCCGGGTTCCACTGCGTGACATAGCCCTGGGTCCACGGATCGGTGCCCCACATCCGCAGATAGCAGCTGAACGGCTGCAGCGCCTCGGCCCCGTAGAGGCGGGCGACGTCGCCCAGCAGTTCCTGGTCGCGCAGCTCCGCCGGCATCCCCAACAGCACGCCGTAGCGTTCGGGCGGGATCAGCGCGGACAGCACGCCCTCGCTCTGCGGCCAGGTGCTGCCGAGCACGCCCTCGCACTCGGAGAGCCCGTTGAGCTCCAGGCCGCGCCAGAACGGCCGGTCGTAGACCGCCGCGAACTTCGCCGCCACCGCCTGGCGCTGGCGGTGCAGCGAGGCGAGCCGAGCCTCCGAGACACCGGTCACGGCGACCCGGCGCAGCGGGCCGGCCGGCAGGGCACTGACGACGGCGCCCGCGGTGACGCTCTCCCCGCCGGCCAGCCGGACCCGGCAGCCGTCCGCGCGCACCGCCACCTCCTCGACGGGCGCCGAGAGCCGGATCCGCCGGCCGAGCCCGGCGGCCATCCGCAGCGCCACGGTCGCCGAGCCCTCGGTGACCCGGAGCCCCTCCCAGTCCTCGTAGTCGTAGGCGCCGGCTCCGGGGACCGCGGCGTGCTTGCGCAGCGCGGCCAGCAGCGACGTGCGTTCGTACGAGCCGCCGGCGAGGGCGAGCTGGCCGATCTCCCAGAGGCGGACGACGGCCGGGCTCGCGCCTTCGGAGCGCAGCCAGTCGCCGACCGACAGCCGGTCCAGGGCGGCCGCGTGCGGATGGGACCAGGGGTCCTCGGGGTCGACGGTCCCGGCCAGCGCGACGAACGCCTCGGTCACCCGCCGGTGGCCGGCCTCGTCACCGGGGCCGAACCAGTGCGGCGGCTCACCGGCCGAGACACCCTCCGCGGTGGCCCGCGCCATCCGGCCGGGCTCGGCCACATAGCTGGGCACCAGGGTCAGGCCGAGTTCCTCGGCCAGCGCGAGGTAGGCGGTGTGGGCCCGGCCGACGACCTCTCCGCCGAGCTGGACCAGCCGGCCGTCGGGCAGTACGGCCTGCTCGACGCGCCCGCCGACCCGGTCGCGCGCCTCCAGGACGAGCACGTCCGCGCCGGCCGCGCTCAGGTCCCGTGCCGCGGCGAGCCCGGCCAGGCCGGCCCCGAGCACGATGACGTCGTGGTTCATCAGGGTTGTGTTCCTTTGCTGTGGGTGGGGCGGCCGGAGCGGGCGGCCCATCAGTCCAGGACCAGGCAGTGCTCGGGCCGCCAGCCGATCTCCACCCGCTCGCCGCCGTGCCAGCGGTCCTCCATGCGGGAGCGGTCGGTGTTCTGCTCCAGCACGGACACCGTGACGCCGGGGGCCAGTTCGATGAGGTAGGTGGTGGTGGGGCCGGAGTAGACGGTCTCCCGGACCACCCCCTGCACCAGCGCCATGCCCGGTTCGAAGTCGGAGAGCCAGATCTTCTCGGGCCGGATCGACAGGCTGACGCCGCTGCCGTCGGCGATGCCGCCGCGTCTGCCGACCGGCAGCGCGGGGCCGCAGTCCAGGACCACCTGCCCGTCCCGGTAGGTGCCGGGCACCAGGTTGGAGGTCCCCATGAAGGAGGCCACGAAGCGGTTGGCGGGACGCTCGTAGACGTCCTCGGGCGTCCCGCACTGCTCGACCCGGCCCTCGTTCATCACCGCCACCCGGTCCGACATGGTCAGCGCCTCGTCCTGGTCGTGGGTGACGAAGACGAAGGTGATGCCGACCTCGCGCTGGATCTGCTTGAGTTCGACCTGCATCCGCCGTCGCAGCTTGAGGTCGAGCGCGGCCAGCGGCTCGTCGAGCAGCAGGACCTGTGGGCGGTTGACCAGGGCACGGGCCAGCGCCACCCGTTGGCGCTGGCCGCCGGAGAGGGTGCGCGGCTTGCGGTCGCCAAGGCCGCCGAGCTGCACCCGCTCCAGCATGGTGGCGACCCGCTCGCGGATCTCGGACCGGCCGACACCCTTGCGCTTGAGGCCGAAGGCGACGTTGTCGGCCACCGAGAGGTGGTCGAAGAGGGCGTAACTCTGGAAGACCGTATTGACGTCGCGCTTGTCCGGCGGCAGCGCCGTCACGTCCTCGCCGCCGAGCAGGACGGTGCCGGACGTGGGGTCGGTGAAGCCGCCGATCATCCGCAGCGAGGTGGTCTTGCCGCAGCCGGACGGCCCGAGCAGGGCGAAGAACTCGCCGGGGGCGATGTCGAGGGAGAGGTCGCGCACCGCGTAGGAGCCGCCGTAGTTCTTGCTGACGCCGTCGAGTCGGACGGCGGGGACGGTGCCGGGGACGGTCGCGCCGGGGGAGGGGGAGTCGGTGGAGGGCATGGGTCACTTCCCGGAGAGCAGGTCGAGGCCGCCGCGGCGGCCGAACAGCCGCGGAATGGCCAGGGCGAGACCGATCAGGCCGATGGAGCCGGCCAGCATCAGGGTGCCGACCGCGTTGATGGTGGGCTGCACGCCGAAGCGGATGGCCGAGTAGATGCGTACGGACAGCGGCTGGGGGTCCACGCCGGTGGTGAAGTAGGCGAGCACGAAGTCGTCGAAGACCAGGGCGAAGATCAGCACCGCGGCGGCCAGGATGCTGGGGAGCAGGGCGGGCAGGGTGACCAGGCGCAGGGCCTGCAGGCGGGTGGCGCCCAGGTCCATCGCCGCCTCCTCGACCTCCGGGTTGAGGGCGGCGATCCGCGAGCGCAGGATCACCGTCACATAGGAGATGGAGAAGGTGACCTCGGCGAGCATCACGGTGCCGGAGGAGAGGGTGACGCCCACGCCCTTGAAGAGCAGCATCGCGGCGACGCCGGTGACGATCTCGGGGGTGACCAGCGGGACCAGCATGATCAGGCCGGCCAGCGAACCGAGCCGGGTACGGCTGCGCACCAGGCCGAGTGCCAGCGCCACTCCCAGCACCACCGAGCCCGCCATGGCCACCAGGGAGACCCGCAGGCTCATCCCGAGCGATTCGAGCAGCACGTCGTCGTGGAAGAAGGCCGTGTACCACCGCAGGCTGAAGCCCTTGAGGACGGTGAGGGACTTCTGGGCGTTGAAGGAGAACAGGACCACGACGCCGATGGGGAGGTAGAGCAGCAGGAAGAAGGCGGCGGTGACGGCCAGGGCCAGCCGGGGCCTGCGCTCGGTGCCGCGGCGGTTGCGCCGGGGGGTACGGGGCGTCATCGGGCGGCCTCCGCCTCGTCCTTGCGGGTGCGCCGCAGGTAGCCGAGCATCCCGAGGAACAGCACCGCCATCATCAGCATGGTCAGGGCGGATCCCAGCGGCCAGTTCTGGCCCTGGAAGAACTTGTCCTGGATCAGGTTGCCGATCATGATCTGGTCGGGGCCGCCCATCAGCTGCGCGCTGACGAAGTCGCCCATGGCGGGCAGGAAGACCAGCACCGTGCCGGCCGCCGCGCCCTGGCGGGTCGCCGGGAGCGTGACGAAGAGGAACGTCCGCAGGGGGCCTCCGTAGAGGTCCCGACCGGCCTCGATCAGCGACAGGTCCATCCGCTCCAGTGCCGCGTACAGCGGAATGATCATGAAGACGACGAACCCGTAGACCAGGCCGGCGATCACACCGAAGCCGCTCTGCAGGATCTTGGTGTGGGCGTCCGCCAGCCCGACGGCGCGCAGCGCCCTCAGCACCGGGCCGCCGTCGGAGAGCACCACCGACCAGCCGTACATCCGTACCAGGTAGTTGGCGAAGAACGGCACCACGATCGCGGCGATCAGCAGGTTCTTGAATCGTCCGCCGTGCAGCGCGATGACGTAGGCGACCGGGTACGCCACGACCAGGCACACCGCACAGGCGATCAGCGCGAACGCCAGTGAGCGCAGCAGCACGATGCGGTACGCCGGGTCGGCCAGCGCCTTGATGTTGTCGAGGTCGAGCCCGAAGCGGGGGTTGCCGAGCGGGTCGGTGGTCCCCAGGGCCAGGGTGGCCACCAGGATCAGGGAGGCGATGAGGAATCCGGTCATCCAGAGGGTGCCCGGGAGCATGAGCCAGGTCCACAGCCGAGTGCCGGACGCGGAGCGGCCGCGCTGCCCTCGGAGTGCCCCGGAGGGGGTGCGTTGTGCCATGTCAGCCGGCTTTCACGTGGGTCCAGGCGGAGTCGCGGGCCTGCTCGCCCTTCGACGGGGCGTTGCGGAAGAACAGGTCGCCCTTGAGGTCTTCGGGGGAGACCAGGCACTGCGGGAACGGCTTCACCAGGGAGGCGTAGACCTCCTCGCTGCCGTGCACCGGCATGGGGTAGCCGATGTACTCGACGTTCCTGCGGACGTTCGCGGGCCGCAGGAGGTAGTCGATGAAGAGCATCGCGGTGCCGGGGTGGCGGGCGTCGGTGGGGATGGCGTAGCAGTCCGAGTTGATCGGTGCGCCTTCCCGGGCCACCTCGAAGCCGAGGACGGAGGGGTCCTTGGCCTGCCCGAGCATCGCCGCCATGTCCCCGCTCCAGGCCTGGGTCATCGCCGCGTTGCCGTTGAGCAGGTTGTTGTAGCTGTCGCTGGAGAAGCCGCGCAGCCGGGGGCGCAGGCCCTGCAGGGTCCGGGTGATCCGGGCCAGGTCCCGCGGGTCGGACGTGCCGATGTCCAGGCCGAGTTTGAGCGCGGCCATCCCCAGCACCTCGTCGCGGTCGTCGAGCACGAAGACCTGGCCCTTGGCGCGGGGGTGCCACAGGTCGTCCCAGGAGCCGGCCAGATCGTCGCCGAGCCGGTCCTTCCGCCAGCCGATCCCGGTCTTGTACATGGTGAACGGGACGGTGTGCGCGGAGCGGCGGTCGTACCAGGGGTCGGCGAAATACGGGTAGTGGTCGAAGACGGCGGCGGCGTGGGTCAGCCGGGAGTGGTCGATCCGGCGCAGCCGGCCGCCCTGGACCAGGCGCTGCGCCCACTTCGCGCTGGGGAAGATGATGTCGTAGCGGTTGCCGGCGTTGAGCTTGGCGGCCATGCCTTCCATCGAGTCGAAGTTCGACTGGACGACCTTGACGCCGTACTCCTTCTCGAAGCCGTCGAAGACGGCCGGCGCGATGAAGTCCGCCCAGTTGAAGTAGACCAGGTCGCCGTCGACCTTGACGTCGATCGGCCGGTCCGGGTCGCCGAAGGCGTTGCGGCTCTCCGGCAGGAATCCGCAGCCGGCCGGGCCCAGGGTGAGGGCCGCGGCGGCGCCGGCTCGCAGGAACGCGCGCCGGGACGGGGGCGGGGGTGCCTCGGGGGACATCGGTGTCCTCTCCGTAGGGGAAGCGCTGCTTCAGGGCGCGGTCACGGAGGTACGGAGGCCCTGCCCTCCGTACGGGACCGGTCAGCCGTGGCGCGGGCGGCGCGCGTCGTGGGGGACGGCTCGTTCGGCTGCCTCACCGGTGCGGGTCAGCCCACCGCGTCACCGAGGTCGGCGCGCACCCGGTCGGCGAACCAGCCGACCGCGGCCTCGCGGCGGGACAGGGGGCCCGGCTCGAAGCCGGGTGTGCCCAGGCCCCGCTGTACCCGGGCCACCAGCTCGGCGTCCTCGTCATTGGTGATCCAGCCGATGTGGATGTTGAGCCGCCGGGCGAGCCGGGTGCGCGCACTGGTCCCGCGGCGCGTGTAGAAGGCGCCGGGGACGGCCACCCGGTCGACGGCCGTCGGCAGTGCGGTCCAGGCAAGCACATGGTCGGGGTAGAAGTCGATGAGTGTGTTGGGGTAGATCACCGCGTAGCGCCAGATCCGCCGGTCCGCCTCGGTCAGCCCCGGCATGGGGGAGGCCAGTCGCTGGTAGAGCCGCTCGGCCCAGTTGGAGGACGGTTTGTCGCGCAGCGGCGAGGCGAACAGGACGTAGGACTCGGCGATGTCGCAGGTGTAGCCCTGGTAGTCCAGCAGCCGCATCAGGCCGGGGTGGGCGACCGGGACGTGGTAGCCCTCCAGGTAGTTGTCGACGGCGACCTTCCAGTTGGCCTGCTGGACCTCGGCGCCGGCCAGGTCGTGGATCCGGCTGCGCCCCACCGGCACCAGGTCTTCGTCCGCGTAGTGGCCGACGGCCTTCGCCAGCCCGGCGCACTGCTCGGCCAGGGGCACGGCGTCCGGGTCCAGATTGGCGAAGACGAAGCCGAGGAAGGACTCGACCCGGACGGGGAACAGGCCGAGCGACGGCTTGTCCAGGCAGGGGATCTGCCGGGCCTCGGGCGCGCCGACCAGGCGCCCGTCCAGCTTGTACGTCCAGCCGTGGTACGGGCAGCGGATCGCCTTGCCGGACGGTTCGGGGGCGTCGACCAGGCGGGTGCCGCGGTGCCGGCACACGTTGAGGTGCCCGGCCAGCGAGCCGTCCTCGGTGCGCACGACCAGTACCTCGCGGTCGGCGACGGTGGCGGCGAGCCGCGCACCCGGTCCGGGGAGGTCGCTTTCGTGGCACACCAGCTGCCAGGACCGGGCGAAGATGTGCCGGCTCTCGGCGGCGCCGGTGGCCGGATCGGTGTAGTAGCGGGCGGGGAGCGCGGGGGAGGGGGAGTCGTGCCGCGGGGGTGCCGCGGTGGCTTCGGGGTGCATCGGGTAACTCCTCAATGCCGCACGGGCGAGGGGCCGCGGAGGCGGAAGGGCGCGGGGGAGGGGCCCGCTCCGGGATCCCGTGCTGACTAATTGGTCAGTCAGATTGCTGCCGGGTTTCATCTAAGTCAAGACTTGTTTCCTGACTAATTGATTAGTTAGTTTAGTGGAGCCGCCCGGTCCGGCGCTCCCGCCGTTACGGACCGGACCCGGAAACGAGCGGAACGCGCCGCGCCTCGATCCACCGGCCGCATCCCCGGCGGCACCTCTCCACCGCACCCCTTCTCACCCGGCACCGGCCAAGGGCGCCACCCCCGACGCCCTGCCCCGCGCCGTGCCGGCACCCCACCCCTCCCCGGAGGCACGCATGAGCGGTCGTCGGAACCTGGTCTGGCTCGGGCTCACCCCCGAACCGGAGCGGGAGCTGCCCGCCACCGTCGCGGCCCTGCGCGGTGCGCACCACGGTGCCGCGGACCCGCCCGCGGCGGCCGAGCGGGCCGAGCGCAGCCGCGTCGAGCACCTGGTGCTGCACGGCACCCAGCGCGGCTGGCTGCGCTACCTCAGCGAGGTGACCGGCCTGGTCACGGCGGTCGCCGAGGGCAGCCGCCCCGGCGACCGGCGGGCCGCCCTGCTCGCGGCCGAGGTCGTGCTCGACCACCACCGCATGCTGATCGGCCTGCCCGGCCCCGGATACGGCCGCACGGCCGCGGACCGCCAGGCCCTGGAAAGCGCGGTGCGCACCCTGCGCGCCGCCCCACCGGACGGAGACCGAGGATGACCGGGACCGACTTCCTGGCGCGCCCGGGACACCCCACCGTGCTCGGCGCCGCGCCCCGTACGACGGAGAACGCCGAGGCCTACCGGGCCGCCGGCGGCTACCGGGCGGCCACCGCACCGGACGACCTGCTGGAGCAGATCGCCGCCGCCGAACTGCGCGGCCGCGGCGGCGCCGGCTACCCCACCGCCCGGAAGCTGCGTGCGGTGCGGGCCGCAGGGACCCGCCCCGTCGTCGTCGCCAACGGCGAGGAGGGCGAGCCGGGCTCCGTCAAGGACCGCTGGCTGCTGCGCGCCCGGCCGCACCTGGTGCTGGACGGACTGGCCCGCGCCGCGGAGATCACCGGCGCCGAGCGCGGCTACGTCTACCTCGCCGACCCCGTGGCGGGCGAGCGGATCCGCGCCGCCCTCGCCGAACGCCCGCCGCACCTTCCCGTCGACGTCGTCGAGACCCCGCACACCTATGTCGCCGGGGAGGAGACCGCCGCGGTCCGCTGGATCAACGGCGGCCCCGCCCTGCCCACCGCCAAACCGCCCCGCCCCCACGAACAGGGGGTCGGCGGCGCCCCCACCCTCGTCGCCAACGTCGAGACGCTGGCGCGGATCGCACTGATCGACGCCCGGCCGCAGCACCGCCGCCACACCGCCCGCACCACCCTGGTCACGCTCGCCGGCGGCGCCGCCGAACCGGTGCTCGCCGAGGTGCCCTACGGACGCACCCTGCGGGACCTGGCGCGGGCCCAGGGCACCCCCGAGCCGGCCGGCGCCCTCATGGGCGGGCTCTTCGGCGGGCTGATCGGTCCCGGTCACCTCGATCTGCCCCTCGAACCCGACGCCCTCGCGGTCGCCGGCACCGCACTGGGCTGCGGGGCGATCAGGTTCCTGGCACCCGGCGAGTGCCCGGTCCCGCTCGCCGACGCGGCCCTGACCCACCTCGCCGCGCAGAGCGCGCGGCAGTGCGGGGTGTGCGTGGCCGGCACCGGCGCGATCCGTGAGGCCGTCGCCGCCCTGCGCGCCGGAACCGCCGACGCGTCACTCACCGGCCGGCTGCACAGGTGGTCCACCTCGCTGCCCGGCCGCGGAGCCTGCGCACTGCTCGACGCCGCGGCCGGCACCGCCGGCAGCCTGCTGCGCACCTTCCCGCACCTACTCCGCGCCCACCTCGACGCACCCTGCCCGGACTGCGCCGCCGCCACCGGCCGGCTCACCGTCGCCGTGCCCCACGTCGCCGGCCGCACCGCGCCCGCCACGGGACCGCACCCCGCCCCCGCCGAAAGGACCACGCCGTGAAACTCCTCCTCGACTCCACCCGCTGCCAGGGCTACGGCCTGTGCCAGGAGCCCGCGCCCGACCTCGTCGACCTCGACGAGTGGGGCTACGCCGCCGTCGTCGCCGACCCCGCCCCCGGCGACGGCGAGGACGCCGCCCGCGCCGCCGCCGCGGCCTGCCCCAACTCCGCACTCCGGCTGGCGAGGTGACCGTGGCACGTGACCTGTCGGCCCTGTTCGACCCCGAGTCCGTCGCGGTCGTCGGTGCCAGCGACGACCCGGCGAAGTACGGCCACGCGGTCGCCGCCCAGGCACTGCGGGCCCCCGACCGCCGCCCCGTCCACCTCGTCAACCGCCGTGGCGGCACGGTCCTGGGACGCCCCGCCGCGACCTCGCTGGCCGCCATCGGAGAGCCCGTCGACCTCGTCGTCGTCTCCGTGCCCGGCCCGGGCTTCGAGGCCGCCGTCGACGACGCGCTGGCCTGCGGCGCCCGCGCCATCGTCGGCATCACCGCCGGCTTCGCCGAGACCGGACCCGCGGGCCGCGCCCGCCAACAGGCCGTCGCCGAGCGGGTACGCGCCGCCGGCGCCGTCCTGGTCGGCCCCAACTGCCTCGGCATCGCCGACAACACCACCGAGCTGTACCTCGCCTCGGACCGGTTCGCGCCCGGCGGCATCGCCCTGCTGAGCCAGAGCGGCAACCTCGCGCTCGAACTCCAGCTCCGCTGTGCGCCCCACGGCCTGGGCTTCTCCCGCTTCGTC
This sequence comes from Streptomyces sp. NPDC043738, assembly GCF_056436545.1. Classification (NCBI taxonomy): domain Bacteria; kingdom Bacillati; phylum Actinomycetota; class Actinomycetes; order Kitasatosporales; family Streptomycetaceae; genus Streptomyces; species Streptomyces sp. NPDC043738. Next base: position 160,817 of record NZ_JBWKCJ010000004.1, on the reverse strand, counting down.
TCGCTGGGCAACCAGGCCGACGTCACACTCGTCGACCTGGTGGCCGACGCCGCCCGGCACGAGGCGACCCGCACCATCGCCGTCTACGCCGAGGACTTCGGCGACGGCCGGGCGTTCGCCGAGGCCGCCGCCGCGGCGGGCAAGCCCGTGGTCCTGCTCACCGCGGGCCGGGGCAGCGCCTCCGCCCGCAGCGCGCAGTCCCACACCGGTGCCCTGACCACCTCCGCCGACGTGGTGGCCGCCGCCTGCCGCGACGCCGGCGTCGAACTGGTCGCCACCCCCCGTGAGATGGCCGTGGTCCTGGCCGCCCTGAACGGCACCCGCCCCCGTGGCGGCCGCCGCGCCGCGGTCTGCACGGACGGCGGCGGCCACGGCGCGATCGCCGCCGACGCCGCCGAGGCCGCCGGACTGGCCGTACCCGAGTTCTCCGCGGGCGCGCAGCGGCGGCTCAGGGAGTCGCTGTGGGAGCAGTCCGCGGTGGGCAACCCGGTCGACCTGGCCGGGATGGGGGAGCAGGACCCGCACTCCTACGGCGACACCGTCGCCGCCCTGCTCGCCCTGGACGAGGTCGACTCGGTCCTGCTGACCGGGTACTTCGGCGGGTACTCGGCGGCGGTCGGCGGCCTGGGCGGCCCGGCCGCCGAGACCGGCACCGCGGGCGGCGGCAACGCGCTCGCCGCGGGCGAACTGGCGACCGCCCGGCGGATCGCGGCACACCGGGCGAAGACCGCCAAACCGCTGGTCGTCCAGTCGATGTTCCCGCAGTCGCCCAGCTGCCGGACCCTGGTCGAGGCGGGCGTCCCGGTCTTCGCCGCCACCGAGGACGCGACCCGGGCGCTGGCGGCCCTGACCGCCCCCGAAGGACGGCGGGCGCCCGGCGTACGTCCGCTGCCGCCGCCCGCCGAGCCGCTGCGGGACTTCGGCTACCACGGCATACGCGCCCTGCTCGGCGCCGCAGGCGTGCCGTTCCCCGAGGCCCGTGAGGTGACGGACGAGGCCGGGCTGCTGGCCGCCGCCGACGCCTTCCCCGGGCCGTACGTCCTCAAGGCCCTCCACCTGCTGCACAAGTCCGACGCCGGCGGCGTCGTCCTGGGCCTGCCGGACCGCGCCGCGCTGCTCGCCGCCCACCGGGAGATGCACGCCCGGCTCGGCGCGGCCTCCTACTCGGTGGAGGCGATGGCGGACCTCACCGACGGCGTCGAGCTGATCGTGGGCGTCGACCGCGACCCCCGCTTCGGCCCGGTCGCCATGGTCGGCCTGGGCGGGGTGCTCACCGAGGCGCTGCACGACGTCGCCTTCGCCCTGGCACCCGTCCCCGCCGCCCGCGCCGAGCGGCTGCTGACCGGACTGCGGACGTCCGCGCTGCTGACGGGGGTCCGCGGCCGGCCCGCGGTCGACGTCGCCGCCGCGGCGGCCGTCGTCGAGCGCCTCACCGCGTTCGCCGCGGCCCACCCCGAGATCGCCGAGATCGAGGTCAATCCGCTGCTGGTGCGCCCCGGCGGCGCCCTCGCACTCGACGCCCGCGCCGTACCGGCCTGACGCCCCGTCATCCCACCGCCCACCGCTTCCGGAGGAGACCATGGACTTCCGCTACACCCCCCGACAGGCCGAGCTCAAGGCACGCGCCGCCGCCTACGCCGAGCGGTTGTACGCCTACGAGGACCAGGCCGAGGAGGCCGGCGGACCGCTGCCGGCCGAGACCGTCCGCGAGCTGGCCCAAGCTGCGATCGACGCCGGCCTCTACGCCCTCAACATGCCCGAGAAGTGGGGCGGGCCGGGCCTCTCCCTGCTCGACCAGGTCATCGTCGAGGAGGAGTTCGGCAAGGTCACCAACTGCCTGTGGGACATCCCCTGGCGGCCGGCCAACGTCCTGGCGTACGGCACCGAGGCCCAACGGGAGAAGTACCTGCTGCCCGTCATCCGGGGGGAGCGCTTCGACGCCTTCGCGGTGACCGAACCCGGCGCCGGGTCCGACCCCGCGTCCGGCACCAGCACCGCCACCCGCACCGACGGCGGCTGGCTGCTCAACGGCGAGAAGTGGTTCGTGACCTGCGGCGACATCGCCGACTTCCTGCTGGTGCAGGCGGACGCGGGCCCGGAGCGGGCGGCCACCCTCTTCTTCGTCGACAAGCAGGCACCGGGTGTGGCGATGACCCGCGTGCCGCGGTTCATGCACTCCGCCGTCAACGGGCACCCGGAGTTCACCTTCACCGATGTCTTCGTCCCCGACGAGGACGTCCTCGGCGGCGTCGGCAACGGGTACGAGCTGACCAAGGAGTGGTTCACCGACGAACGCCTGATGATCGCGGCGCGGACGACCGGCGCCGCGGAGCGGGCGCTGCGACTGGCGCGGGACTGGGCGGTGCAGCGGCGGCAGTTCGGGTCGCCGATCGCGGACTTCCAGCTGGTGCAGGGGATGCTGGCGGACTGCGCGGTGGACATCGCGGTCAACCGCGCCTACACCCATCAGGTCGCCTGGGAGGCCGACCAGCCGGGCACCGACCGCAAGGCGCTGCACGCCAAGGCCTCGACGGCGAAGCTCGCGGCGAGCGAGGCGGCGGGCCGGGTGATCGACCGCTGTGTGCAGATCTTCGGCGGGCGCGGCTACGACCGCTCCTACCCCGTCGAGCGGCTCTACCGGGAGCTGCGGGTGGACCGGATCTGGGAGGGCACCTCGGAGATCCAGCGCCTGATCATCGCCAACGAGCTGATCAAACGCGGCACCCGCGCCCTCGCCCTCCCGCTGCCCTGAACCCTTCCCGCCACCGCACCCCGGCCCACCACGACCACGAACTCCGAGGACTGACATGGACTTCCGTCTCACCCCGCGCCAGGCGGACCTCAAGCGCACCGCGCGCGAGCTCACCGAGACCCTCACCGCGTACGAATCCGACTGCGAGGAGAACAACGGCCTGCCGGCCGAGGCGCACGCCGCCATCCGCGAGGCCGTTCTCGCCAGCGGTCTGCAGGCCGTCAACATGCCCCAAGAGTGGGGCGGCGCCGGCCTGACCATCCTGGAACAGGCCATCGTGCAGGAGGAGTTGGGCCGGCTCACCGGCGCGCTGTGGGACACCGTGTGGCGTCCGGCCAACGCCCTGCGGTTCTGCACCCCCGAGCAGCGGGAGCGCTACCTCGAACCGGTCGTCCGCGGCGAGCGCCGGGACTGCTACGCGGTGACCGAACCCGGCGCCGGCTCCGATCCGCAGAACCTGGCGACCACCGCCACCCGCACCGACGGCGGCTGGCTGCTCAACGGCGAGAAGTGGTTCGTCACCGTCGGCGACCACGCCGATTTCATGATCGTCCTGGCCGCGGCCGGCCCGGACCGCGAACCGACGCTGTTCCTCGTCGACAAGGACACCCCCGGCATCGAGATGACCCGGGTGCCGCGCTTCATGCACACCTTCGTCTACGAGCACCCGGAGTTCACCTTCACCGACGTGCGGGTCCCCGAGGACGCCGTGCTCGGGGGAGTGGGCCGGGGGTACGACATCACCCGGTCCTGGTTCACCGAGGAGCGGCTGATGATCGCGGCGCGGACGACCGGCGCCGCGGAGCGGGCGCTGCGACTGGCGCGGGACTGGGCGGTGGAGCGGCGGCAGTTCGGCTCGCCGATCGCGGACTTCCAGCTGGTGCAGGGGATGCTGGCGGACTGCGCGGTGGACATCGCGGTCAACCGCGCCTACACCCACCAGGTCGCCTGGGAGGTGGACGAGGGCACCGCCGACCGCAAGACGCTGCACGCCAAGGCGGCCATCGCCAAGCTCGCGGCGAGCGAGGCGGCGGGCCGGGTGATCGACCGCTGTGTGCAGATCTTCGGCGGGCGCGGCTACGACCGCTCCTACCCCGTCGAGCGGCTCTACCGGGAGCTGCGGGTGGACCGGATCTGGGAGGGCACCTCGGAGATCCAGCGCCTGATCATCGCCGGCGAACTGGTCAAGCGGGGCACGGGCGTGCTGCGGATGCCCGCCGCCTCCTGACACCCGGCCGGTGTGCCCCGGCCGGTGCGCCGGGGCACACCGGAGGCGGTCCAGGTGGCCGCCCGTTCACGGGCGACGGGCTCGCCCCGGATTCGCTGACGCACAGCCGATTGACCAGGAGGGGAGGACCGTTGTCCGACACCGAGACCAAGAATGACACCGACACCGACACCGACACCGAGACGGAGACGGAGACGGAGACGGAGAAGGAGAAGGAGACCGGGACCGACACCGGGACCCGGACCGGGCCCGACACCGACATCGCACGCGTCGGGGTCGTGGGCTGCGGCCTGATGGGCTCCGGAATCGCCGAGGTCTGCGCCAGGGCGGGCCGCGAGGTGCTCGTCGTCGAGTCGAGCCCCGGCGCGGCGGACGCCGGGCTGGACCGGATCGCCGCTTCCCTCGCCCGCGCCGTGGCCGCCGGGAAGCTCTCCGGCCGCGACCGGGACGCCGCACTCGCCGGGATCACCGTCACGGCGGACCCGGCCGCCCTGGCCGACCGCGACCTGGTCGTCGAGGCGGTCGCCGAGGACGAGGCCGCGAAGCTGGCGGTCTTCGCGCGGCTGGACGCGATCGTCCGGCGGCCGGACGCGATCCTGGCCACCAACACCTCGTCGCTGCCGGTCGCCCGGCTCGCCGCCGCCACCGCGCGCCCCCATCAGGTCGTCGGCCTGCACTTCTTCAACCCCGTACCGGTGCTGCCGCTGGTCGAGCTGGTGCCCTCCCTGCTGACGGGAGCGGACACCACCCGCCGGACCCGGGCCTTCGCCGCCGGGGTGCTGGGCAAGGAGGTGGTGGACGCCGCGGACCGCGCCGGCTTCATCGTCAACGCCCTGCTCGTGCCCTATCTGCTCGACGCGGTCCGCATGGTCGAGTCCGGCGCGGCCTCGGCGGCCGACATCGACCGGGGCATGCGCCTGGGGTGCGCCCATCCGCTCGGGCCGCTCGCCCTGGTGGACCTGATCGGCCTGGACACCGCGCGGTCCATCGCCGAGTCGCTGTACGAGGAGTTCCGGGAGGCGCGCTACGCACCCCCGCCGCTGCTGGCCCGGATGGTCGACGCCGGGCTGCTCGGCCGTAAGTCGGGCCGGGGATTCCACCGCTACCGATAGGGCGCCGTACGGACGAGCGGATGCGCGAAGATGGAACGGGACGGGCCCCGCCGCGCCGGTCCCGCACACGAAGACGACCCGGGGAGCATGCACGTGGCCAAGGCCGAACGGACCGCCGAGACGAGGGAGCGGATCCTCGCCGCCGCGTGCGAAGTGATCGCCGAGGTCGGCTTCGAGAAGATCCGTATGCGCATGGTCGCGGAGCACGCCGGGGTGTCCACGGCCCTGCTGCACTACCACTTCGAAAACCGGGAGCGGCTGTTCGCCGAGGCGATGACCCACTCCTTCGGGCAGACCGGCACCGAACTCGAACGGGACGCCGACACCGTCCCCGCCTCCGTGATACTGGCCCGCATTCTGCACAACATGCTGCCCACGGACCCGGAGCTGCGGCAGGACTGGCGGCTGTGGCAGGAGCTGTGGGTGCGGGCCCTGCGCGACGAGACCGCGCAGAAGCTCGCCGTCGACCTCTACGACCAGCTGCACACCTGGTTGAGTCAGGCGATCCGCCGGGGGATCGACGCGGGCGAGTTCACCGACTGCGATGTCGACGAGGTCAGCACGCTGCTGCTGGCGCTCAGCGACGGCTTCGGCATCCGGCTGATGCTGGACGATCCCAGGATCGACCTCGCCGCCGCCCAGGCGGCCGTCTGGCGGGCCGTCGCGGGGACGCTCGGCGTGCCCGACACCTTCCCCGAGATCTGATCCCGCGCTCATCGCGCTGAGCAGGTCCGCGGCTTCCGAGCGTGACGACGAGCTGGAGGAGACGCTCGTCACACTCGTGCGTGTCACATCGTGCCGGGCCGTTCCGTCATAGGGGTGTAGCCAACGACAACGGCCAAGGAGCACACCATGGAAGCCCGTTTGAACCTCTTCGCCAGCCCGGCCGCGGCCAAGCTGATCAAGCACTTCGGCGCGGCGGGCAAGGTGCTCTCGGACTCGGCACTGCCGGCCGCGACGCAGGAACTGGTGAAGATCCGCGCGAGCCAGATCAACGGCTGCGGATTCTGCCTCGACATGCACACCAAGGAAGCCGCCGCCGCCGGCGAGACCTCGACGCGCCTCAACCTGGTCGCGGCGTGGCGGGAGGCCACGGTCTTCACCGAGGCCGAGCGCGCGGCGCTGGAGCTGGCGGAGCAGGGCACCCGCCTCGCCGACGCGGCCGGCGGGGTGACGGACGAGGCCTGGGCGAACGCCGCCAAGCACTACGACGAGGAGCAGCTCATCGCCCTGGTGTCCCTGATCGGCCTCATCAACGCCTACAACCGGATGAACGTCATCGTCCAGCAGCCCGCCGGCGACTACCAGCCCGGCCAGTTCGGATAACCGGGAGCGTCCGGACAGCGACAGGCGCCTGGCCCGAAAGGCCGCCGCCGGCGGACGCCCCGCGCCACCGGCGGCCCCGCCCTCCGGGCCGCCGTGCGCGGCCGGGCGCTACTCGTCCTCGTCGAGGACGCCGTCCAGTTCCTCCAGTGCCTCCCGGGTCCGCCCGGCGAGGTGGTGCGGGCACAGCCAGACATCGGGGGTGAGGCCGTCGTCGGGTGCGGGCGACTCGTCCGGTGCATGGAGGTGGTCGAGGAGGGACGGCAGCCGGTCGCCGGTGTCGGGGTGGGTCCCGCCGTGCGGGCACTCGGCGTCGGCAGGCGAAGTGTCCACGGCGCGCAGGGCGTCGCGCAGTTCCGTGCCCGCGTTGTAGGGGACGTCGTAGGGGTCTTCCGCGTACCACAGCATCACCAGCAGCAGTACGGCCCGTTCCCGCGGATCGGCACTCTCGTCGCGCAGATAGCGGCGGGCCGCCCACACCGCGAGGTCGTCCACGTCGACGGAGGGGTCATCGTCGTCCAGCAAGCGGGCCAGCCGGTCGAGGGCGAGGCGTCCGTCCGCACCCAGGCACTCCTCGTCGAGGTGGTCGGTGTCCCTGGGGGCGAACAACTCCTCATGCCCCTCGCGCAGTTCGTCGAGCGCCGCGTCGGCGAGGGAGTGCAGGAAGGCGGGGCACAGCCAGCCCCGGAGGTCGCCCCGGCGGTCGCCGGCCCCGGCCAGCTCCGCGCGTCCTCCGGGGCTGCGCAGGTAGAAGCCGAACCGCGCCGCACCCGCGGGGTCGGAGTGCGGCGCGGGGTGCTCGGCGGGGGTATGGGCGCAGGTGCTGCCCGCGAGCTGGGCGAGCACCTTCTCCAGGCCCTCGATCATGTCGTCGAGGGCTTCGGGGGCGGTGATGCGACCCGAGACCGCATACCACTGACTGGCGTACACGGCCGCGACATAGCCGGCCTGGACGCCCTTGGACGGGTGGTCGGGCAGCGAGAGGGCCAGGCGGGACAGGTCCAGCGCGGGGTCGCCGTAGGGGTGGTCGCAGAGGGTGGAGGAGAGCCACCTGAGGGCGTCGGCATGCCGGCGCGGGATGACGGGCGGGATGCCCGCCGTGTCCGTGATGCCCGTCGTACTGAAGGGAGCCAGGACATCGGCGGTGATCCGTGCGCAGGCCGCGACGTTCGTCGGGCACCACCAGGCGTCGTGCTCGGCGTCGGGGCCGGCGCCGGCCGTCTCTTCCCGTCCGGGGGGCGCGAAGTCGCCGAGTTCCGGGACCAGGACGCCGACCCCGTCGTCGTCGATGCGGTCGAGCGCGGTACGGAAGGGGTGCGCCTCATGCGCGCAGTCGCGCCCGCCGAGCGCGCGGTCGGCGGCGAGCAGCGCCTCCACGACGCGGCCCGCCACCCCTTCCCCGGGCTGCCACGCCACGTAGGACGCCATCGACACCAGCCCGAACGTCCACAGCGGCGCCCGTTCCCCACCGGGGTCGGCGGCCAGCCGGCCCGCGCAGTCCACGACGAGCGGGTCCGCGTCGGCGCGCTGGGACCGGGGGCCTACGCCGCCCCAGGCCGCGATCAGTTCGTCGAGCGGGAGCGAGCGGTGGGCTCCGGAGTTGTCGATCATGCTCGTGACGACGACCGGGCGGCCGCGCCAGTTCCCGCGCGGGCGGCGGAGCCTGGGACCTCCGGCGCGCCCGACCGGCCGACCGCGGGGGCCTGCCGGTGCGGGCGTCGTCGTTCACCCCGCTGCGACCGCCTCCGCCGCCCCGCGGCCCAGGAGGTCGTGGAGGAGGCGGGTGGCGGGGAGTTCCGGGTGGAGGTAGACGTGTTCGCCGCGGCGGCCGATGGCTGCGAGGAGGGCGTGGAAGGTGGTCTTCGCGTCCTCCGTTCGTCCGGCCCGGTGCTGGGCCTGGCCGAGGAGGCCCAGGTGGAGGGGGCGGCGCAAGTGGGTTCTGGAGTTGCGGAGTTCGGCGAGGGCGGAGTGCATCAGGGCGAGGCCGTCCTCCCGTCCGGAGCAGGTCAGGCCCCAGCCCTCCAGCATGCCGAGCATCGCCTTCCAGTAGATCAGCCCGTGCTCGTCCGCCACCCGGACTCCCTCGGCGCCGGAGGAGCGGGCCGTCTCGGCGTCGCCTTCCCAGGCCGCCACGACCGCGTCCACGTAGAGGGCGAAGGAGCGGTCGGAGGGCCGGCTGTCGTCCTCGGTGAGGCGCAGCAGCTCGCGGCGGCGGGCCGTGGCGATCTCGCGGTCGCCCATGAGCCAGTGGGTGAAGGTGTTGTAGGAGCGGCAGGAGACGCGTGGGTCGTGCTGGAAGGTGCGGGCCAGCGAGTGGCCCTCGCGGGCGTAGCCGTCCGCCATGGCGACGCCGTGCTCCAGCTCGGCGAGCGCCTGCCGCAGCTGGCCGCGGACGTGCAGGACGATGCCCTCGCCGTAGGCCGCGCCGAGCACCGCCACGGGCTGGCCGTCCCGGTCGGCGAGCTCCCGGAGCAGGCCGGAGTACCGGCGTGAGGTGTCGTAGCGGCCGGTGACGAGGTCCGCCGCGCACAGGGCCCAGAGCACCGAAGGGTCTTCGGGGGAGTGGGTGACCGAGTTGAGGGCCCGTCCGCGGGCGAGGGCCGTCTCGGCCTCGGCGTGGCCGTAGCCCCGGGTGGTGGCCAGCACCTGGCCGAGCTGGATGTGCAGCCGCTGGTCCAGGGACGCGGCCGAGGGATCGTCGGGCGGCAGCAGGCCGACCAGGTGCACCGCGCGGCGCAGCCAGGTCTCCACCTGTTCGTAGGCGAGTTGCTGCTCGGCCTGCTCGGCGGCGCGCAGCAGCAGGGGAAGCGTTTCGGCAGGCGGCATGGCGCTCTTGGCGTGCCAGGCGTGGTGGGCGACCCGCTCGATCTCCTCGTCCGCCACCCTTCCGAGCCTGCGGGTGGATATCCCCCCGGCGACCCTCGCGTGCAGCCGCTGCCGGTCCTCGCGGGTGAGCTCGTCGATGAGCGTCTCCTGGACCAGGGCGTGGGTGAAGTGCAGCCGTTCCGGGTGGTGGGGGTCCTCGCCGAGCAGCCCGGCGCGGATCGCCGACTCCAGGGCCTCGGTGACCGGTTCGTTCTCGGTGGCGGTCAGGTCCAGCAGATCGGTGTCGATCTCGGTGCCGATGACGGCGCACAGCCGCAGCACGCACAGCACCGTCTCGGGCAGGGCGGCGAACCGCTGGTGCAGTGCCTCGCGGACGCCCGTGGGGACGCGGGTCAGCAGCACGTCCACCGCGTCGGGCCGGCGCAGGCTACGCGCGTCACCCAGGAGGGAGAGGAGCTGCATGACGAAGTACGGGTTGCCCTCGCTGCGCCGGTGCAGCACCTCGACGACCTCCGCGTCGACACCGGGGCCGGCCTGGGCGACGACGAGGGCGGCGACGGCGTGCCGGGACAGGCCGCCGAGCCGCAGGGTCTCGGTCCTGGGGCCGCGCAGCACCTCGGAGAGCATCCGGCGCAGCGTCGCGTCGGACTCGACCTCGTACTCGCGGGCGGTCAGGACGATGCCGATGGGGTGGCCCTGGCTGCGGCTGCTCAGCAGTCTGAGCAGGTCCAGCGAGGCGGTGTCGGCCCAGTGGAGGTCCTCCAGGAGCAGGACGAGCGGGCGCTGGGCGGCGAGGGCGAGCAGGACCTCGCAGACCGCGTCGTGGGTGAGGAACCGGGCCTGGCCCCAGTCGGATTCGGGGGCCGGTCCACCGGGCCCGGACGCGCGCTCGGGCATCAGCGGGGCGAGCAGGGCACCGAACGGCTTCGCCGCCTCGCGGAAGGCCTCCGGGCGGGTCGTGGACAGCCGCCTGAGGATCTGGGTCCACAGCCAGTAGGGCGGTACGCCCTCGTCCAGGAAGCAGTGGCTCCAGACCACCTCCAGGTCCGCACCGTCCCGGTCGGTGCCGGACTGGGCGGCGCCGGCCGCTTCCAGGCGGGGGACGAGTTCGAGCAGGAGCCGGGTCTTGCCGACGCCGGCGGGGCCGAGGACGCCCGCGACATGTCCGTGGCCGGCGACCGCGCACGCCGCCGCGGTGGTCAGGCGCTCTAACTCCTCGCTGCGGCCGGTGAACGGCGACGGGGTGCGCGACCCGTCGGGCACGGTCCCCGCGGCCCGCCGGCCCGCGCCGATCTCCGGGGCCCGCGCGTCCGGTGCGCTCGCGGGGGAGTCCTCGGCGGCCGGCGGTGAGGCCGCGGCGGTCGTCGCCGGCCGGTGCGGGTGTGCGGACCCGGTGGTGGCGGGCGTCGCCGAGCCCTCGGTGGCGGAGCTGTCGCCGGCCCCTTGCCGCGCCGCGGTCCCGGCGTCGTTCTGGAGGCCTTCCTCGCGCGCGGCCGCTGTTGCCGTGAAGGGCCCGCCCGGGGCCGCTGCCGTACCGGCGCCGCTACCGGACGTCTCGTTCTCGGCCGGTCGTTGCGGCTCCCGCACCGCGCGGACGGGTGGGTGCGCCTCGGCCCCGCGCGCGGCTTCGCCGCCGTCCGCCTTCGTGGCCGTGGCCGCCGCGGCCACTGGCACGGTCCCGGCGGGATCGGGGCGACCGGGGCGTGGTGACGCGGTGGGCCCGCCCGTCCCCGGCTCCTGGCGCAGGATCGCGGTCCTGACCCGGCGGAGTTCGGCGGCCGTGCCCACCCCGAACTCCTCGTTCAGATGGGCGCGGGTGCGTTCGTACACCTCGAGCGCCTCGGCCTGCCGACCGAGCCGGGACAGCGCCGTCATCAGGTGGCCGACCAGGCGTTCTCGCGCCGGATGGCGACGTGCCTCGCGGTCGAGGCCCGCGGCGACCTCCTGGGCCTCCCCGAGGGCGAGCCGGGCCTCCGCGCAGGACTCCACGGCGGTGAGCCGGACGTGTTCGAGCCGCGAACTCTCGTCGCTGAGCGGGGGATGGCCGTCGAACTCGGCGAAGGGCGAGCCCCGCCACAGCGACAGGGCTGCCGCGAACCGGTCCCGCGCGGCGAGCGGGTCGCGCTGTTCCAGCAGCCGCCGCCCTTCGGCGACCAGGCGCTCGAAGCGGCAGCCGTCGATGTGTTCGGAGCCGAGTTCCAGGACGTAGCCGGGTGCGCGGTGGCGCAGCACCGAGGGGCGGTCGGGCCCGGCGGCCGGCTGCAGTGCGCGGCGCAGGTGGGATACGTGGCTCTGGAGCGTGGCGACGGCCTGCCGCGGCGGCTCCTCGCCCCACAGCTCTTCGATGAGCAGCTCGGTGGGCACCACGCGCCCCAGGCGTATCAGGAGCAGGGCGAGCAGGGCTCTGCGGCGTGGCGGGCCGAGGGGAAGGTCGTGGCCGTCGTGGCGTGCCGACATGGGGCCCAGAACACTCAGCAGGAAGGGGGGCTCGTGCGACCCGACCTCGGAGGCCGGGGTGGTCGGGGCCGGGTTCGGTATGGGGGATGAAGGCATGTCGGTCCCAATCGTTCTCGCACGCGCGATCGTGCTGACAGGCGGGTGGCGCCGTGCGGCCGGTGCCCTCCCAAAAGGGAGCCTTGCATAGCGAACGGGGTGTTCCAAGATCATCTTGGCGGCCTGTAAGCAATTGGCAAGGTCTCTGCAGGAGTCCGGCAAGGATGGCGGAAAACCGCTACAGCGGACGGCAGGAATACGCCAGCGTCCTGACCAGGCCCCCGCAAGGGGGGTGCCGCAGGATGCCCGTCATCGGAGACCACCGCTGAATGGGGAGGCCATGAACCCGACGGACGACTGCCCTGCCATCACCCGCGAACACCGTGCTGCGGGCCCGGCGTGAGGGCTTCAGCAAAGGGAACGCCCGCCGTGCTCTTCCCGGGCCAGGGCTCCCAGACCCGCGGCATGGGAGCCGGTCTCTTCGAGCGGTTCCCCGAACGGACCGCGCTCGCCTGCGACGTGCTCGGCTACGACCTCCCGCGGCTGTGCCTCGCGGACCCGGACGGGCGGCTCGACGACACGCGCTTCACCCAGCCCGCGCTCTACGTCGTCAACGCCCTGGCCTATCAGGACTCGCTGGAGCGCGGCGAGCCCGAGGGCGGGTACCTGCTCGGCCACAGCCTGGGGGAGTACAACGCCCTGCACGCCGCCGGGGCCTTCGACTTCGAGACCGGACTGAAGCTCGTCGTCAAACGGGGCGAGCTGATGGCCCGGGCCACGGACGGGGCGATGCTCGCCGTCGTGGGGCCGGACGCGGACGAGGTGCGGGCCTTCCTCGCCGAGGAGGGCCTGTCGCGGCTCGACGTCGCCAACATCAACACCCCCGTGCAGACCGTGCTGTCCGGGGCCCTGGACGAGATCGAGCGCGCGCACAAGACGCTCGACGCACGCGGGACCCGGGTCGCCCGGCTGAAGGTCTCGGCCGCTTTCCACTCGCGGTTCATGGCCGCCGCCCGCGACGAGTTCGCCGCCTTCCTCAAGGGCTTCCGGTTCGCGCCCCTGCGGGGCACGGTGATCGCCAACCTCACCGCGCGGCCGTACACCGACCAGGACGTCGCCACGACGCTGAGCGAGCAGATCAGCGGATCGGTGCGATGGCTGGACAGCGTCCGCTACCTGCTGGCGCGCACGAGTGCCGACCGCTGCCGTGAGGTGGGCGGGAAAGGAGTCCTCACCCGCATGGTCCGGCAGATCGACACCACCCCCGCCCACCGGACGCCACAACCGCGGCCGCGGCCACGCCTGTTCTGCATCGCCTACGCCGGAGGCGACGAGCGCGCCTACGCGGGACTCGCCGCGTACTGCCCGGACGTCGACGTGGTGACGCTGGAGCGCCCCGGACGCGGCCGGCGCGCCTCCGAGCCGCTGCTGCGGGACCCCGACGCGATCGTCGACGACCTGCTGCGGCAGCTGCCGGACCGGCTCGACGCCCCGTACGCGCTCTACGGCCACAGCCTCGGCGCCCGGCTGGCCTTCCTGCTCTGCCGCCGGCTGCGCGCCGAGCGGCGGCCCGCACCGGCCCACCTGTTCGTCTCCGGGGAGTGCGGACCGGCGATCCCGAGCCGGGAGCGGCACACCTGGGAGCTGCCGACCGACGCCTTCTGGGAGCACCTCAGACAGCTCGGCGGCATCCCGGAGGAGCTGTGGGAGCACCCCGACCTGATGGCGTACTACGAGCCGGTGATGCGGGCCGACTTCACCGCGCTGGGCGCCTACCGGCACGAGCCGGCCCCGCCGCTGGACGTGCCGGTCACCGCCCTGACCGGCGAGGACGAGCACTTCACCGCGGCCGACCTGGAGGGCTGGCAACGGGAGAGCACCCGGCCCCTGACCACACACCGGTTCCCCGGCGGCCACTTCTTCATCCGCTCCCAGTGGCCCGCGCTGGGCCGGCTCGTCACTGCCGGCTTCGCGGCCGCCTGACGCCGCCGCAGCAGGCATGAGTTCACGCGCGCCGGACACCGGCCCGCGTCCCGAATCGACCATCGCGAGAGTGACGGACAGCCATGAAGCAGGAACTCAAGAAGCACATGGAAGAGCAGTTCATGTTCGAGTTCGACTCGGACATCACCGAGGACACCGACCTGTTCAAGGCGGGCATCCTCGACTCGTTCGGCTACCTCTCGCTGATGGGGCACATCGAGGAGAAGTACGCGGTGCCGCTCGGCGACGAGATCCTCGGCAACGTCATGGTCTCGCTCTCCGGCATCGTCGCCTTCGTCGACGCCGCCCGCTCGCGGGCCGCCGGGAGCCGGTGACCCGATGTGCGGCATAGCCGGCTTCTACCAGAGCCCCCTGCCCCCGCAGGAGTACGAGACCCTCATCCACGGCATGCTCGCCCAGATCGAGCACCGCGGCCCCGACGAGGCGGGCTGCCTGCTCGACGACCGGCTGGCCATGGGCACGGTGCGGCTGAGCATCATCGACCTGGCCACCGGCTCGCAGCCGGTCGGCAGCGCCGACGGCCGCTACTGGCTGTGCTACAACGGCGAGCTGTACAACTACCGGGAGCTGCGTGCGCAGCTGACCGCCCGCGGCTTCGCCTTCCGCACCGAGTCCGACACCGAGGTCGTGCTGGCCGCCTGGGTCGCCTGGGGCCTGGACTGCCTGCCCCGCTTCAACGGCGCCTTCGCGTTCGCCCTGTACGACAGCGTCACCGGCGAACTGCACCTGGTGCGCGACCGGTTCGGCAAGCGGCCGCTGTTCGTGGCGCGGCACCGCGGCGCCTGGCTGTTCGCCTCCGAGATGAAGGCGTTCCTGGCCTACCCGGACTTCCAGTTCGCCTTCGACGAGGCGCAGCTGGCGTCGGTCTTCGCCACCTGGACCCCGCTGCCCGGCCAGAGCGGCTACCACGGGATCGAGCAGATCCCCATGGGCGAGTACCTGTCCGTACGCGGCGACGAGGTCCGGCGCGGCCGCTGGGCCACCCTCGACCTGGCCGCGGGCCCGGCCCCGCAGAGCGAGCAGGAGGCCGTCGAACTCGTCCGCGCCGACCTCGAAGCCGCGGTCGACGTGCGGCTGCGCAGCGACGTCGAGGTCGGCGTCTACGCCTCCGGCGGCCTGGACTCCTCGATCATCGCGCACCTCGCCGCGCAGCGGACGAGCCGTCCGCTGCGGACGTTCTCGATCGAGTTCGAGGACGGCGAGTTCGACGAGTCGGCCGAACAGGCCGCGCTGGCCGCGCATCTGGGCACCCGGCACTCCACCGTGCGCGTGACCGACGAGAACGTCGTCGACGCCTTCCCCGAGGCAGTCCGGCACGCCGAGGTGCCCGCCTTCCGCACCGCCTTCGTCCCCATGTACCTGCTGGCGCGCCACGTACGGAGCGAAGGGATCAAGGTGGTGCTCAGCGGCGAGGGCGCCGACGAGGCGTTCCTGGGCTACGGCGTCTTCAAGGACACCCTGCTGCTGTCGACCTGGCACGAGCTGGACGACGACACCCGCCTGCGCCGCATGGGCCGGCTCCACCCGTATCTGCGCCACTTCAGCGGCGAGGACGACGGCCACCGCCGCATGCTCGGCCTCTACCGGCAGTTCACCGAGGAGACCCTGCCCGGCCTCTTCTCCCACCAGATGCGCTTCCAGAACGGCCGCTTCGCCGCACGCCTGCTGAAGAACGCCGGCGACCCCTTCACGGCCCTCGAGGACCTCGTGGCCGGCGAGCCCGGATACGCGCAGCTCACCCCCGTGCAGAAGGCCCAGTGGCTGGAGTTCCGCACCCTGCTGAGCGGCTATCTGCTCTCGACCCAGGGCGAGCGCATGGCGCTGGCCCACGGCGTGGAGAACCGCTGCCCCTTCCTCGACCCCGCCGTGGTCCGTCGCGCCGCATCGGTCAACCTGCGGTTCGGCGACCCCTACGACGAGAAGTACCTGCTCAAGCGCGCCTACGCCGAGGTGCTGCCGGAACGGATCGTCAAGAAGGGGAAGTTCCCCTACCGCGCCCCGGACAGCGCCGCGTTCGTCCGCTCCCGCCCGGACTACCGCGAGCTGCTGACCGACCCCGGCACCCTCGACGAGATCGGGGTCCTCGACGCGCGTTTCGTGCGGCGGTTCACCGACCGCGTCTTCGACAGCCCGCCCGAGCAGATCGGCACCAAGGAGAACCAGGCCTTCGTCTGCCTGGCGTCGACGGTCTGGCTGCACCACTGGTACGTGCGCGGCAACGCCCGCCACCGGGACCCGCTGAGGGTCCCCCTGTACGTCGTCGACCGGCGCAGCGGCGCCCTGTCGGCCTAGGACGAAAGAGCGCGCCATGAACAAGGAGAACGACGTCCTCGCCGACGACCGGGACATCGCCGTCATCGGCCTGTCCCTGCGGCTGCCCGGCTCGCGCACGCCCGAGGAGTTCTGGAGCCACCTGGCCGCGGGCCGCTCGCTCATCAGCGAGGTTCCCGAGCGCCGCTGGCGCAAGGAGGACCACCTCGGCCACCCGCGCCGCGAGTTCAACAAGACCAACAGCGTCTGGGGCGGCTTCGTCGACGACGCCGACTGCTTCGACGCCGACTTCTTCCAGATCTCCCCGCGCGAGGCGCGGTCCATGGACCCCCAGCAGCGAATGGCCCTGGAGCTGAGCTGGCACGCCCTGGAGGACGCCGGCTACCGGGCCGACCGCGTCGCGGGCTCCGCCACCGGCGTCTTCATGGGCGTGTGCCACTGGGACTACGCCGAGCTGATGGAGCAGGAAGTCGAGGAGATCGACGCCTACTACCCGACCGGCGCCGCGTACGCGATCATCGCCAACCGGGTCTCCCACCACTTCGACCTGCGCGGTCCGAGCGTGGTCAACGACACGGCCTGCGCCGGCTCGCTCGTGGCCGTGCAGCAGGCGGTGTCGGCCCTCCAGGCCGGCGACTGCGATCTGGCGCTGGCCGGCGGGGTCAACCTGACCTGGTCGCCGCGGCACTTCATCGCCTTCGCCAAGGCGGGCATGCTCTCGCCCGACGGCCTGTGCCGGGCCTTCGACGCCGGCGCCAACGGCTATGTGCGCGGTGAGGGCGGCGGCATCGTCCTGCTCAAGCGGGCCGCGGACGCCCGCCGCGACGGCGACGCCGTGCACGCCGTGATCAAGGGCATCGGCAGCAACCACGGCGGGCGCACCAGCTCGCTGACCGTCACCAACCCCGCCGCACAGGCCGAACTCATCGCCGGCGTCTACCGCAGGGCCGGCATCGCGCCCGAGACCGTCAGCTACGTGGAGACCCACGGCCCCGGCACACCCGTCGGGGACCCCATCGAGGTCCGCGGACTGAAGCAGGCCTTCGCCGACCTGGCCGCGGACCGGCCCGGCCCGGCCGTGGCCCACCGGTGCGGCATCGGCTCCGTGAAGACCAACATCGGCCACCTGGAAGGGGCCGCCGGCATCGCGGGCATGCTCAAGGTCATCCTCGCCATGCGCCACCGCAAGCTGCCCGCCACGGTCAACTTCCGCAAGCTCAACCCCCTCATCAACCTGGACGGCAGCCCGCTGTACGTCCTCGACCGCCTCACCGACTGGACCGCGGAAGGGTCCGCACCGCTGCGCGCCGGCGTCAGCTCCTTCGGCTTCGGCGGGACCAACGCCCACGCCCTGCTGGAGGCCGTGGAGCCGGTGGCCGCCACCGAGGACACCGGCGAACAGTGGCTGCCGGTGTCCGCCAGGGACGCCGACCGGCTCCGCGAGACCTGCGACCGGCTCGCCCGCTGGGTCCGCACCCGCATCGAGCACGACGACCCCCCGTCCCTGACGGATGTGGCCCGCACGCTGCGCGAGGGCCGGGTGCCGCTGCGCGAGCGCGTGGTGTTCCGGGCGAGCGGCATCGAGGAGTGGGCCGCGCAGCTGGAGAGCGTCGCCGCGGGGGAGGAGCCGGCCGCGGACTGCCCGCGCGGCCGGGCCGGCACCGAAGCCCCCGACGGCCTGGACGCGGACGATCTGACCGCGCTGGCCGAGCGCTGGCTGGAGCAGGAACGATGGGACAAGTTCGCGGCCGCCTGGGCCCAGGGCCTGCCCGTGGACTGGGCGCAGTGGCCCGAGCGCGGCCGCCGGGTACATCTGCCCGGCTATGCGTTCGCCCGTACGCCGCACTGGTTCCAGCCGACCCGTGACGACACGGCCGGACGGCCGGAGCGCGGCGGGGCGGACACCGGGCCGGAGCACGGCGCGACGGACCCCGCCCCCGCCCCGCTCGGCGCGGGCGAGCCGCACGGCGACGGCTGGACCTTCCCCCTGCACCTCGACGCCGCACAGGGATTCGTCCGCGACCACCTCGTCAACGGCGCACGGATCGTTCCGGGCGTACTGGCCCTGGAACTCGTCACCGCGGCGGCCGGCCGGACCGCCGTCGCGGGCACCCGGGCCGGGCTCGCGCCCCGCATCCGCAACGCGGTGTGGATCCGCCCGCTGCTCGTCGGCGACGGCGGGCTCTTCCCGCGGCTCCGCCTGACGCCCGCCGCCGACGGCTACGACTACGCGATCACCGACGGCGACGGCACGCCGTACACCAGCGGCCGGGTCGAGTACGGCGAGGCCGGCGAGGACGAGCGGACGGATCCGGCCGCGCTGCGCGAGCGGTTCCCCCGGCGCGTCGACGTCGCCGAGGGGTACGCCGCGCTGCGCTCCAGCGGCATCGAGCACGGCCACGCGCTGCGCGGCCTGCACGCCCTGCACCGCGGTCCGGACGGCGTGCTGGCCGAGCTGCGGCTGCCCGCGGGCACCCCGGACGGCATGGCGCTGCAGCCCGCGATCCTCGACAGCGCCCTGCTCGCGGCCCTGGCCCTCGGCCCGGCCGACGGCGGCTGGCGCCGGCCCGCCGCCCCGTCGGTGCCGTTCGCGCTGGACCGGCTCACCGTGCACGCGGCGACGACCTCGACGATGTGGGCGTGGCTGCGGCCGGCCGGCGGCGACAAGACGGGCGGGGCGACCGGAGCCGACATCGAGCTGTTCGACGCCGACGGCCGGCTGTGCGTGCGCCTTTCCGGCTACACGTCGAGGGAGCTGCCCGGCACGAAACCGGCGTCGGCGCAGGCCCCGGACGGGGAACTGCTGGAGGTCACCGGCGTCTGGGAGGAGGCCCCCGCCCCGGCCCCCGCGGCCGGGCAGGCCGCCGCGGACCGCCCGGTGACGGTACTCAACGCCGCACTCGACGGCGACCTCGCCGCGGCGAGCGCCGCCCGGCTGGGCCTGGACGTCCGGCAGCTGGCCGTGGCCACCGATGCCGCCGCCACCGACGCCGCCGCCATGAAGACGGCCTTCGCGGCCTGCTATCCGCAGGTCCAGCAACTGCTCGGCCAGGGACGGCAGGTGCTCGTCGTCGCGCCGGGAGCCCCGGACTCGCCGGTCTACGCGCCGCTGGCGGCGCTCCTGAAGACCGCACAGCAGGAGAACCCCTCCTTCAGCGGCCGGCTGGTGCTCCTCGACGCCTGCGACCCCCGCGACGCCGACCGCTTCGAGCGGGTGGTCCGGGCGGAGGCCGGCGCCGCAGACGACACCGAGGTCGCCTACGACGCCCAGGACCGCCGGGTGCGGCACCGCTTCGTGGAACTGCCCCGCGGCGAGGCGGGCGGGACCCTGCTGCGCGACGGCGGCGTCTACTGGATCACCGGCGGCGCCGGCGGACTCGGCCTGCTGCTCGCCGAGCGGCTCTGCGAGCGCCACCGCGCCACCGTCGTCGTCAGCGGCCGCTCGGCGGACAGCCCGGCGACCCTCGCCCTGCGCGCCCGCCTGGCCCACGGCGAGGTGGCCTACCGCAGCATCGACGTCACCGACCCCGACGCCGTGCGGGACGCGGCCGCGGACATCCGCGCGCTGTACGGACGGCTCGACGGGGTGTTCCACGCGGCCGGCGTCCTCGACGACGGCTACCTCGCGAGCAAGCCCCTCGCATCCACCGCCGCCGTCCTCGCGGCCAAGGTGGACGGCGCCACGTACCTCGACGACGCGACGCGCGCCCACGGCCTGGACTTCCTGATGCTGTTCGGCTCCGTGGCGGGCGCCTTCGGCAACGCCGCACAGGGCGACTACGCCGCCGCCAACGCCTTCCTCGACGCGTTCGCCGCACGCCGGCAGGCCGCCGGCCGGGTGACCCGCTCGGTGGACTGGCCGCTGTGGGCCGACGGGGGCATGCGCGTGGACGACGCCAGCCTGGCCTATCTGCGCAAGCGCACCGGTACCGTGCCGCTGCCGAGCGAAACCGGCCTGGACGCGCTGGAGCGCGCACTGCACCCCGACGCGCCGGTGCGCCGCGTGGTGCTCTTCGGTGAGCGCGCCAAGCTGCGCGGATACGCGGGCCTGGACCGCGCCGCGAAGCCCGGGCCGCGCGCGTCCGGGGCGCGGCGCGGTGCGGCCGCGCCGGCCGCCTTGGACGAGGGCGAACTCCTCGCCCGTACGCAGGACCTGCTGCGGAACCTGTTCGCCGAGGTGACCCTCCAGGACCCGGAGCACATCCTGGCCGAGGAGAAGCTGGAGACCTACGGCATCGACTCGATCTCCATCGTCGAGCTGACCAGCAGGCTGGAGGACACCTTCGGGTCGCTGCCCAAGACGCTCTTCTTCGAGTACGTCGATCTGCGGGGCGCGGCCGGCTACTTCGTCGCCGAGCACCGCGCACGGCTGCTGGAGCTCTTCGCCCCCGAAGCACCCGCACCCGAGGAGCCCGCCCCCGCGGTTGCCGCGGTCGAGGAGCCGCCCGCTGCCACGCCCGCCTCCGCGGTTCCCGCCGTGGCGCGGCCGCACACGCCCGCTCCCACGACCGGGCCCGCCCCGGTCCTGCGGTCCGCCGACCCGGACCGCCACGACATCGCGGTGATCGGCATGGCGGGCCGGTACCCGGGCGCCGACACCCTGGAGGAGTTCTGGGAGCTGCTCAGCGAGGGCCGGCACAGCTTCGAACCCGTCCCGAAGGCGCGGTGGCGGCACAGCGACATCTACTTCGACGAGCGGGACGTCGACGGCAAGACCGTCGTCAGGACCGGCACGTTCCTCCGGGACGTCGAGGCCTTCGATCCGCGCTACTTCAACATCTCCCAGCGCGACGCCGAGCTGCTGTCCCCGGAGGTCCGGCTGTTCCTCCAGGCGGGCGTGACGGCCCTGGAGGACGCGGGCTACTCACGCGAGACGCTGCGGCGCCGCTACGACGGAGACGTCGGTGTGCTCGTCGGCTCGATGAACAACAGCTACTCGCTCTACGGCTTCCAGAACATGCTGATGCGCGGCACCGCGACCAGCGGCAGCGAGCTCGGCGTGATGGCGAACATGCTGTCCTACCACTACGGCTTCACCGGGCCGTCGGTGTTCCTCGACACCATGTGCTCCTCGGCGTCGGCCTGTGTCCACCAGGCGGTGCGCATGCTGCGCGGCGGCGAGTGCCGGGTGGCCGTCGTCGGCGGCATCAACCTGATGCTGCACCCGTTCGACCTCATCGCGACCTCGCAGGCGCACTTCACCACCAAGTCGGCCGACGTCGTGCGCAGTTACGGCCTGGGCGCCGACGGCACGATCCTGGGCGAAGGCGTGGGCACGCTCGTGCTCAAGCCGCTGGCCGACGCCGTCGCCGACGGCGACCACGTCTACGGCGTGATCAAGGGCAGCGGCATGACCAACGCCGGGGTCCGCAACGGCTTCACGGTGCCGAGCCCGCAGCAGCAGGCCCGCGCCATCGAGAAGGCGCTCGACGACGCCGGCGTCGACGCCCGCACCATCAGCTACCTGGAGGGCCACGGCTCGGCGACCTCCCTCGGCGACCCCATCGAGATCAAGGGCGCCGCCCTCGCGTTCGGCCGCCACACACCGGACCTGGGGTTCTGCGCGCTGGGCTCGGTCAAGTCCAACGTGGCGCACCTGCTGTCCGGATCCGGCATGGCCGGCCTGACCAAGGTGCTGCTGCAGCTCAAGCACCGCACGCTGGCGCCCTCGCTGCACGCCGAGACGCTCAGCTCGGCCATCGACTTCGACCGCACGCCGTTCGTGGTGCAGCGCCGCCGCGACCCGTGGCGGCGCCCCGTGGTCGGCGGTGAGGAGGTGCCGCGCCGGGCGGGTGTGACGTCCATCGGCGCGGGCGGCATCAACGTGCACCTCGTCGTCGAGGAGTACGACGGGCAGGTCGCCGCCGCACCGGAGCGCGGTCTCCCCCGGCTGCTGGTGTTCTCCGCCATGACGCCGCAGGCCCTGCGGACGGTGCTGGGCGACATCCACGCACACATACGGCGGACCGCACCGGGCCTGGACGCCCTGGCCTACACCCTGCAGACCGGCAAGAACGAACTGCCGTGCCGGCTGGCCTTCGTCGCGGACGACATCGCCGACGCCGAGGCCCGGCTGGCCCAGCTGTCCGCCGTGGACTTCACGGCGCAGTCACCCGTCGTCCCCGCCGGCGTGCACTTCACCGCGAGCACACTGCGGCGCCGGCGCACCGCCGACGCGGCCAGTGTCGAACAGGCCCTGCGCGACGGCGGCCAGGCGGAGCTGGCGCGGCACTGGGCGGACGGCGCGAGCGTCGACTGGGACCGGCTGTGGCCGGCGGGCCACCGCCCGGCCAAGTCGCCGCTGCCCGCCTACCCCTTCGACAAGGTGCGCTGCTGGTACCCCGAGGACGACGACGCGCCCAGCGTGCTGCGGCCGCTGGCGTTCACCCGGCGCGCGCACCCCTGGGTCGGCGTCAACGCCTCCGACCTCACCGGCGTGCGCTACACCCTGCGGCTGCGCGGGGACGAACTCCTCGACTACGTCTACACCGTGGGGCGCAAGCGCCGTTACGCCACGGTGGCGCTGCTGGACGCGGGACTGGCGTTCGCCCGGCTCGCCGGCCTGGCAGGGCCGCTGCGGCTGCGGCACGCGCGGTGGGCCGCGCTCCCCTCGCCCACGGACACCCCCGAGGCGTTCACCTGGCGGCTGGGCACGTCCGACGACGGCGGGCACCGCGTAGAGCTGTGGGACGCCGACGAGGCCACCGTGCACTTCGCCGCCGACGTCGTACCGTCCGCGCCCGCCGAGGACGCCTCGATGCCGCAGGTGCTCTCCGTGCCCGCGACCCTGGACCGGGACGACTTCTACGCCGCGCTCGGCCGCGGGGGTCTCGACGCCCGGCCGTACGCCCGCAGCGTCGAAGGGGTCACCGAACTCGACGGCCACCGGCTGCTCGTCCGGGTCGCCGAACCGGCCATGTGCCAGGACCCCCACAAGCGGCAGGTGCAGCTCCCGGCCTGGGCGCTCGCCGGGCTGGTCCAGGGCGCCTCGCACGCGTTGGGGCGGGTCGAGGCCACCGTGGCGCGGGTCGGATCGGTGCAGGGCGAGCAGTGGGAGCGCACCCGGGCGATCGTGCTGGCGCGGACGTCCGAGACGGTCTTCCATGTGGCCTTCCTCGACGAGGACGGCCGGGTGCTGGGCCGGATCGAGGACGCCGAGTTCACCGTCGGCGACCTCGATCCGGCACTGCCCGCCGAGGCCGGACGGGCACCGGTGGCACTGTCGCCGACACCGCTTCAGCTGCCGCCGGCGCCGGCCGGTACGGCGGAGCGGAACCGGCCGGCGGCCGAGCGGCCGCGGCCCGCGCCGTCCGTGACCGCCGCGGTCGCGGACGCCCCGGCGGCGCTCCTGGCGTCGCTGCGCGAGACCGTCGCCGACCTCCTCAAGTTCGACCTGGCGGAGATCGACCTCGACACGCACTTCCACGCCTACGGCTTCGAGTCCATCGCGCTGGCCAAACTGGCCTCGGAACTCAACGGCCTCCTCGGCACCGACCTCACCCCCGCCGTCTTCTTCGAGTGCCCCGACATCCGCAGCCTCGCCGAGCACCTGCAGGGCCGCTACGGCCCCGAGCTGACCCTCCCCGCGGCCGCCGCCGCACCGGCGCCGGCTGCCGCCGCCGCCCGGCCGTTCCCGCAGCCGCTCCCGGCCCCCGAGCCGCTCCCGGCCCCCGAGCCGGACGACGACGCGGTGGCCATCGTCGGCGCCGCCGGACGGTTCCCCGGCGCGGAGGACCTGGACGCCTTCTGGCAGCGGCTGCGCGCGGGCGAGGACCTGATCACCGACTACCCCGGCGACCGCTTCGACGGCCCCTACGCGGACGTCGTCGCGCGGGCGGACTTCCCGAAGTTCGCCGGCCTGGTCGAGGACGTGGACCGCTTCGACGCGGACTTCTTCCACCTCTCACGGCTCGAAGCGGAGCTGATGGACCCGCAGCACCGACTGGCACTGCAGACCGTGTGGGCCGCGCTGGAGAACGCCGGGTACGCCCCGGCGCGCCTCCCGGCCGACACCGGCGTCTACTTCGGCGTCTCCGGCGGCGACTACCACCATCTGCTCAACGCCAGCGGCGTGGCTCCCGACGGCTTCACCGCCACCGGCAACGCCCACTCGATGCTGGCCAACCGGATCTCCTACGTGCTGGACGTGAACGGGCCGAGCGAACCCGTCGACACGGCCTGCTCCAGCTCGCTCGTGGCGCTGCACCGCGCCGTCGAGAGCATCCGGTCGGGCCGCTGCGCGATGGCCGTCGCGGGCGGGGTGAACCTGCTGCTGAGCGTGGACACCTTCGCCGCGACGCAGATGGCGGGCATGCTCAGCCCGGACGGCCGCTGCAAGACCTTCGCCGCCGGCGCGGACGGATACGTACGGGCCGAGGGCGTCGCCGCGGTGCTGCTCAAGCCGCTCGCCCGGGCGCGGCGGGACGGCGACGCCATCTGGGGCGTGGTCCGCGGCAGCGCCGAGAACCACGGCGGCCGCGCCGGCTCCCTGACCGCCCCCAACGGCACGGCGCAGACCGCGCTGATCCAGGACGCGATGCGCGGCATCGACCCGGACAGCATCGGCTACGTCGAGGCGCACGGCACAGGCACCGGTCTGGGCGACCCGGTCGAGGTCAACGCCCTCGACCGCGCCTACCGCGCGCTGCGCACCGCCGAGGGCAGGTCTCCGCATCCGGCCCGGCCGTGCGCGCTCGGCTCGGTGAAGACCAACATCGGCCATGCGGAGTCGGCCGCGGGCCTGGCCGGAGTGCTGAAGGTGCTGCTCGCCATGCGCCACCGCGAGCTGCCGCCGAGCCTGCACTGCGACCGGCTCAACCCCCAACTGCCGCTCGACGACGGTGGTTTCGAGGTGGTGCGCGAGCTGCGCCGCTGGGAGCCGCGCACCGACGCCACCGGGCGGCCGTGGCCCCTGCGCGCCGGAGTGAGCAGCTTCGGCTTCGGCGGCGCCAACGCCCATGTCGTGATCGAGGCACCCCCCGCGGCGTCCGCACAGGAGGAGCCGGCCCGCCCGGCCGCCTCCCAGGCCATCGTGCTGTCCGCCCGCGACGACGGCCGGCTGCGTGCCGCGGCCGGACGGCTGCGGGACTTCCTCGACCGGGCGCGCCGCGACGGCAACGCCCCGGACCTGGCGGATCTGGCGTTCACCCTCCAGGTCGGCCGGGAGGCCATGGAAGCGCGCCTGGGCTTCGTCGCCGGAAGCCTCGACGACGTGCTCGGCACGCTGGACCGGTTCCTCGAGGGCGACGAGCCCACCGGCTGGCACACCGGCGGCCTGCGGCGGTCGCGCGGCGCCGGCGTGCGGCGCGAACCGGAGCAGGCCCCCGAGGTCACCCGGGCCCTGCACGACGGGCGGCTCGACCACGTCACCGCCCTGTGGTGCGACGGAGCCGCGGTCGACTGGCGGGCAAGCCACCCCGCGGGCGAACGCCGCACCGTGCGGCTGCCGGCCTACCCCTTCGCCCGCGACCGCTACTGGGTGCCCGCGGACGGCCAAGCCCCCGTCCCGCCACCCGCGGCGGCCGTCCCGCCCCCCGTGGCCGAGCCCGCGTTCGAGACCGACGCCCGTGCGGCGCTGCTCGAGGCGGTGCTCGACGGCCGGGCCGGCCCGGACGCCCTGAGCCGGATCTGACGCTTCCCCCCCCTGCCTCCTGACTGGACCGGGCGGCCCCGCCGCCCAGTGACCTGGAACGGAATGAACGTGAGCAGAAACATCCTTCGTGTGCCGGCCTGGCGCGACGAACCGCTGCGAGGGCGCACCGCGACCCCCACGAACCGTCGGCTGGTCGTGCTGTGCGACGTCCCCGACGCGGACGTGACCGCGCTGCGCCGGAAGCTGCCCGGTGTGTCGGTCGCCCGCGTGGAGCGCCGTGCCGACGGGCCCGCCGCCGGCTACGAGCACGCGGCGACCCTGCTGCTCGGCGAACTCCAGCGGCTGCTGAACCAGCCGGCCGGCGGCCCCCGTCGCGTGCAGGTCGTCTGCCGCGAGGGGAGCCCCTACGGCTACGCCGGTCTGATCGGCATGCTGCGCACCGCCGCACTGGAGGACCCGGCGCTGCACGGCCAGCTGATCGAGTTCACCGAGTGGCCGCCGGACGGGGAACTCGCCGAGGTGCTGCGGGCGGAGTACGGGCAGGCGGCGGACCACGTACGCCACACCGACGGCCGCCGCCAGGTGCGCACCTGGGCGGCGGCCCCGGGGCAGACGGCACCCCCGCCGGTGTGGAAGGCCGACGGCGTCTACCTGATCAGCGGGGGCGCGGGCGGCGTCGGCCGGCTGCTCGCCGCCGACATCGCAGCCCACGCCCCCGGTGCCCGGGTCGTGCTGTGCGGACGCTCGCCGGCGGACCTCCTGCCGGGGCGGCCGGGCCCGGGCACCGAGTACCGCCGGGTGGACGTCACCGACGCCGCCGCCGTGGCCGATCTGGTCGACTCCCTTGTGCGCACGTACGGCAGGCTCGACGGGGTCGTGCACGCGGCGGGCCTGATCAGCGACGACTATGTGATCCGCAAGTCCCACCAGGACGCCCAGCGGGTCCTGGCGCCGAAGGCGGCCGGGCTGGTGAACCTCGACGAGGCCACCCGCCGGCTGCCGCTGGACTTCCTCGCGGCGTTCTCCTCCGGCGCCGGGACGCGGGGCAACCCCGGGCAGGCCGACTACGCCGCCGCCAACGGGTTCCTCGACGCCTACCTGACCCACCGCGCCGGCCTGGCCGCCGCGGGCGAGCGCCACGGCACGAGCGTGTCGATCGGCTGGCCGCTGTGGCGGGACGGCGGGATGGGCGTCCCGGCCGAGGACCTGCCCGCGCTCACCGCGCGCTTCGGGCGCCCCCTGGCGACGGACACCGCGCTGCGGGCCCTGCACGGCGCACTGGCGCTCGGCACACCCCACCTACTGGTCATGGACGAGGAGAGCGCAGTGGACGGCGAAGGCCCGCAGGAGGCGGAGACGACGCGGACGACGCGGACGGGACCGGCGCAGCTGCGCGCCCGCGTGCTGCCGCTGCTGAAGGAGCTGATCGCCCAGACGGTGCGGCTGGACACCGCCCGGCTCGACGCCGCCGCCCCGCTCGACGGCTTCGGCATCGACTCGCTGGCCGTGACCCGGCTCAACCGCCACTTCGCGCGGTGGTTCGCCGCCCTGCCCAAGACGGTGCTCTACCAGTACCCGACGCTCGACGACCTGGCCGGCCACCTGGCGGAGCAGCACGCGGACGGCTGCCGCCGCTGGCTGGACGACGCGGCGGGAGCGACCGCCGCGCCGGAGGCGACGGCCACGACCGACGCGCCGGACCCGGAGCGGGCCGCCGGGGCCGCCGCACCGGTGCGCTCCCGGGCCCGCGCGGCGAAGACGCCGCGTCCGGCCGGCGCCGACGAGCCGATCGCCATCATCGGCCTGAGCGGGCGCTACCCGGGTGCGGCGACCCTGGAGGCGTTCTGGGAGAACCTGCGCGCGGGCCGGGAGAGCGTCCGCGAGATCCCCGCCGAGCGCTGGTCGCTGGACGGCTTCTTCGAACCGGACCCGCAGCGGGCCGTGGAGCGGGGCGCCAGCTACGGCAAGTGGGGCGCCTTCCTCGACGACTTCGCCCGCTTCGACGCCGCGTTCTTCGGGATCGCGCCGCGCGACGCGGCCGACATGGACCCGCAGGAACGGCTGTTCGTCGAGACCGCCTGGTCGGTGCTGGAGGACGCCGGCTACACCCGGCGGCGCCTCGCCGAGCAGCACGGCTCGTCGGTCGGCGTCTTCGCCGGGATCACCAAGACCGGCTTCGACCGCCACCGCCCGCCGGCCACCGACGCACCGCCGCCCGCACCGCGCACGTCCTTCGGATCGCTGGCCAACCGGGTGTCGTACCTGCTGGACCTGCACGGCCCCAGCATGCCGATCGACACCATGTGCTCGTCGTCGCTGACCGCGATCCACGAGGCGTGCGAGCACCTGCGCCACGGCGCGTGCGAACTGGCCATCGCCGGCGGCGTCAACCTCTACCTGCACCCCTCCTCCTACGTGGAGCTCAGCCGCTCCCGGATGCTCGCCACCGACGGGCACTGCCGCTCCTTCGGCGCGGGCGGCGACGGGTTCCTGCCCGGCGAGGGCGTCGGCGCGGTGCTGCTGAAGCCGCTGGCCGCGGCCGAGGCCGACGGCGACCCCATCCATGCGGTGATCGTCGGCTCCGCCATCAACCACGGCGGACGCACCAACGGCTACACCGTGCCCAACCCGCGCGCACAGGCCGCGCTGATCCGCGCCGCCCTCGACCGCGCCGGGGTCTCCGCCGCCGGCATCGGCTACGTCGAGGCGCACGGCACCGGCACCCGGCTCGGCGACCCCGTCGAGATCGACGGTCTGACCCAGGCCTTCGCTCCCGACGCCGGGGAGAGCGGGGCCTGCGCCCTCGGCTCGGTGAAGTCGAACATCGGCCACCTGGAGGCCGCCGCCGGCATCGCGGGCCTGACCAAGGCCGTACTGCAGCTGCGGCACGGCGAGTTCGTGCCCACCCTGCACGCCGAGCGGACCAACCCCGACATCGACTTCGCGGCCACTCCGTTCACCCTGCAGACCGGCGGCGCCCCCTGGCCGCGGCCCGCGGACGGCGGCCCGCGGACGGCCGGCATCTCCTCGTTCGGTGCCGGCGGCGCCAACGCCCATGTCATCGTCGCCGAGTACCGGGGCACGACGCCCGTGCCCACCACGCCCGCCCCGTCCGCACGGCCGGTGCTGCTGCCGCTGTCCGCCCGGACCACCGAGGACCTGAGCGCACGGGCCGGCCAGCTCTCCGCCCTGCTGCGCTCCGGGGCCCCGGTGGACCTGCCCGCCGTCGCGGCCACCCTGCAGACCGGCCGCGAGGAGATGGACGAGCGGGTGTGCTTCGTCGCGAGCACACCGCAGGAGTGGCTCGACCAGCTGGCCGCCTTCCTCGCCGACCCCGAGGCCGAGGGCCCGTGGTCCCGCGGCCGCGTCCGGGCCACCCGCGAGACCCTGGCCGCCCTGGCGGAGAAGGACGAACTGCGCGAGCTGGTCGCCCGCTGGACCAGCCGTGGCGACTGGCGGGACCTGGCCGCCTTCTGGGCCAAGGGCATGCCGCTCGACTGGACCCGGCTGTACGCCGGCGCACCGGCGCCCGCACGGGTCCACCTGCCGGCCTACCCCTTCGCCGGACGGCAGTTCTGGTACGGCCCGGCCGGCGGCGAGCACCCGCAGACGGCGCCGGGCGCCGCCCCGACCGGCACGCCGGCGGCCGGGACCGCCGACGTCGAGCGCATCCTGCTCGACGCGCTGGCCGAAGCCCTGCAGATGCCGGCCGCCGAGATCGAGCGCCGCCGCCCCTTCGCCGACTACGGCCTGGACTCCATCCTCGGCGTGAACCTGGTCCACCGGCTCAACTCGGCCCTGGGCACCGCGCTGGAGACCACCGACCTGTTCGACCACGGCACCGTCGAGCGCCTGCACGCGTTCCTCGTCGCCACCCGCGGCGACGCGCCGCCCGCACCGGCCTCCCCGGCGGCCGCCCCCGCGACGCCGGACGACGACGCCGTCGCCGTCGTCGGGATGGCCGCCCGCTACGCCGACGCCGAGGACCCGCGTGCCCTGTGGGACCACCTGACGGCCGGCCACGACCTCGTCGAACCGGTGACCCGCTGGCCGCTCGGCCAGGACGTGGCCTGCCGCGCCGGCGGCTTCGTCCACGGCATCGACCAGTTCGACCCGGTGTTCTTCGCCATCTCCGGCGTCGAGGCCGCCACCATGGACCCCCAGCAGCGGATCTTCCTCGAACAGTGCTGGAACGCCCTGGAGGACGCCGGCTACACCGGCGAACGCCTGACCAACCGCAACTGCGGCGTCTACGTGGGCTGTTACGCCGGCGACTACCACGACCAGCTGGCCGCACGACCGCCGGCCCAGGCCCTGTGGGGCACCATGGGCTCGGTCGTCGCCTCCCGGATCGCCTACCACCTCGACCTCAAGGGCCCCGCCCTCACCACCGACACCTCCTGCTCCAGCTCGCTGGTCTCGCTGCACCTCGCCTGCCGAGACCTGCTCTCCGGCGACGCCGACATGGCCCTCGCGGGCGGGGTGTTCATCCAGACCACGCCGCGGCTGTACGAGTCGGCGACGCGGGCGGGCATGCTCTCGCCCAGCGGCCGCTGCCACAGCTTCGACGCCCGCGCCGACGGCTTCGTCCCGGGCGAGGGCGCGGGCGCGGTCGTCCTCAAGCGGCTCGCCGACGCCCGCCGCGACGGCGACCACATCTACGGCATCGTCCGCGGCTCGGGCATCAACCAGGACGGCACCACCAACGGCATCACCGCCCCCAGTGCCGCCTCGCAGGAACAGCTCCTGCGCGAGGTCCACACCGCCTGCGGCATCGAGCCCGGCGGCATCCAGCTCGTCGAGGCCCACGGCACGGGCACCCAGCTCGGCGACCCGATCGAATTCCGCGCGCTGACCCGCGCGTTCGAGGGCGCCCCGGCCGGCAGCGCCGTCCTGGGATCGATCAAGACCAACATCGGGCACACACAGTTCGCCGCCGGCATCGCGGGCGTCATCAAGGCGCTGCTGGCCCTGCAGAACCGGCAGATCCCGCCGTCGCTCCACTTCCACGAGGCCAACCGGGCCGTCGTGCTCGACGGCAGCCCGTTCACCGTCACCACCACCGCGCAGCCCTGGGCGGCGCCCGCCCGCGGCCCGCGCCGGGCGGCCGTCAGCTCCTTCGGGGCCAGCGGCACCAACGCGCACGTCGTACTGGAGGAGCACCCGGTCCCCCAGGCCACCGGCGCGGGCGGGGAACACGCCTTCCTGCTGTCGGCCCGCACCCCGGCCGCGCTGCGAGCCGTCGCCGAACGGCTGCTCGCCCACCTCGACCGCGAACCCGGTCTGCCCGCCGACGCCGTGGCCTACAGCCTGGCCGCGGGGCGCAGCCACTTCGCGCACCGGCTGGCCGTCGTCGCCGCCGGGCTGCCCGACCTGGCGGCACGCCTGCGCCGCTGGCTGTCCGGCACCGTCGGCGACACGGTGCTGCAGGGGGAGACCGCCGCGGACCCCCGCCCGGTCGGCGGGGTGCGCGCCCTGGCCCCGGCCGCGCTGGCCACGGCGTACGTACGGGGTGAGGCCGACCGGTTCGCCGACAGCTTCCCGCCCGCCTCGCGCCGCCAGGTGCCGCTGCCGACCTACCCGTTCGAGCGACAGCGCTACTGGACCGACACCACCGACACCACCGACACCACCGACAGCGCCGACAGCGCCGACGCCACCGGCACCCGGGAAGGCCGGGCGCCTGAAGGAGCCGTTGACGCCGCGTACCGCCTCCGGCTCGGCGGCGAGGAGTTCTTCCTGGCCGACCACCACGTGGGCGGCCGGGCCGTGCTGCCCGGCGTGCTCGCGCTGGAGGCCGCCCGCCGGGCCGTGACCGGCGGTTCCTTCGCGCCGGTCGGCCTGCGCGACGTGGTGTGGCCCGAGCCGTTCCCCGTCGGGGACGGCGGCGCCGAACTGCGCGTCGAGCGGGACGGTGACGCCTTCCGCGTCCTGCGCGACGACTCCGCGGTACACGCCCAGGGCCGGATCGCCACCCCCGGCTCGCCCCGGCCCGCGCGACTGGACGCCCTGCGGGCCCGCTGCGACCGCCGCACCCTGACACGGAGCCAGGTACGGGCGGCCCTCGACGCCGTCGGCATCCGCCACGGAGCACGCCTGCGCGCCATCGACACCCTGGCCGTCGGCGACGGCGAGGTGCTGGCCCGGCTCGTACTGCCCGACGGCGCCCGCGACGGCGCGTTCGCGCTGCACCCCGCGATGCTCGACAGCGCCGTCCAGGCCGTCGTCGGCCTCTACGGCGACGCCACCGGCACCCTCGACGAACAACGCGGCGCGCCCGCGCTGCCGTTCGCCCTGGACGCCGCCGACCTCTTCGCCCCCACCACCGAGCGGATGTGGGCCCACCTGCGCCACACCGAGGGCTACGCCCCCGCCGCCGGCCAGGACGTGTCCAAAGCCGACATCGACGTCTACGACGACGACGGACGGCTCTGCGCGAGCCTGCGCGGCTACGCGTTCCGCCGGATGACCGCCCCGTCCGGCAACGCCCCGCACGCGACGCTGCTGGCACCGGTGTGGGACGCCCTGCCCGCCGCGCCCGCCGCGCCGTGGCCCCACCCGCAGGCCCGCGTCGTGCTGCTCGGCGGCACCGCCGGGGAACAGGACCGACTGCGCCGCCGCTACCCGGACGCCACCGTCCTGGACGTCCGTGCCGACGAGCCGGCCGACGGGCTGGCCGCGCGGCTGCCCGCCGGCGCCGAGCACGTCTTCTGGCTCGCTCCGGCCGGCCCCGCCGGCGACCCGGCCACGGCGCGGTACGACTCCCCCCTCGCCGTCTTCCGCCTGGTCAAGGCGCTCCTGGCCGACGGCGCCGACGCCCGCGAACTGGGTCTGACCCTGGTCACCCGGCAGGCGCGCCGACTTCCGGGCGACACCGGCTGCGACCCCGCCCACGCCGGTGTGCACGGCCTCGCCGGCACCCTGGCCAAGGAGTACCCGCACTGGCACCTCCGCGTCGCCGACGTCGGGGCGGACGCCCCGGTGCCCTGGCCGGCGCTGCTGGAACTGCCCGCCGACCCCCGCGGCGAGACCCTGGCCCACCGGCACGGCGAGTGGTACCGCCCGCGCCTGCTGGAGACCTACGAGCCCGGCACCGCGGCCGCCCCGCCCGAGCCCGGCGGCGTGCTCGTGGCCATCGGCGGCGCCGGCGGCATCGGCACCGTGTGGACCGAGCACATGATGCGCCGGCACGGCGCCCGGGTCGTGTGGATCGGCCGCCGCCCCCTGGACGCCGAGATCGCCGCCCGGCAGGAAGCGCTGGCGGCGTACGGCCCCGCACCGGACTACCTCCAGGCCGACGCGACCGATCCCGACGCCCTGCGCCGCGCCCGCGACGAGATCGTGCGGCGGCACGGACCCGTGCGCGGCGTCCTGCACACCGCGATCGTCCTCGGCGACCAGACCCTCGCCCGGATGGACGAGGACCGGTTCCGCACGACCTACGCCGCCAAGGCCGACATCGCGGTGAACCTCGCCGACGTCTTCGCCGGCCAGCCCCTTGCGTTCGTCGCGTTCTTCTCCTCCATGCAGGCCTTCTTCAAGGCCCCCGGCCAGGCCAACTACGCGGCGGGCTGCACCTTCGCCGACGCCTACGCCGAGCATCTGGCCACCCGGCTCGACTGCCCGGTCAAGGTCATGAACTGGGGATACTGGGCCGGCGTCGGCGTGGTCACCGCCGACGGCTACCGCCGGCGCATGGCACAGCTGGGCCTGGGCTCGATCGACCCGGACGAGGGCATGGCCGCCTTCGACGCCCTGCTGGCCTCCCCGTACCCGCAGTTGGCGCTGCTCAAGGCCACCGACACCCGCAGCATCGAAGGCCTCCACGACGACGACGCCCTCACCCACCCGGCCGCCACCCTCCCGTCCCTGATCGGCGCGCTGGGCGAGCACCGCCCCGACCGCCGGGCCGAGATCGCGCGGCTGCGCGAGCAGGCGGGCGGGCACGCCGGCGCCATGCAGGACGCACTCGTCGACATCACCTGGGCGCTGCTCGCGTCCCTGGGCCTGTTCCGCGACGGCCGCGCGGCCACCGCCGCCCAGTGGCGCGCCGTCGGCGGCATCGAGGACCGCTACCAGCGCTGGACCGAGCACACCCTCGCCGTCCTCGCCGACGCGGGCCGCCTGCGCCGCACGGGCGAGGACGCCTACGCCGCCCTCGACACCCGCACCGGATCCCTCGACGAGGCCTGGGCCGACTGGGACCGGGCGCGGCAGCCGTGGCTGGCCGACGACGCCAAACGCCCCCAGGCCGTCCTCGTCGACACCACGCTGCGCTCGCTGACCGCAATCCTCACCGGCCGCCGCCGGGCCACCGACGTGATGTTCCCCCACGCCTCGCTCGAACTCGTCGAGGGCGTCTACAAGAACAACCCGGTCGCCGACTACTTCAACGACGTGCTCGCCGACACCCTCGTCGACTACCTCGAACGCCGGCTGGCCGAAGACCCCGATGCCCGCCTGCGCATCCTGGAGATCGGTGCCGGCACCGGCGGCACCAGCGCCACCGTGTTCCGCAGGCTGCGGCCGTGGGCCGGGCACATCGACACCTACAGTTACACCGACATCTCCAAGGCGTTCCTGCTGCACGCGCAGCGGGAGTACGGCGAGCTCGCCCCGTACCTCGACGCCCGGCTCTTCAACGCCGAGAAGCCCCTGGCGGGCCAGGAGGTGGCCCCCGCCGCGTACGACGTGGTGATCGCCACCAACGTGCTGCACGCGACCCGCAACATCCGCGCGACGCTGCGCAACGCCAAGGCCGCCGCGCGCCCCCACGCCCTGCTGCTGCTCAACGAGCTGAGCGACAACATCCTCTTCAGCCACCTCACGTTCGGCCTGCTGGACGGCTGGTGGCTCTACGACGACCCGGCGCCGCGGATCGCCGGCTCTCCGGGCCTGGCGCCGGAGAGCTGGCGGCGGGTGCTCGGCGAGGTCGGCTTCCGCGCGGCGTTCGTCGCCGCCGAGGGCGCCGACGACCTCGGCCAGCAGGTGATCGTCGCCGAGAGCGACGGGGCGGTCCGCCAGCCGCGCCCGGACGGGGAGTCGGCCTTCCGCGGCACCCTCACCCCGGCGCGGCCCCGGCCCGCCGAGCCGCAACCGCCCGCCCCCACGCCGACGCCGGCCGCCGCCGACGGCGTACGCGACGACGAGCGGCTGGCGGAGCTGGCCCGCGAGCACTTCCGCGCCCTGGTCGCGGACACCCTGCGACTGCCGGTCTCCGACATCCGGGCCGATGTGTCCTTCGACCGCTACGGCATCGACTCCATCCTGGTCGTCCAGCTGACCGAGGCGGTCCGCAAGGGGCTCGACAACGTCGGCAGCACGCTGTTCTTCGAGGTGCGGACGGTCGACGGCCTCGTACGGCACTTCCTGCGCACCCAGCCCGACGCGCTGGCGGCGCTGGTCGGACCGGCGGACGAGGGCTCCGCGCCCCCGTCGACCGGGCCCCTGCCCGCTGAGCCCTCCGCCACCGCGCCCGAGCCGAACGGCGCCCCGGAGCGCCCGGCCGGGACCCCCGCCCCCGCCCTCGCCGCCATCCCGGCGGCCGAGCCGGCCGAGCCGCCCCGCGACGGGCAGCAGATGCCCATCGCCGTCGTCGGCATGGCCGGCCGCTACCCCGGCGCACCCGACCTGGACACCTACTGGGAGAACCTGCTCGCCGGCCGGGACAGCGTCACCGAGATCCCCGCCGGACGCTGGGACCACAGCCGCTACTACGACCCCCGCCCCGGCGTGCCCGGCAGGACGTACAGCAAGTGGGGCGGCTTCCTCGACGGGATCGACGAGTTCGACCCGCTGTTCTTCGGGATCTCGCCGAAGGCGGCGTCCACGATGGACCCCCAGGAGCGGCTGTTCCTGCAGTGCGCCCACACCACCCTGGAGGACGCCGGCTACACGCGCGACGCCCTGCGCGCCGCGGCCCGCGCCCGGGTGGCCGAGGACGCCGGTGACATCGGGGTGTTCGTCGGTGCGATGTACTCCGAGTACCAGCTCCACGGTGCCGAGTACAGCGTGCGCGGCGAGCCGGTCGTCGTCCCGGGCAGCCTGGCCTCCATCGCCAACCGCGTCTCGTACTTCCTCGACGCGAGCGGCCCCAGCGCCACCGTCGACACCATGTGCGCCTCGGCGCTGTCCGCGATCCACCTCGCCTGCGCCGCCCTCCAGCGCGGGGAGTGCGGTGCCGCCCTGGCCGGCGGGGTCAACCTGTCGGTGCACCCGGGCAAGTACCTGATGATCGGCGAGGGCCGGTTCGCCTCCAGCGACGGCCGCTGCCGCAGCTTCGGCGAGGGCGGCGACGGCTATGTGCCCGGCGAGGGCGTCGGCGCGGTGCTGCTGCGCCCGCTCGCCGACGCCGTCGCCGACGGCGACCGCATCCTCGGCGTGATCCGCGGCACCGCCGTCAACCACGGCGGCCGCACCCACGGATTCACCGTGCCGAACCCGCTCGCGCAGGCGGCGGTGGTCCGCAGCGCCTGGCGCCGGGCCGGCGTGGACCCGCGGGACATCGGCTGCATCGAGGCGCACGGCACCGGCACCGCGCTGGGCGACCCGATCGAGATCGCCGGGCTGAACGCGGCCTTCGCCGAGTTCACCGACGACCGGAACTTCTGCGCCATCGGCTCGGCGAAGTCGAACATCGGCCACCTGGAGTCCGCGGCCGGTATCGCGGGCCTGGCCAAGCTGCTGCTGCAGATGCGGCACGGCACGCTCGTACCGTCGCTGCACGCCGCACGCGTCAACCCCGAAATCGACTTCGCCGACAGCCCCTTCGTCCTGCAGCGCGAGGCCGCGCCCTGGCCGCGGACCGGCGCCCGCCCGCGCCTGGGCGGCCTCTCCTCGTTCGGCGCGGGCGGCTCCAACGCCCATGTCGTGGTCGAGGAGTACGCCCCGCGCCCCGCCGGCACGGACCGCGCACCCGACGCGCCCGCGCACCGCGGCGCACCCGTCGTCGTGGTGCTGTCCGCCTTCGACGAGGAGCGGCTGCGCGAGTCGGCCGGCCGGCTGCGCGACGCGCTGCGCACCGAGCGGTGGAGCGCCGCGGACCTGCCCGACATCGCCTACACGCTGCAGGTCGGCCGCGAGGCGATGACCGCACGGTTCGCCGTGGTCGTCGACACGCTGCCCGCCCTGGTCGACGCGCTGGACGCCTGCGCGCTCGGCGGCGGCCTGCCCACGGGCGCGTACCTCGACGCGGGCGGCGAACGGGGCGGCGCGACCCGGGACTTCCTCACCGACGAGGACTTCCAGGAGACGGTCGTGCGCTGGGCCCGGCGCGGCAAACTGGCGCCGCTGGCCGAGGCCTGGACCAGCGGCCTGACCGTCGACTGGGCCCGCCTCCACACCGAGGGAGCCACCCGGCACAAGGTCGCACTGCCCGGCTACCCGTTCGCCCGGGAGCGCTACTGGTACACCGACGGACTGCCGGAACTCGCGGACGCCCCCGCCGCGTCGGGCGACGCCGCGCGGCAGCCGGCCGCCCCGCGCCCCGTCGCGACGGCCGCGCCCGCGACGACGCCCGCCGCGACGGCCCCGCCCGCCCAGCCGGTCCACTCCTACGAGCTGCCCGCGGGCGACCTCACCCTGCACCCCGTCTGGGAGCCCGCCCGGCTGCTGCGCGGCAGCCCCTACCCGTCCGCGGCCTCCCGGGTGGTGGCGATCGGCCTCGAACCGGACGTCCTCGCGGAGCTGACCGCCCGCCGCCCGGAGACCCTGGTGCTGGACACCACCGGCGCGTCGTCCGCCGAGGAGGTGCGGGACGCACTCGCCCGCCTGGGCGACGACTTCGACCACCTCGTCCTGCAGTTCCCGACCGCGGCCGCCGCCGACGGCGCCCAGGCGCAGATCGGCGCCCAACGCGCGGTGATCCGGCGGATGTTCCGCGTGCTGAAGGCACTGGCCCTCACCCGGGACCAGCAGCGGCTCGGACTGACCCTCGTGACCCGCGACGCGTTCGACGCGGGCGGCTCCCGGGCCGCCGACCCCGCCCAGGCGAGCCTGCACGGCCTGATCGGCGGTCTGGCCAAGGAGCAGCCGCACTGGCGCATCCGCGCGGTCGACCTGGCCGACGGCGAACCGTTCGTCGCCGACGAGGTCTTCGCGCTGCCCGCCGACCGCCGCGCCCACCCGCTCGCCCGCCGCGGCGGCCAGTGGCTGCGCCGCCAGCTCCTGCCGGTGGACGCCACCGAGCCGCCCGCCGAGCCCGTGCTGCGCCGCAACGGCGTCTATGTGCTCATCGGCGGCGCCGGCGACCTCGGCCTGCTGCTCAGCGAGTACCTCGTACGGCAGCACGACGCACACGTCGTATGGGTCGGCCGCCGCGCCGAGGACGAGGACATCCGGGCCAAGGCGGCCCGGGTCGGGGCGGGCGGGCGCAGCCCGGTCTACCTCTCCGCCGACGCCTCCGACCCCGGCGCGCTCGCCCGCATGCGGGACGAGGTGGTCCGCCGCCACGGCCGGATCGACGGCGTGGTGCACCTGGCGATGGTGTTCAGCCACACCCCGCTCGCCCGGATGACCGAGCAGGAGCTGGAGGCCACCCTCGCCGCCAAGGTCGACCCGTGCGTGCACTTCGCAGACGTCTTCGCCGGCCACGGCCTGGACTTCGTCCTTTTGATCTCCTCGCTGGTCAGCTTCATCCGCAACTCCCACCAGGCGCACTACTCGGCGGCCTGCGCCTACGAGGACGCCCGCGCCGACGCCCTGCGCGCGGCGCTGGACTGCCGGGTCAAGGTCGTCAACTGGGGCTACTGGGGCAACGTCCCCGACGAGCTGCTGCGCGAGGTGACCTCCATGGGGCTGGACCCGATCGACCCCGCAACGGCGATGGGCGCACTGGAGCGCCTCCTGGCCGGCCCGCTGCACCAGATCGGCTTCATGCGGCTGGGCCGCCCGCTGCCCGTCGAAGGGGTGCTCACCGCGGAGACGCTGACCCCGCAGGCGCACGGTGCGGCGGCCCGCGGCGGCGCCGCGGCCCTCGCCCCGCCCACCGACCTGGCCGCGTACCACGCGGGCCCGGTCCCGGGCGAGATCGACGCCTGCCTGCTCCGCCGCCTCGCCGCCGAGCTGCGCCGGGCGGGCCTTGCGGACCCGCGCCACGGCCTGGCCGAGTGGAAGGAGCGGCAGGGCGTGGCCGCGCGGTTCGACGGCTGGCTCTCGGCCACCCTGCGCGTGCTCGCCGAGCACGAGGTCATCGACGCCGAGGGCCGCTGGAGCACCGGCGGCCCGACCGCCCAGGACGCCGACGCCTGCCGCGCCGACTGGGTCGCGCGCACGCCCCGGTGGGCCGCCG
Organism: Streptomyces sp. NPDC043738; assembly: GCF_056436545.1. Taxonomy (NCBI): domain Bacteria; kingdom Bacillati; phylum Actinomycetota; class Actinomycetes; order Kitasatosporales; family Streptomycetaceae; genus Streptomyces; species Streptomyces sp. NPDC043738. The sequence goes on along the minus strand of NZ_JBWKCJ010000004.1, from coordinate 121,928 downwards.
CCAACCCCGATCTGCGGGCACCGCTGAACCTGCTGGACCAGACCCTGCCCGCGCTCGCCGACATCCTGTGCGGCCGGGTGCGCGCCACCGACGTGCTGTTCCCCCGAGGGGCGTTCTCCCTGGTCGAAGGCGTCTACCGGGACAACCGCGTGGCCGGGCACTTCAACGCCGTCCTCGCCGAACACGTGGCGGCCTTCCTGCGCGCGCGCCGGGACGCCGATCCGGGGGCCCGCCTGCGGGTGCTGGAGATCGGCGCGGGCACCGGCGGAACCACCGGCCCCGTGCTCGACCGCCTCGCCCGCGAAGGGCTGGACCTGACCGAGTACTGCTTCACCGACCTGTCCCAGGCGTTCCTGCAAAGCGCCCAGGACACCTTCGGGCCGGGCCGCGACCACCTCACGTACCGCGTCTTCGACGCGGCCAGGCCGCCGCACGCCCAGGGGCTCGACACCGGTGCCTTCGATGTCGTCATCGCGGCCAACGTGCTGCACGCCACCGACAACATCCGCCCGGCCCTGCGGCACGCCAAGGCGCTGCTGCGCGGCAACGGTCTGCTGGCCCTCAACGAGATCAGCGGCTTCTACCTCGTCAACCACCTCACCTTCGGCCTGCTGGACGGCTGGTGGCTCTACGACGACGCCGAACTGCGCGTGCCCGGCAGCCCCGCGCTGTCGCCGGAGGCCTGGCAGCTCGTACTGGAGCAGGAGGGCTTCACCGGCATCGGCCACCCGGCGCGGGACGCGCTGGCGCTCGGGCAGCAGGTCGTCGTGGCCCACAGCGACGGTCTCGCCCGCAGCCCGCGCCCGACCTCCGAGGCGCCCGAGGCGAGCGGCGCTTCGGCCCGGCCCCCGGCGGACACCGCCGCACCGGCCCCCGGCACCGCCCCGGCTCCGTCCCCCGCCCCCGCCGTGGCCCGGACGGTCACGGACGTGGTCCTGGCCGAGCTCGCCGACGCGCTGCGGATGCCCGCCGACCGGATCAGCCCGGACCAGGCGTTCGCCGACTACGGCCTCGACTCCATCGTCGGCGCCCGGTTCGTCCAGCGTCTCAACGAGGAGCTGGGGACCGACCTGCTGACCACGGTCATCTTCGACCACCGCAGCGTGGCGCAGCTCGCCGCCCACATCGCCGACAGCCACCGGCCGCAACTGCCGGCCCCCGCCGCACCGACCCCCACCACGCCGGCACCGGTGCCCGCACCGGACACCACCGGAGCCGCACACCGCCCCGAAGGGCGCGAGCCCATCGCCATCGTCGGGATCAGCGGCCGCTTCGCGCAGTCGGACGACACCGACGCCCTCTGGCAGCACCTCGCCGCCGGCCGCGACCTCGTCGGCCCGGTCGAACGGTGGGACCTGTCCGGCTACGGCCGGGACGAACTGCCCTGCCGCACGGGCAGCTTCCTCGACGGCATCGACCGCTTCGACGCCCGCTTCTTCCACCTGACCGGCCTCGAAGCCACCTACACCGACCCCCAGCAGCGGCTGTTCCTCGAACAGGCGTGGGCGGCCATCGAGGACGCCGGCTACGCGGGCTCCTCGCTGGACGGCCGCCGGTGCGGCGTCTACGCCGGCTGCACCGGGGGCGACTACCCGCAGTGGTTCGAGGGCACGCCGCCCGCCCAGGCGGCATGGGGCAACGCGCCCTCGGTCGTACCGGCGCGCATCGCCTACCACCTGAACCTCCAAGGCCCCGCCGTCGCGGTCGACACCGCCTGCTCCAGCTCACTGGTCGCCGTCCACCTCGCCTGCCAGGGCCTGTGGACCGGCGAGACCGACATGGCCCTCGCGGGCGGCGTCAGCGTCCAGACCACCCCGGACACCTACCTGGCGGCCGGCCGCGGCGGGATGCTCTCGCCCACCGGCAAGTGCCACACCTTCGACGCCGCCGCCGACGGATTCGTCCCCGGCGAGGGCGTGGGCGTGGTGGTGCTGCGCCGGCTGTCCGACGCGCTGGCCGACGGCGACCACATCCACGCCGTGATCCGCGGCTCCGCCGTCAACCAGGACGGGGCCACCAACGGCATCACCGCCCCCAGCGCCCTGTCGCAGGAGCGCCTCATCCGCCGGGTGCACACCGAATTCGGCATCGACCCGGCCGAGATCGGCATGGTCGAGGCGCACGGCACCGGCACCCAACTCGGCGACCCCATCGAATGCCAGGCCCTGGTCGGCGCGTTCGGCACCGCCGGCGGCCGCGACACCTGCGCACTCGGCTCGATCAAGACGAACCTCGGTCACACCACCTCCGCCGCGGGCGTGGCGAGCCTGCTCAAGGTCGTGCTCTCGCTGCGCCACGGCCAGATCCCGCCCTCCCTCCACTATCACGACCCCAACCCCGCGATCCGACTCACCGAAAGCCCCTTCCACGTGAACACCACGCTGCGGCCGTGGCAGCCCAACGGCCAGGGAAAGCGCGTCGCGGCCCTGAGCGCGTTCGGCTTCAGCGGCACCAACGGCCATATGGTCGTGGAGAACGCCCCGGACCGTGACGAGCGCCGACCCGCCCCGGGCGAGCTGCTGTTCGTCCTGTCCGGTCAGCAGCCCGAGGCGCTGCACCGCCGCGCCGAGGACCTCCTGGCCCACCTGCGCCGCGCCCCGGACACCCCCCTGGGCGACGTCAGCTACACACTGGCGGTCGGCCGGGACCACTTCACCCACCGCGCGGCCTTCGTCGCCGCCGACCGTGAGGCGCTGGCACATCAGCTGGCGGCCTGGCTGGCCGGCGGGCGCGGCGACGCCGCCGGCCGGCGCGGCGACAGCGCGCCGGAGCGCGCCCGCGACCGCTACCTCAGTGGCGAAGCGGTCGACTTCGCACCGCTGTTCGCGGGCCTCGACGTGCGCCGCACGCCGCTGCCCACCTACCCGTTCCAGCGCAAGAGCTACTGGCCGGCGGCCGGCGCTCCGAGCCGGCGCCACCGGGCCCCGGAGGCCGCGGACGGCCCGGTCGCGGCGCCGTCGCCCGAAGCCGCCCCGTCGTCCGAGGCCACCCGGACGGCTCCCGCGCAGCGGACGCCGGACACGGACGAGGCGACCGTGCGGTACCAGGCCGGCGAGCTGCTGCTGGCCGAGCTGTCCCGCGTGCTGATGATGGAGCCCGACGAGATCGACCCGCAGGCGTCGTTCTCCGACTACGGCGTGGACTCGATCCTCAGCGTCAAGCTCGTCGCCGCGGTCAACCACGCCTTCGCCGTCGATCTGCCGAGCACCGCACTGTTCGAACACAGCTCGCTCGACCGGCTGACGGACCACCTGGTCACCCGGTACGGGCCGCAGTTGCGGTACTCGGCCGTCGAGGCGCCGTCGGCAGCCGCCCCCGCCGCGGCGCCGGCCGCCCCGGCTTCCGTCCCTTCCGCTCCTGAGGCCTCCGCGGCCTCCGCGTACGCCCCGGACACCCGGGACACCCCGGACGACGACGGCATCGCCGTGGTGGGCATCGCCGCCCGGTTCGCGCAGTCGCCCGACGCCGCCGCCCTGTGGGCACACCTCGCCGCGGGCGACGACCTGGTCGGCGAGGTCACCCGCTGGGACCTGGCCAAGGAGCTGGGCGCGGGCGCCGAGCGCCAGTACGGAAGCTTCGTCGACGACATCGAGCGCTTCGACGCCTGGTTCTTCCGGATGTCCGGCAAGGAGGCCACCCACACCGACCCGCAGCAGCGCATCTTCCTGGAGGAGTGCTGGCACGCCCTGGAGGACGCGGGCTACGCCGGTGAACGGCTCGACGGCCGCGGCTGCGGCGTCTACGTCGGCGGCTCGCCCAGCGACTACCAGCAGCTGATCGGCGACGACGCGCCACCGCAGACACTGTGGGGCAACATCTCCTCCGTCATCGCCTCGCGGATCTCCTACTTCCTCGACCTGCAGGGGGCCGCGCTGTCGGTCGACACCGCCTGCTCCAGTTCGCTGGTGGCCGTGCACCAGGCCTGCCAGGACCTCCGCCTGGGCAACACGTCGATGGCGCTGGCGGGCGGGGTCTTCGTCCAGTCCACGCCGATCTTCTACCGGTCCGCCGTGCGGGCGAACATGCTGTCCGCGCGCGGCCGCTGCCACACCTTCGACGAGCGCGCCGACGGCTTCGTGCCGGGGGAGGGCGCCGGCGTCGTCGTGCTCAAGCGGCTCGCCGACGCGCTGCGCGACGGCGACCAGGTCTACGGAGTGATCCGCGGCTCCGGCATGAACCAGGACGGCACCACCAACGGGCTCACCGCCCCCAGCGCCGGATCGCAGGAACGCCTCCTGCGCAGCGTCCACGAGCGTGCCGGCGTCGACCCCGCCGGGATCCAGCTGATCGAGGCGCACGGGACCGGCACACCGCTGGGCGACCCCATCGAGTTCGAGGCGCTGCGCGCCGCGTTCGGCGACGCGCCCGAGGGCGGCTGCGCCCTGGGGTCGGTCAAGACCAACCTGGGGCACACCCAGTTCGCCGCGGGCGTGGCCGGCCTCATCAAGGTGCTCCTCGCGCTCAGGAACGAGCAGTTGCCCCCGTCGCTGCACTTCCGCCGGCCCAACCCGGCGATCACGCTGGCGGGCAGCCCCTTCTACGTCAACACCGAACTGCGCCCGTGGCCCGCACCCGCCGACGGTCCGCGCCGGGCCGGCGTCAGCTCGTTCGGCGCCGCGGGCACCAACGCGCACGCGCTGATCGAACAGGCCCCCGCCGTGCGGACCGCCGGGCACGCCCCCCGGCAGGCCTGGTTGATCGTCCTGTCGGCTCAGGACGACGCCGGCCGCCGCGCCCAGGCCGAGCGCCTGCTGGAGCACGTCCTCGCCCACGAGGACCTGGACCTGGGCGACACCGCCTACACCCTGGCGACCGGGCGCCGCCACTGCAGCCACCGCTGGGCGGGCGTGGTCACCGACCGCGAGCAGCTCGCCGCCGTCCTGCGCAGCTGGCTGCGCGACGGCCGGGCCGAGCACGTGGTCACCGGTGAGGCGCCCGACGGACACCGCCGCCAGGACCCCGCGGCAGCCGCCCGCGCCGCCCGCCTGATGGCCGGGCCCGAGGACCACGACGGCCTCACCGAACTGGCCGGGCTCTTCGCACAGGGCCAGGATCTGCGCTTCGCCCCGCTCTTCGGCGCCGGCGGCTTCCGGATCGTGTCCCTGCCGGCCTATCCGTTCGCCGGCGAGCGCTACTGGGTCGGGTCGCGTCCGGCGGCAGCCGCCGCGCCCCCGGCACCCACCCCGGCCGGCGCCCCGGATCCGGTCGCGGCCCCCTCGCCGCTGGCCGGCCGCCGGCTGGACCGCGCTCCCGGCTCGCCGTCCTTCGCCGTCGAGCTGACGGGCCGTGAGTTCTTCCTCGACGACCACCGGGTGCGCGACGTGCCGGTACTCCCCGGCGTGGCGTATCTGGAGCTGGCGTACGCGGCGGCCCGGGCCGAGGGCATCGACCCCGCCCGAGCCCGCCTGCGCAACGTCGTCTGGTCGCGCCCCGCGACGGTGACCGGCCCGACCCCGCTCGAGATCGCGCTGCGGCCGGGCGGCGACGGCGCCCTCGCCTACGAGATCACCACGGCGGCCGGCGGCGGAGCGCCCGTCGTCCACGGGCAGGGACGCATCGAGCGCTGCGCGCCGCCGTCACCCGCGCGCCTGGACATCGCCGCGCTGCGCGCCCGGTGCGAGGTGCGCACGGTGGAACACGACGACTGCTACCGGCTCTTCGACCGCATGGGCATCGGCTACGGCCCGGCCATGCGCGGCATCCGGCGGATCCACGTCGGCGCCGGGCTCGCCGTCGCACGCCTGAGCCTGCCGCCGGCCGCCGGGGACGGCGCCGGCTGGGACCTGCACCCGTCGCTGCTCGACGCCGCCGTGCAGGCCACCCTGGGCCTGTCACTGGCCGAGGACACCGACACCGATGCCGACACCGCGGCGGCACTGCCGTTCGTCGTGGAGGAGGTGCAGCTGCTCGCCCCCGGCCCGGCCGACGGATGGGCCGTGGTGCGACCCGCGGCGGGCGACGGCGGCGGAGCCGTCCGCCGCATCGACATCGAACTCTGCGACGACGAGGGCGCGGTGTGCGTCCGCCTGCTCGGGTTCACCGCACGCGTGCTGCCCGCCGGCGACGACCCCGCCGCCGGCCAGGACTCCGCGGGCGGCGACACCGGGGGCGACGACACTGGGAACGCCACGCTCACCCTGATGCGCGCCGGCTGGCGCCCGGCCGAGCCCGCCCGTGCGGCGCGTCTGCCGGAGCGGCACGAGGTGCTGCTCGGCTCGCTCACCGGGACCGACCCCGAAGCGGTCCGCGACGCGCTCGGCGTGCCGTGCACCGCGCTGCCCGCCGACGGCGACCTGGCCCGGCGCTTCACCCGCCAGGCCGAGACGGTGCTGTCCCGCCTCCAGCAGCTCGTCCCGGCGACCCGCGACGGGCAGGTCCTGCTGCAGGTCGTCGTGCCCGCCGACGGCGACGACCGGGTCCTCGCGGGCCTGGGCGGCCTGCTGCGCACGGCCCGTATGGAGCACCCCAGGCTGCTGACCCAGCTCGTCGAGGTGGAGACACCGCTCGACGCCGCGACGCTGTGCGAGCGCCTGCGCCAGGACGCGGCGAGCCCCGACGACGAGGCCGTGCGGTACTCCGGCGGGCGGCGCCGGGTGCCGCAGTGGAGCGCCGTCGAGGACGCCCGGCCGGTCCGCCCGTGGAAGGCCGGCGGCGTCTACCTCCTCACCGGGGGAGCCGGCGGACTCGGCGCCCTGTTCGCCCGCGAGATCGCCCGGCAGGCGCCCGGCGCCGTCCTGGTGCTCTGCGGGCGCTCGCCGGAAGGCCCCGATCAGCGTGAACTCCTGCGCGAACTGCACGCCTTGGGGGCGTCGGCCGCCTACCGGGAGCTGGACGTCGCCCGACGCGACGCCGTGACCGCCTGCGTGCGGGGCGTCGTCGCCGAGCACGGTCGCCTCGACGGCGTCGTCCACACCGCCGGTGTGGTGCGCGACGGCTACCTGGCCCGCAAGAGCGCCGATGAGCTGCGGGCGGTCCTCGCCGCCAAGGTCGCCGGCTTCGTCCACCTCGACGAGGCCACCGCCGCCCTCGACCTGGACTGCTTCATCGGGTTCTCCTCGCTGTCGGCGTACGGCAACCAGGGCCAGGGCGACTACGCGGCGGCCAACGCCTTCATGGACGCCTACGCCGGCCTCCGCCACGAGCGGGTGGCCAGGGGCGAGCGCCGCGGCCGCACCCTGGTCGTCGGCTGGCCCCTGTGGGCCGACGGCGGCATGCGGGTCGACGCCGCCACCGAACGCCGCCTGCACGACAGCGTCGGCATGGTGCCGATGCGCGCCCCGCACGGCGTGAACGCGCTGGAACGCGCCTTCGGCACCGGCGACCCGCACGTCCTGGCCGTCTTCGGCGACCGCGCCCGCATCGACGCCACCCTCCTGGCGGCCCCGCGGTCCGCGGGCGCCGCACCGGCGGTGACCGCACCCGACCGCGCCGCCCTGCGCGCGGTGGTCCTCGGCCGCGCCCTCGGCCACGCCGCCGCGGTGCTCGGCGTGCCGTCGCAGGAGCTCGACGGCGCGGTGGGCTTGAGCGAGTACGGGTTCGACCCGGTCTCGCTCACCGCGTTCGCCGCCCGCCTCACCACGGAGTTCGGGCTCCCGCCCGTGCCCAAGCCCTTCGCCGCACACCTGACCCTGGGAGAGGTCGTGGACCATCTGCTCGACAACCACCCGGACCGCTTCGGGACACTCCCGCCGGCTCCCGCGCCCGAGCGCGCCCCCGGGCCCGCAGGCGCCGCCGCGCCCGCCGCGCCCGCCGCGACGGCAGGCCGGGAGCAGCAGCACAAGGCGCTGCTGAAGCGGCTGATCGCCCGCGTGTCCGGCCTGCTGGACGTGCCCGCCGAACGGATCACCGGTGCGGCGGAGATGACCCGCTACGGCTTCGACTCCCTGTCGTTCATCGGCTTCGCCAACGAGCTCAACGCCGAGTTCGGGCTCTCGCTGGCCCCCACCCTGTTCTTCGAGAACCCCACCCTGGACGGGGTGGTCGACCACCTCCTCGACCACCACGCCGACCGCGTCGCCGCCACCGCGGCACCGCAGTCACCCCCGCGCGCGGCGGCCCCCGCCGCCCCGGAGGCCGCCACGGCCGTCACCACCACGTCCGCCGCACAGGCGCCCGGCGACGAGCCGATCGCCGTCATCGGCATCAGCGGCCGCTTCCCGATGGCCGACGACCTCGACGCGTTCTGGGAGAACCTCAGCGCGGGCCGCGACTGCACCCGCGAGGTCCCCGCCGACCGCTGGGACTGGCGAGCCCACTACGGCGACCCCCTCAGGGAGCCCAACACCTCCCACGTGACGTCCGGCGGTTTCATGGACGGCGTCGGCGACTTCGACCCGCTGTTCTTCGACATCTCCCCCAAGGAAGCGGAGCTGATGGACCCGCAGCAGCGGCTCCTGATGCTGTACGTGTGGAAGGCACTGGAGGACGCCGGATACTCGGCGGGCGCCCTCGCCGGCTCGAACACGGCCCTCATCGCCGGCACCACCAGCACCGGCTACAGCACCCTGGTCACCCGGTACTCGCCGGTGATCGAGGGGTACGACATCACCGGCGCGGCCCCCTCGATGGGCCCCAACCGGATGAGCTACTTCCTGGACCTGCACGGCCCCAGCGAGCCCGTCGACACGGCCTGTTCGAGCGCGCTGGTGGCCCTGCACCGGGCCGTCCAGGTCCTCCGCGACGGCCAGTCGGACCTGGCCATCGCCGGCGGCGTCAACACGATGGTCAGCGTCGACGGGCACATCAGCATCTCCAAGGCGGGGATGCTGAGCCCGGAGGGCCGCTGCAAGACCTTCTCCGACCGCGCCGACGGCTATGCGCGGGGTGAGGGCGTGGGGATGCTGGTGCTCAAGCGCCTGTCGGCGGCCGAGCGCGACGGCGACCACGTCTACGGCCTGATCCGCTCGACGGCCGAGAACCACGGCGGCCGGGGCAGCTCCCTGACCGCGCCCAACCCCAAGGCCCAGGCCGCCCTCCTGAAGGAGGCGTACGGGAAGGCCGGCATCGACCCGCGGACGGTCGGCTACATCGAGGCGCACGGCACCGGCACCAAGCTCGGCGACCCGGTCGAGATCAACGGGCTGAAGGCGGCCTTCCGTGAGATGTACGAGGAGCAGGGCGCGGTGGTGGAGCAGGCCCACTGCGGTGTCGGTTCGGTGAAGACCAACATCGGTCATCTCGAACTCGCCGCGGGTGTCGCCGGCGTGATCAAGGTGCTGCTGCAGATGCGGCACCGCACGCTTGCCAAGAGCCTGCACTGCGACACCGTCAACCCCTATATCGACCTCGACGGCAGCCCGTTCCACCTCGTGCGCGAGCAGCAGCCCTGGCCGGCGCCGCGCGACGCGGAGGGCCGTGAGCTGCCGCGCCGGGCGGGAGTCAGCTCCTTCGGCTTCGGCGGCGTCAACGCCCATGTCGTCCTCGAGGAGTACCTGCCGCGCACGGCAGACGAGCCGGACCGGACGCCCACCGCACCCGTCCCCGTCGTCCTGTCGGCGAGCCACCCCGACGTGCTGTGCGCACTCGCCGAGCGCTGGGTGGACGCGCTGCGCCGCGGCGACTACGACGACACCGACCTGGCGTCGATCGCCTACACCGCGCAGACCGGACGCACCCCCATGACCGAGCGCCTGGCCTGCCTGGCCCGCACCACCGGCGAACTGAGGGAGGCACTGGAGTCCTGGCTGCGCGGCGAGCCCGTGGCCGGCGTCTTCCGCGGCACGGTCCCGCGCGGCGTCGACCTGCCGGACGCACCGGCCGGGTTCGGCCCGCACGACGACCGCTCGGCCACGGTCCGGCCCGACTGGGCCCGCCTGCTCCAGGCTTGGGCCGACGGCGCCCCCGTCGACTGGGACCGCCTGCACACCGGGCGCCGCCCGCGCCGGATCGCCCTGCCGACCTACCCGTTCCGCCTCCGGCGCTACTGGGTCGACACCACGCGCCCCGCGAACGGCACCCAGCCGGCGACGTTGCACCCGCTGGTGCACACCAACACCTCCGACCTGAACGGGACCCGCTACACCTCGCACTTCACCGGCCGCGAGTTCTTCCTCGCCGACCACCGCGTCCAGGCCCGGGTGATGGACACGGTCTCCACCTGGCGGCCCGGCGGCCGGCCCACCGCCTCCGACGGCCCCGTGGCCGCCGTACCGGTGCTGCCGGCGGTGGCCTACCTGGAGATGGCGCGCGCCGCCGCCGCCTCGGCGGCCGGCGGCGACGCACACGCCTGGTCGCTGAAGCTGGCCTCCTGGCTGCGCCCGCTCACCGTGGAGCGGCCGACCGACGTGCACACCACGCTGACCACCCGGACCGGCGGCGGACTGGGCTACGAGGTGTACGCGCTGGGCGAGGACGGCGAACGCGTCGTCTTCGGCCGCGGCCAGCTGCGCAGCGCGCCCGCCGCGCCCGCCGAGCGGCTCGACCTCGCCGCCCTGCGCGCGCAGTGCGACGGCCCCGTGCTCGACGCCGAGGCCTGCTACGCGCGCTTCACCGGCATCGGCATGGCCTACGGCCCGGCACTGCGCGGCATCGAGCGCCTGCACACCGGCTCGCGGCAGTCGATGGCGCGGCTGCGGCTGCCCGCCGCCGCGTCCCGCGAGAGCGGCCACGTACTCAACCCGGCCATGCTCGACGCCGCCCTGCAGGCCACGGTCGGCCTCTTCGTCGACGACCCCGGCACGCCGCGCACGGCACTGCCGTTCGCCCTGGCCGAGCTCGAGGTGCCCAGGGCGGTCCCGGACACCGGCTGGGTGGTCGTCCGCTTCGCCGAGGACGACCACGTGGGCGCGGTGCGCCGTCTCGACCTCGACCTGTGCGACGACGACGGCGAAGTGTGCGTACGGCTGCGCGGCTTCAGCGTCCGCACGCTCGGCGGCGGCGAGCCCACCGCTGACGGCGGGCCCGCCCGGCTCGCCGAACCGGCATCCGAGCCGCCGTCCGATTCCGACGACGCCCACCTGCTGGACCTGATCGAAGCCATTGGCCGGCGCGAGATGAGCGCGGACGAATTCAAGAGGAGCCTGGCATGAGCACCACCCACATCGCATCCCTGGACGACCTGCACCGGCTCATACGCGAGGGACAGGTGGGACAGGACGAAGCGCTCCGCCTGATCCGCGACTGGAAGCAGGCGCAGCAGCAGGCACCGACGCCGGCCGCCCGGCCCGCCGAGGCCGCCGACACCGAGGCCCTGACGGAGCGGGTCTGCGCCGTCGTGGTGGAGAAGGTCTGCGAGCTGCTGAAGGTCACCCCCGACGACCTGGACGTCAACGTCGACCTCAGCGAGTACGGGCTCGACTCCCTCGTCATCACCCAGCTGGTGAACATGGTCAACGACGCCCTGGGCCTGGAGCTGGTGCCCACCGTGCTGTTCGAGCACGCCACGATCCAGGCCTTCGGCGCCCACCTGGCCGACGAGTACGGCCCGGCGCTCGCCGCCCGCCTGGGGCTGCGGCCCCCCGGCGCCGCCGTGGAGCCGCCGGCCGCGGAGCCCGCCGCCATGGAGCCCGTCGGCCCGCCCGTGCCGGCCGCGGCCCTCCCCGCACGGGCCGTACCCGTCCCCGCGCCCGCCGACCGGCCGGACGACCCGATCGCGGTCGTCGGCATGAGCGGCCGGTTCCCCCAGGCCGAGGACCTCGACGCGTTCTGGCGGAACCTGCGCGAGGGCCGCGACTGCATCGCCGAGGTCCCCGCCGACCGGTGGGACTGGCGTGCCCTGTTCGGCGACCCCTTGCAGGAGCCGGGCCGCACCAACGTCAAGTGGGGCGGCTTCATGGACGGCGTCGCCGACTTCGATCCGCTGTTCTTCGGCATCGCCCCGAGGGACGCCGTCCACATGGACCCCCAGCAGCGCCTGCTGATGCTGTACGTGTGGAAGGCGCTGGAGGACGCCGGCTACGCCGCCGACGCCCTGGCCGGGAGCAGCCTCGGCCTGTTCGTCGGCACCAGCGACACCGGCTACGGCCTGCTCTCCGACCGCAGCAGCGGCCGGGGCGACAGCGTCACGCCCACGGGCAGCGTGCCCTCCGTCGGCCCGAACCGGATGAGCTACTTCCTGGACGTGCACGGGCCGAGCGAGCCGATCGAGACCGCCTGTTCGAGTTCCCTGGTCGCCATGCACCGCGGCGTCGTCTCGATCGAACGGGGCGAGTGCGACATGGCCGTCGTCGGCGGCATCAACACCATGGTGATCCCCGACGGCCACGTCAGCTTCGGCAAGTCCGGGATGCTGAGCCCGGGGGGCCGCTGCAAGACCTTCTCCGACCAGGCCGACGGCTATGCGCGGGGTGAGGGCGTGGGGATGCTGGTGCTCAAGCGCCTGTCGGCGGCCGAGCGCGACGGCGACCACGTCTACGGCCTGATCCGCTCGACGGCCGAGAACCACGGCGGCCGCTCCAACTCCCTGACCGCGCCCAACCCCAAGGCCCAGGCCGCACTGATCCGGCGCGCCTACCGCGCCGCCGGCATCGACCCGCGGACGGTCGGCTACATCGAGGCGCACGGCACCGGCACCAAGCTCGGCGATCCGATCGAGATCAACGGGCTGAAGGCGGCCTTCCGTGAGATGTACGAGGAGCAGGGCGCGGTGGTCGAGGAGGCCCACTGCGGTGTCGGTTCGGTGAAGACCAACATCGGTCATCTCGAACTCGCCGCGGGTGTCGCCGGCGTGATCAAGGTGCTGCTGCAGATGCGGCACCGCACGCTTGCCAAGAGCCTGCACTGCGACACCGTCAACCCCTATATCGACCTCGACGGCAGCCCGTTCCACCTCGTGCGCGAGCAGCAGCCCTGGCCGGCGCCGCGCGACGCGGAGGGCCGTGAGCTGCCGCGCCGGGCGGGAGTCAGCTCCTTCGGCTTCGGCGGCGTCAACGCCCATGTCGTCCTCGAGGAGTACCTGCCGCGCCCCGCGCCGGCGGTGAGCACGCCGGACCCCGTGGCCGTCGTCCTGTCCGCCCCGGAGCCCGAGACGCTGCGCGCCAGGGCCCGGCAGCTGGCCGACTGGATCGACGCGGGCCGGCTCGGCGAACCCGACCTGCCGGACCTCGCCTACACGCTGCAGGTGGGCCGGGTCGCGATGGACGAGCGACTCGCCTTCCTGACCCCCTCGCTCGCCGACCTGCGCGAGCGGCTGGGCGGCTTCCTCGACCGCGGCACCGCACAGGGCCTGCACACCGGCCGGGCACAGCGCCAGGGGCCGTGGAACGAGCTCGCCGGCGACGACGACATCGCCCTCGCCATCGACAGCTGGATAGCCAAGGGCAAGCTCGGGCGCCTGCTCAAACTCTGGGTCACCGGCTTCGACGTGGACTGGCAACGCCTGTACGCCGGCCGGCCGATGCGGCGCCTCCCGCTGCCCGTCTACCCGTTCCAGCTGCGGCGCTACTGGATCGCCGACGCCCAGCGCGCCACGCCGAGCACACCGCCCCCGGCACCGGTGGCCGCGGCGCCGGCCGCACCACCGGCGCCCTACCGCAGCGAACTGACCGGGCACGAGTTCTACCTGCGCGACCACCGCGTGACGGACACGCCCGTCCTGCCCGGCGCCGCCTACCTGGAGTTCGTCCGCGACGCGCTGGTCCGGGCCGCGGACCACGGCACCGCCACGGGCGTGCGCCTGCGCGACGTCACCTGGCTGCGCCCCCTGGAGGTGACGGCGCCGCGCACCCTCACCGTCGAAGTGCCCCCGGCCGGCGGGGCGTTCGAGGTGTACGCCCAGGGCGACGGCGACCGCGTCCTGCACGCGACCGGCACCGCACACACCGACCCCGCCCTCCTCGCCGCCGACCACACCCACGACATCGACGCACTGCGGGCGAGCCTCCCCTCCCGGCACGAAGGCGCCGAGTGCTACGCGCTGTTCGCACGGATGGGCCTGGAGTACGGCCGCGCGTTCCGGGGCGTGCAGGAGCTGTACCACGGTGCGGACACCGCCCTTGCGCGCCTGCGCCTCCCCGAGGAGGCGGCGGCCCCGTCGACGCTCAACCCGGGCATGCTCGACGCCGCCCTGCAGGCGACCCTGGGACTGTCGCTCGGCGAGCACGGCGACGCCCCGGAGGGGACGGCGCTGCCGTTCACCGTGCGCGAGGTGCAGGTCCTGGCGCCCACTCCGGTCGAGGGCTGGGCGCTGGTGAGCCGGGCCGCGGACGACCGCCGCGACTCCGGCGTACGCCGCCTGGACATCGACCTGTGCGACGCACGGGGCAACGTCTGCGTACGGCTGCTGGGCTTCAGCACACGGATGAGGCCCGCCCCGGAGCCCCGTGCCGCCGAGCCGGTCACCGAGCCCGCCCTGCTGATCCAGGCGGACTGGCGCGACAGCGCGGCACCGCGGCACCACGGCGACGACGTCGAGCGGCACGTCGTGCTGTGCGAACTCCCGGCGACGGACGCCGCCGCGCTCGCCGCGGCGCTGGGCGGCGCCACCTGTGAAACCTGGCAGGCCCGCGGCGAGATCCCGGCCCGCTACACCGAGTACGCCGAGCGGTTGCTGGAGCTGCTGCGCGACACGGCGACCACCCGTGCGCCGCGCCTCATCCAGGTCGTCACCCCCGCGCACGCGCCCTGGCTGGGCGGGCTGAGCGGCATGCTGCGCACGGCCCGCATGGAGCACCCCAAGCTGCTGACGCAGTGGATCGAACTGGACGGTGACGGCGAGCTGTCCCCGGCGCAGCTGGCCGGACGGCTGCGCGGCGACGGTGCCGACCCGGCCGAGGAGGCCGTGCGCTACCGCGCCGGACGCCGGCAGGTGTCCCACTGGCGCGAAGTGGCACCGGCCGCCCCCGAACTGCCCTGGCGCGACGGCGGCGTCTACCTGCTGACCGGCGGCGCCGGAGGTCTCGGGGCCCTGTTCGCGCAGGACATCGCCCGGCGCGTCTCCTCGCCCGCCCTGGTCCTGTGCGGCCGCGGCCCGGCCGGCCCGGCACAGCGGGAACTGCTCACCACCCTGCGTGCCCTGGGCGCCCGCGCCGACTACCGGGTGCTCGATGTCGCCGACCGTGCCGCCGTGACCCGGGCCGTACGCGAGGTCCAGGCCGAGTACGGCGCGCTGCACGGCATCGTGCACGCCGCCGGAGTGCTGCGCGACGGCTTCGTGGCCAGGAAGACCGCGGACGACCTCCGCGCGGTGTTCGCGGCCAAGGTGGCCGGGCTGTACCACCTCGACGAGGCGACCGCCGCCGTCCCGCTCGACTGCTTCATCGGCTTCTCCTCCATGGCCGCCTTCGGCAACGTCGGTCAGGCCGACTACGCCGCCGCCAACGCCTTCATGGACGGATACGCCGCCCACCGCGCCCTGCTGGTGGACCGGGGCAGCCGGTCGGGCCGCACCCTGATGGTGAACTGGCCGCTGTGGGAGAAGGGCGGCATGGGCGCCGACCCGTCGACCGTCGACCTCCTTCAGGCCGTGGGCATGCGGCCGATGCGGGCATCCGTGGGCGTCGAGGCCCTGGACCGCGTCTGGGCGGCCGGCCTGCCCGGCGCCATCGCCCTCGACGGCGACCACGCCCGGATGCGGGAGCGCTTCCTGGCGGCGCGACCCGAGCCGGAGGCCGCTGCCGAACCCGCGCCGGCCCCCGAGCCGACGCCGACCGTCGCAGCGGCCCCCGAGCCGACGCCGACCGTCGAACCGACGCCGACCGCCGCACCGGCCGACGAGCCGGCCGAGCCGCAGGCCGTGGGAGACCTCGTCGCGGAGCTCATGGCGACGCTGCTGGAGGTCGACGTGGCGACCCTGCGGTGGGACAGGTCCCTGGGCGACTACGGCTTCGACTCCATCTTCATGATGCAGTTCCTCACCCAGGCGCAGACCCACCTCGACGCCTCCCTCACCCTCGACGTCATCGCCGGCTGCCAAACGCTGCAGGAGGTCGTCGACGCGATCACCGGCACGGCCGCGGCCCCGGAGCCGGCTGCGGTTGCCGAGGCCGAACCGGCTCCGGCCGGGCCCGCCCCCGCGCCCGTCGCGCCGGCCGAGGCCCCGGCACGGCGCGCCGAGCCCGCATCGCCGGGCGACTTCCCCGAACTGGTCCGCATGAACGGGGTCACCTCCGGCCGGCCGGTGTTCTGGATCCACCACGGCAACGGCGGCGTGGAGTCCTACGCCCCGCTGGCCGCACGCTGCCCGCGCCCCTTCTACGGCATCCAGCCCAAGGGCTGGATCGACTCCACCGACATCCTCACCGGCCAGTACGCCATGGCCGAGCACTACGCCTCCCTCATCCTCGCCGTACAGCCGGAAGGCCCCTACGACATCGGCGGGTTCTCCCTGGGCGGCCTGTTCGCGTACGAGACCGTGCGCCAGCTCCAGCTGAAGGGCGCCGACGTGCGCACGCTGGTCATGCTGGACACGCTGGACGCGGCCTCCACCAACAAGGCCAACGCCCTCATCGTCGGCGGGAACTTCGACGCCGACGTGGTCACCAAGGTGAGCGACTTCCGCGCCGTCAACCTGATCCTCGGCAACAACCGCTTCGACTCGCACGGCGGCGCCAGCCCCATCCTGCGCCGCGACGAGGTCGACACCACCCTGGACACCAAGGCGTTCCTCGACTCCCTGATCGCCGCCGCCCTCGACCGCGGCGTCAGCAAGACCGAGGCGCAGCTGCGCTCCCGCGTCCGTCAGCTGTCCCGCTACTTCGAGGCCACACAGGGCGAGAAGTACACGGTGGACCCGCTGCCGCGGCGCGACGGACTGCGCTGCTACTACCTGCGCAACCGGGGCGGCAAGTTCTTCGGCGCCTTCGAGGAGCACATGGTGCTCTTCCCGAACCCCGACCTGCCCACCGTGGACGGCATCGCGTACT
Organism: Streptomyces sp. NPDC043738; assembly: GCF_056436545.1. NCBI lineage: Bacteria > Bacillati > Actinomycetota > Actinomycetes > Kitasatosporales > Streptomycetaceae > Streptomyces > Streptomyces sp. NPDC043738. Next base: position 105,129 of record NZ_JBWKCJ010000004.1, on the reverse strand, counting down.
GGCAGGAGTGGGCCGACCAGATCGACGACTTCTTCACCATCGACGTCGACACCTCGATGCACGCCGAGGTCATGACGGCCCCGCGGTCGCTCGACAAGCTGATGCGCCTCGGCGACCGGCTCTACGCCGCCGAGGACGCCACCGTCCCGGCGACCGACGCGCAGGGAGGCCGCTGACATGAAGGCAGTGGTCTTTCCCGGCCAGGGCGCCCAGCGGCGCGGCATGGGGCGGGAGCTGTTCGACGCATATCCCGAACTCGCCGACGAGGCCTCCGAGATCCTCGGCTACTCCCTGCGCACGCTGTGCCTGGACGATCCGGACCGGCAACTGGGCCGCACCGAGTACACCCAGCCCGCGCTGTTCGTGGTCGGCGCGCTCGCCCACCGGCAGTGGCGCGAGCGCACCGGCGGCGAGCCGGACTTCCTCGCCGGGCACAGCCTGGGGGAGTACTGCGCCCTGCACGCCGCCGGGGCCTTCGACTTCGCGACCGGACTGCGCCTGGTCCAGCGGCGCGGCGCACTGATGGCCCAGGCGCGGGGCGGCGGCATGGCGGCCGTGGTCGGGCTCGACGCGGCAGCGCTGGGCGAACTCCTCGACGAGGGCGGCTTCTCGGGCCGGCTGACCGTCGCCAACGACAACGCACCGCGGCAGCAGGTCGTGTCCGGCGACACCGAGACCGTCGACGCGCTGGTGGCCCACCTCGACGCGCGCGACGTCCGCTGTGTGCGACTGAACGTCTCCGGCGCCTTCCACTCGCCGCTGATGCGCCGGGCGCAGCAGGACTTCGCGCGCTTCGTCGACGACTTCGCCCTCGGGAACCCGGCGACGCCGGTGATCGCCAACGCCACGGCGCGCCCGTACGTCCCCGGCCGGACCGCGCACACTCTCGTCGACCAGATCGTGCGGCCGGTGCGCTGGACCGAGAGCGTCCACCACCTCCTCGACCAGGGCGTCACCGACTTCGTCGAACTCGGCGGCCGGGTACTGGGCAAGCTGGTCGACCAGATCCGCTCCGCCCCGCGGCCGGCCGCCCGCCCCGAGGCACCGGCCGCCCCGCGCGAAGAGCCGGCCGCCTCCCTCGATACGGCGGCCGACACACGGGGCGCGCAGCCCGGCACACCCGCCGCCGCGCTCGGCAGCCCCGTGTTCCGCCGGCGGATGGGCGTGCGCCACGCCTACGCCGTGGGCGGCATGTACCGGGGCATCGCCTCGGCCGAGATGGTCACAAGGCTCGGCCGGAACCACATGCTCGGCTTCCTGGGCACCGGTGGTCTGCCGCTCCCGGAGATCGAGCAGCGGGTGAAGGAGGTCCAGCACGGCCTGGCCGAAGGACAGCCCTACGGCGTCAACGTCCTGGCCGACCACGACGACCCCGCGGCCGAGCGCGCACTGGTCGACCTGCTGATGCGCCAAGGGGTCCCCGTCATCGAGGCGTCGGCCTTCATGCAGATGACCCCCGCGCTCGTCCTCTACCGGGCACGGGGACTGCGCCGCGGCGCCGACGGCCGCACCGTGTGCGACCACCGCATCATGGCCAAGGTCTCCCGGCCGGAGGTCGCCGAGCAGTTCATGGCCCCCGCCCCCGGCCCCGTCCTGGACAGGCTCCACCGGGACAACGCCCTCACCGACGAACAGGTCCAGCTCGCCCGGACGGTGCCGATGAGCCACGACATCACGGTCGAGGCGGACTCCGGCGGGCACACGGACGGCGGAGTCGCCACGGTGCTGATGCCCGCCATGCTGGGGCTGCGGCAGCGGGCCCAGGACCGGTACGGCTACCAGGAGCCGATCTGCCTGGGCCTCGCCGGCGGCCTCGGCACCCCCGCGGCGCTCGCGGCGGCCTTCATGCTGGGCGCCGACTACGTACTCACCGGATCCATCAACCAGTGCACGGTGGAGTCCGGCATGAGCACCGACGTCAAGGACATGCTGCAGGACGCCGGCATCGCCGACACCGGCTACGCCCCCGCGGGCGACATGTTCGAGTTCGGCGCCAAGGTGCAGGTGCTCCGCAAGGGCGTCTTCTTCCCCACCCGCGCCAACAAACTGTTCTCCCTGTACTCCCACTACGACGGCCTCGACGAAATACCGGAGAAGACCCGTTCCCTGCTGGAGCGGACCTATTTCGGAAAGAGCGTCGAAGAGGTCTGGGACGAGGTGTGCGGCTATCTTCGGTCGCAGGGACGCGACACCGAAATCGACCGGGCCGACGCCGAACCCAAACAGAAAATGGCCCTGGTGTTTCGCTGGTACTTCTTCCACTCCACGCGCCTGGCAATGAACGGCGACGGCTCGGGAAGAGTGAACTACCAGATCCAGACCGGACCGGCGCTGGGTGCCTTCAACCAGTGGGTCGAAGGCACCGAACTCGCCTCATGGCGGCACCGCCACGTCGACCGGATCGGCCTGAAGCTGCTCGACGGCGCCGCCGAACACATCGCCACCGCATGCCGCCACTGGCGCGACACCCTCGGAGCGCCCCGTGCGTGACGGACACCCCACCGCAGTCGAGGAGAACGTGATGACCGTTCCGTCCACGGGCACCGAAGTCCGGCTCGCCGCCCGCCCCGAGGGGTGGCCGACCACCGCGGACTTCTCGGTCGTGCGGGCGGAACTGCCCGCCGTCAGGACCGGCCAGGTGCTGATCCGCAACCTGGTGATGAGCGTCGACCCGTATATGCGCGGGCGGATGAACAACACCAGGTCCTACGTCCCGCCGTTCACCGTCGGCAAGGCGCTCGACGGGGGCGCCGTCGGCGAGGTCGTCGTCTCGAAGTCGCCGCGGCTGGCCGTCGGCGACCTGGTCCTGCACGGCCTCGGCTGGCGGGAGTACGCCGTCGTGGGCGCCGCCGGCGTGGTCCGGGTCGACCCGGCGCTCGCGCCGCCCGGCGCGTACCTCGGCGTGCTCGGCATGCCCGGGCACGCCGCCTACACGGGGTTGCTCAAGGCCGCCGAATTCCGTGCCGGCGACACCGTGTTCGTCTCCGGGGCCGCGGGCGCGGTGGGCTCCCTCGTCGGGCAGATCGCCCGCCTCTGCGGTGCCGAACGGGTGATCGGATCGGCGGGTGGTCCCGAGAAGGTCGCCTATCTGACCGAGGAGCTGGGCTTCGACGCGGCGTTCGACTACAAGGACGGACCGGTCCTCGAACAGCTGGCGCAGGCCGCACCGGCGGGCATCGACGTCTACTTCGACAACGTGGGCGGCGACCATCTGGACGCGGCCCTGATGGTGGCCAGGCTGGGCGCGCGGTTCGCCCTCTGCGGCAGCACGCCGCAGGCCGACGACAAGACCGGCCCGGCCGGCCCACGGAACCTGGCGCAGGCCATCGCCAAGGGCATCACCCTGCGCGGCTTCCTCGTCTGGGGCCACGGCGACCTCGGCGACGAGTTCACCGCCCGTATGGGCGGTTGGCTGGCATCCGGGAGGATCTCCTACCGGGAGACCGTCGTCGAAGGTCTGCAGAACGCGCCCACCGCGTTCCTCGACCTGCTGCGCGGCGCCCACACCGGAAAAATGCTCGTGCGGATCGCCGAATGAAGCCGTCGTGCCGCGCGGCGGATAACGGTGAACTCCAGGAATTTCCCGGACTCCCCGGAAATTCCCGGGCACATGTTCCGCAAATGCCTTCCGGTCGGTATCGTGATCTCCAGGCGCATACGCCACGCAGCCGGCGAGCAGACGGCGAACTTCACGCCTCGCGCACGGAATTCCCCACCGGCCCTGTATTTCCCGGTCGTGAGGACTGCGGCGAGTCGGCACTTTCCGGCCGACCGGACCCACGCACCCGCCGTACAGGCGCCACCTTCTGATTCACCAGAAAAGAAATCGGAGAACTCTCATGTCCAGCACGTCCACGTCCCCGGCCGAGTCCACCCTCACGGCCACCCCCGTCCCCGAAGAGGTCGGACGCCTCTACGACCGCCTCACCGCACTGGACACCGAAGCGGTCGGCGGCAGCCTCCACCTCGGCTACTGGGACGTCGACGACGACGACACCCCGCTGGTGGAGGCGGCCGACCGGCTCACCGACGAGATGACCGACCGCCTGCGGATCGTCGAGGGCCGGCGGGTCCTCGACGTCGGCTGCGGAGTCGGCCAGCCGGCCATGCGGATCGCCCGGCGCACCGGCGCCCATGTCACGGGCATCGCGATCAGCAAGGACCAGATCGCCCGCGCGACCGCCCTCGCCGAGGCCGCCGGCCTGGGCGACCGGGTGGAGTTCCGGCACGCCGACGCCATGGAACTGCCCTTCCCCGACGACTCCTTCGACGCCGCCGTCGCCATCGAGTCGATCTTCCACATGCCCGATCGCGGACGGGTCCTCAGCGAGATCCGCCGCGTCCTGCGCCCCGGCGGCCGCCTGGTCCTCACCGACTTCTTCGAGCGCGGCCCCATCCCCGCGGAGAAGCAGCCCGCCGTGGACCGGCTGCTCCGCGACTTCATCATGACGCTGGCCCGGCCCGAGGACTACGTGCCCATGCTGCGCGACGCGGGCCTCCGCTTCGTCGAGCTGCTCGACATCACCGAGCAGAGCGTGCGCCAGACCTTCGAGCAGATGAGCCGGGGCTCCCAGGAGATGCAGACCGTCTTCGACGACGAGGCGGAGGAGAAGTTCAGCCCCGCCTCCATGATCGACGTCGACGAGTTCGGGTCCGTGCTGCTGACCGCCCAAAAGCCCCTCTGACCGGGGACGTTCGCACGCGGTGGCGCCGCGGAGCGCGTCCCTGCCGCCGGGCGACGACGCGACGCACCTCCGGCGCCACCGCACACCCACCACCGACCAGGAGCGACCTGCCATGACCGAACCGACCGACGGCGGCACCCCGCCCGCCTTCCCCTTCCCCCGCACCTGCCCCTACCGGCTGCCCGCCGAGTACCACGGCCTCCGCGAGACCGGGCCCGTGTCGAAGGTGGTGCTGCCGACCGGCAGGCCGGCGTGGATCCTGACCCGCCACGACGATGTGCGCAAGGCGCTGCTCGACCCGCGCCTGAGCTCCGACCGCGCCGATCCGAACTTCCCGATGCTGGTCGAGATGGCCCGGAGCGACAAGGATTCCACGCTGTCCCTGGCGGGCATGGACGCGCCCGAGCACACCCGGGCACGGCGCGCCGTGGTCGGCGAGTTCACCTTCCGCCGGATGGAGGCCCTGCGGCCGCGCATCCAGGAGATCGTCGACGAGTGCGTCGACGCGATGCTCGCCGGCCCCAACCCGGCCGACCTGGTCAAGGCGATGTCCTTCCCGGTGCCGTCCCTGGTCATCTGCGAGTTGCTCGGCGTGTCCGTCGACGACCGCGACTTCTTCGAGGACCGCACCTCCCGCATGCTCAGCATGGCCCTCCCGCCGCTGACCCGGCAGCAGGCGTTCTTCGACCTGCAGGCCTACCTGGACGAACTCGTGACGACCAAGGAGCAGGTCCCGGGGGAGGACCTGCTCAGCCGTCAGATCGCCAAGGGCCGCAAGGACGCCGTCTACGATCACGACGCACTCGTCGACCTGGCGTTCCTGCTGCTGACCGCCGGACACGACACGACCGGGAACATGATCTCGCTGGGCATGCTCGCCCTGATGGAGACGCCCGAGCTGCGGGCGCGCATCACCGGCGACCCCGGCAGCACGCCGCAGGTCGTCGAGGAACTGCTGCGCTACTTCACCATCACCGACATCATCACCACCCGCGTGGCCAAGGAGGACGTCGAGATCGGCGGGCAGACCATCCGCACCGGCGAAGGCGTCTTCGCGCTCGGCGGTTCGGCCAACCACGACCCGGACGTCTACGAGAACCCCGGGAAGCTGGACGTCGACCGCGGCGCACGCCAGCACCTCGCCTTCGGCCACGGCCCGCACCAGTGCCTCGGGCAGAGCCTCGCCCGCATGGAACTGGAGATCGTCTACGACACCCTGCTCCGCCGCATCCCCGAACTCCGCCCGGCCGGCCCCGTCGAGGCGCTCCCGCTGAAGAACGACGCGGCCATCTTCGGCCTGCACGAGCTGCCGGTCACCTGGTAGATCGAGACGAGCGGGCGCGGCTCCGGACCCCTGCGGTCAGGGGATACGGCGCGTCACCCAGCGGCTGCGTGGTATTTCGCATTAGCCTTCAGTAACTGTATGAATTCGGTCGATTACCGACCGAATTCATTCGATCTACCGGAGATGATATGCAAAAGCTTCGCAAGGCTGCCGTCGTGACAGTCGTCCTCGCCAGTGTCGGCCTCGCCGGCGCCGGCACCGCCCACGCCGGCGGGACGGGCGGCGGCACCCCCAGCCGCACCCAGGCGACCCGCGTCGAGGCCCCTCAGCAGCAGACGGTCCGTCAGGTCGTCAGCCGGCAGCAGTGGGGCGGCGACCACCACCACCGCCGCAAGGCGCACAGCCGCAAGGTCGAGATCCGCCAGCACACCTCCTGCCGGACGCACGAGGCGAACGTCGACGTACTCGGCAACGTAGGCATCCTCAACGGCCTGTTGGCCAACGCCGGTGGCGGCGAGGGCAGCTCGGGCACGCAGTCCACCAGGATCGGCACGCACCTGGCGTGCAACAACGTCATCCGCAAGTAACGGAAACGGGCCCCGGCCCGAGCCGCGGGCGCGGCGCCGGGCCCACGCGAAGAGGACTCGCGTGGGCCCGGCCCATGGCGGGCCGGCCGCGCTCCAAGCCCCCGATCTGCGACCCTCCGCGCTCCTGGGACAGGAAATGCCCGAACACATTCTCCGCGAGAAGATGCGCAAGCTGTTCGACGTCTATGACACCGACGGCAACGGATACATCGAGCGCGGCGACTTCGAAGCCCTCGCGCAACGCATCAACGAAAGCTTCGCGGACACCGGTTCGCCACGTGCGGCCGAGGTGACCGCCGTGCTCCACGACACCTGGGAGGACCTGGCCTCCCGCATGGACGTCGATTCCGACGAGCGCATCTCCCTGGAGGAGTTCCTCGCCGACAAGCTCGACACGGCGCGAGGCGGGGCGGCCGCCTCGCGCAGGAAGACGCGACAGGAACGGCGGCGTCTGCTCTTCGGGATCATGGACCGCGACGGCGACGGAAACATCGGCCTGGACGAGCACCGGCGCTTCTACCGGGCCTTCGGAGTCTCGGCCGCGGACGCCGAAGAATCCTTCGCGGTGCTCGACGTGGACAGCGACGGCCTGCTGTCCGTCGACGAGATGGTCCAGGCGTCCCTGGAGTACAGCACCAGCGCCGACCCGAACGCCCGCAGCAACGACCTGCTCGGCCCGCTGACGCCGTAGGACCCCACCGGCCGGGAACGCCGCACCTGGGTCCGGCCGCCGGGAAGTCCCGCGCCACGTGGCCCGTCCTGCGACGCGCTTCGCCGGACGGGTGGAGGACGCAGACGGGGGGCTGGCACGATCAACGGCCATGAATGATCAGGAAACCGCCGCGGCCCAAGCTCTGCGCCTGGTGACGGACCGCTTCCCGCACGCGCTGGGGGCCCTGCTCGGCGGCTCGGCCGCCCATGGCCGCGCCACCTCGACGAGTGATCTGGACGTGGCCGTCCTCGTACCGGACTCGGACCGCAGCCGCCGGGAGGTCGTCCGCCACGACGGCCGCCTGGCCGAGTTGTTCGTCAACACCATCACGGACGTACCCGAGTTCTTCGAGTGGGACCAGGCCCGTCGCCGCGGCACCGTGCTGTTCGTCTACGCCGACGGCCTGCCCCTGTACGACCCGCACGGGCATCTGGCGCGCACCCGCGATCAGGCGCGAGCGGTGCTCGCGGCCGGCCCTCCCCGGCTCAGCCCGACGGAGTGGGAACACGGCCGGTACGTCCTCACCTGTTACCTGGACGATCTGGTCGACACCGCGCCCGCCGGCCGGTACGAGCAGCTGGCCCTCGCCGACCACGCCCTGCGCGAGGCGGCGCACCTGATCACCGCCCACCACCGGGCGTGGACGGGGATCGGCAAATGGCTGCCGCGCAGGCTGCTGAGCGCGGATCCGGAACGGGGCAGGGCCCTGCTGGAGGGCCATCGGGCGGTGGCCGAACGCGCCGACCCCGTCCCGTTGGCGGCCGCGGTCGAGCAGGTACTCGACCTGCTCGGAGGACCGCTGCGGGAAGGGTACGCCCGCCCCTGGCGCGCCTGAGCCCGCCGGGCAGGCCACCGAGCGCGCCGCCGGGAACGGCTGTCGACGGGCCGGTGCGACCGCGACACGACACCGTCAAGTGATCGGCGCGTCGTTCAAGTGGTTGTGGGATATGTCGTATTAGCCTTCAGTAACTGTACGAAGTCGATCAGTCACAGATCGCATCCGTCCAACTTACCGGAGATGAATCAATGCGCAAGCTTCACAAGGCTGCCGTGGTGGTTGCCGCACTCGGCAGTGTCGCCTTCCTCGGCGCCGGCACCGCTCAGGCCCACGACGGCAAGGGAGGCGGCGACACCTGGGTCGTCAAGTCGGGCAGCTCCTGCCGGTCCCACGACCTGAACGTCGACGTGCTCGGCGAGGTCGGGATCCTCAACGGCGTACTGGGCAACGCGCTCAACGGCGAGGGCCCGGCAGGCGCGCAGTCCACCCCGATCGGCTCGAGCATGGGCTGCAACAACCTGGTCGGCGGCGGCGGCAAGTAAGCACACCGGGCCCGGTGTTCAGGCGCGAGCCTGGCACCGGGCCCTTTTGCGTCTTGGGGACGCCGGTCGATTCGGTCTGGGGACGCCGGCCGGTTCGTGTCTTGGGGAGGCCGACCGGTCGCCGTTCCCGCGGCATGCGTTCGGCGGAGCGCCGTCCCGGTGACTGCTCCGGGACGGCGCTCCGCCTTCCGCCTGAACCAAGGTGCCCGCGCAGGGCGCGGGCGGGCTCAGCCGAGTTGGGATCCGGTCTTCTCCAGGGCCTCGCGCACCGGCTGGTAGAAGGTCTGGCCTCCGAGGGTGCAGTCGCCGCGGCCGCCCGAGGTCAGGCCGAGTGCGTGGTCGCCGTCGAAGAGCGGACCGCCGCTGTCGCCGGGCTCCGCGCAGACGGTGGTCTGGATCAGGCCGTCGACCGCGCCCTGCTGGTAGTTGACGGTCACATCGAGCGCCATGACCAGACCACTGCGGACATGGGTGGTGCTGCCGCTGCGCTGCACCTGCTGGCCCACGATCGGCTCGGCCGCCTTGGAGATGGTCTGCATCTTGCCGTTGTAGAGACTCACCGCGCTGGGGTGCACCACGTCGGCCGCGGTGTACCGGGCGATCGCGAAGTCGTCGCCGGGGAAGGTGGCGTCCTCCGTCGCCGCGGCCTCCGTGCCGCCCATCGTCGCGGACCAGCTCCGCACCGCGTCGCCGCAGTGGCCGGCGGTCAGGAAGTACGGCTGGCCGCCCTTGACGACGTTGAAGCCGAGCGAGCAACGGGCGGTGCTGCCCCAGATCGCTTCGCCGCCGGCGAGCAGCGGCCGCAGTTCCGCCGACGAGCGGGTGAGGCTGGCCCGGTCGCCGAGCGCCGAGGCGGCCGCCTTGAGCTGGTCGAAGTCCTTGCCCTTGACCGTGGGGTCGGCGACGATGACCACCTTGTTGAGGCGGGGATCCATCGCCCAGGACGTCCCGGGAATCCGCACCTGCTCCTTGAGGTTGGCGCGGGCGGTGTCCAGCGTGGCGAGGGAGTGCTTGACGATCTTCGGCTGGGCGCCCGCCGCACGGACCTTGGCGGCGGCCGCCTCACTGGTCACGTTCACGATGAGCGCGCGGTTCTCGGCGTCGTAGTAGGAGCCCGCCCCCTCGCCGCCGAGACTGGAGCTGATCTCCTTGGCGCGCTGTGCGGCGGTGGTCGCCGTCGGTGGGTCGGAGGGCGGGCCGGGAGCGGCATCGGCGCTCGGCTGGGTGAGTACGGCAGTGATCAGGGCCAGGGCCCCGGCACCGGCGACGAGGGTGCGAGGCTTCGATACTCTCGTGCTCTTCAATTCAGGACCTCTGTGGAGTTCGGGCCGGTAGCGGATGTCCGGCCCCGGAGGGGGCGGGGGCGTTCCCCGGTGACCAAATCTCTCCCCTGCCCCTGCTGGGTACTACACCCGCACAGGCCACAGCTGAGGCGGAATCACCTGTACGGCCGGTGTCGGGCGGGGGCTTGCTCCACCGGGGTGAGGCCGATGCCCTGGCGGGCTCACTGCCGGTACCGGCCCTGGCGTGTGCCGACCCACCGGCCGTAGGGGCGTATTCCTGATCGAGGCACCGGGTTCCGGCCAACCTGGTGGGGGAAGTTGCCCGTTCAGTTGTTCGACACGTTCAATCGACCTTGATCGCGGGAGCACGGATCTCGGTCGCCGTGCGCCGCCTGAACGAGGAGCAGCTTGCGTGAACGCCGATACCCCCCACATCGACCCGGGTGACTCCTACACCTCGTCCGGCCGGACGGAGAGCCCCGTGCGTTCCTACACGGAGTGGGACCCGCTGGAGGAAGTGATCGTCGGCATCGTCGACGAGGCGAGTTTCCCGACCTGGCACATGGCCCTGCCGCCCGTGCTTCCCGGCAACCAGCACGCGACCTTCCGCCGTAACGCGGGGCGGCCGTTCCCGCCCGAGCAAGTCGCCGCCGCCCGCGCCGAGCTGGAGGAGCTGGTGCGCATCCTGGAGGGGGAGGGGGTGACGGTCCGACGGCCGGAAATCATTCCTCAGCGGACGCCGTACACCACCCTCGACTGGACCAGCACCGGGATGTACGCGGCGATGCCCCGGGACGCGATTCTCGTGGTCGGCGACGACATCATCGAATGCCCCATGGCCTGGCGGTCGCGCTATTACGAGAACCTCGCCTACCGGCCGCTGCTGAAGGAGTACTTCCACGGCGGCGCGAAATGGACCGCGGCGCCGAAGCCGGAGCTGACGGACGACCAGTTCGACCAGGACTGGACCGACCCCGGTGAGGACGGCTCGCAGCGGCTGGTGGTGACCGAATTCGAGCCGACCTTCGACGCGGCCGACTTCACCCGCTGCGGTCGGGACATCATCGCCCAGAAGAGCAATGTCACCAATGACTTCGGCATCGAGTGGCTGCGCCGGCACCTCGGCGACGAATACCGTATCCATGTCTTCGAGTTCAACGACTCGCACCCGATGCACATCGACGCCACGCTCGTGCCGATGGCGCCGGGCAAGCTGCTCATTCACCCCGAGCGGGTGCCCGAGGTGCCGCGGCTCTTCAAGGGCTGGGATGTGATGGCCGCACCCGCTCCGGTCATTCCCGACACGCACCCGCTGTACATGACCAGCAAGTGGATCAACATGAACATCCTGATGCTGGACGAGGAGCGGGTGATCGTCGAAGCGCAGGACGAACCGATGATCGCGGCGATGAAGAAGTTCGGCTTCCGGCCGATCCCCTGCAATTTCCGCAATTTCAACACCTTCGGCGGCTCGTTCCACTGCGCCACGGTCGACGTCCGGCGCCGGGGAACCCTGCAGTCGTACTTCTGAGGCGGCGGACGGGGCCGGGGCGCCGGCCGGAGCGTCGGCGCGGACAAGGAACTCGCAGACCGCAGGCGTCACGTGATGTGCTGAAGTCCCCCGGTGCCTTCGTACCGGGGGACTTCAGCACAAGAAGACAAGGAATCACCGTGTCCTCCACAGCAAGCGGGCCGAAGAAGCCGGAGATGCCGAACCTGCCCACCTGGGTCACCGTCCCCGTCGGCTTCGTCGTCTCCTTCGTCCTCGGCGAGCGCTACGGCTTCCCGTGGTACCTGCGCCTCGCGGTCATGGTCGCCGTCAGCCTCGTCCTCGAAGCGGTCAACCAGGCGGTACGGCGGGTGGCACGCAGCGGTACGGATGCGGGCAGGGCGTGAACCGCGGAACCGCGATCGGGCACACGGCATCGAGGAACAGCAGTTGACCCCGTACTCCCTGGCGTTCTACATGGACGTCGTCACCACCGGCACCGTGCTCGGCGTGCGTCCCACGGACTCTCCCGACCGGGTCGCCGAGGTCCTGGGGCCGGACTTCGGTGAGAACAGGTTCGGCGACACCGGCCTGTGCCGTGACTACGGCCTGGCCGAGTTCCACTGGGACCGCGCCGGCGCCGAATCCCCCTGGTCGGGCCACCATTTCACCCTGCATGTGCACAGGCTCGGACACCGCGGCCACACCAGGGCGCTGGTCGGCGACACGCTCCGCGCCCGGTACGGGCGGTTCACTCCCCGGCTTCGGTTCCCGAAACTGCAGCGCCTACTGGAGCGGCGCGGCATCCCCCTGCTGGAGATCCCGGAATACCCGGCGAACGCGCCGTACTACCGGAAGTTCTGGCAGCCGGATTCCCGCGTGGCGGTCTCCGTCATCGGCACCTACGGCAAGTACAGCACCCCGGACGATCTGCGGGTCGGCGATGTGTACAGCCTCCAGGCACCGGTGTCCGCCGACGAAGTGGCGTGGCGCAGGGGGAGGGCGGGGTAGCGCCGGGCCGGTGGGTGGGGTGCGGGGGCATGCCGCGGTCGCGTACGGCGAGTGAGGTGCGCCCCTCACGTCACGGAGAAGCCGCCGTCCACGAACACCGTCTGCCCCGTCACATACGCCGCGCCCGGACCGGCCAGGAACACCGCGGCGCCCACGAAGTCGTCCGGTTCGCCGTTGCGCCCGGCCATCGTCCGGCTCGCCATCGCCGCGGGGCGGTCGGGGTCGGTGAACAGCTCCTCGGTCAGCGGGGTGCGGACGAAGCCGGGCGCGATCGCGTTGACGCTGACGCCGTGCCGCGACCAGGCCTCCGCCTGGGAGCGGGTCAGGGCGGAGATTCCGGCCTTGGACACCCCGTAGGCCCCGCTGTTGCCGAACGCGCGGATCGACTGCTGCGAGGCGAGATGGATGATCCGCCCCCAGCCGCGGTCCGCCATGCCGGGCCCGAAGCGCTGCCCGAGCAGGAACGGCGCATCGAGGTTGACGGCCATGGTGCGATCCCATTCGGAGGCGGTCAGCTCGCCCAGCGGGGGACGGGGGTTGACACCGGCGGCATTGACCAGGATGTCCGGTTCGCCGTGCTGCCGCGCCATCTCCTCCGCGCCCTCGCGGACGGCCTCCCGGTCGCGCAGATCGGCGGCTATCCAGTCCGCCGCGCAGCCCGCCGCACGCAGCCGAGCGGTGGCGGCGCGCAGCGGCTCCTCGCGCCGGGCCAGCACCACCACCTCGGCCCCGGCGCGCCCGAACGCCTCCGCGATGGCCAGGCCGATGCCCGAACTTCCGCCGGTGACCAGGGCGGTGCGGCCGGCGAGTGAGAAGAGCGCGTCGAGGTAGGCGGTGGTCGTCATGGTCTGCGGTGCCTCCTGCTGAGGTGCGGCCGTACGGAAGTGATCCGGCGGTTCGTGTACCGGTACCGGGACGATCTTGCCGGAGGCGTACGGCGCCGCGTCATCCGCCCTCCCGTGGCCCGCTCCCCGGTCGCCCGCGGTGCGGTCCGGAGCGGGCACTCCGTGCGAGGGGCGCTCCGGCGACCGGTTTGCGACGGTTCGAGGGGATCGGAACTACCTCCTCCGGTTTCGCCCGGGCGGGGTCCTGTCGAGTGGGAGGCGATCACGAGATATCTTGATGTCGAGCAATGTTGCAGACGTGGAGCGGAGCACCCGGTGACTGACTCGACCATCATCTACACCCACACTGACGAGGCCCCGGCCCTGGCGACGTATTCGTTCTTGCCTGTGATCCAGGCGTACGCGTCGACGGCGGGCGTCAATGTGGAGACCCGTGACATCTCTCTGGCCGGGCGCATCATCGCGAGCTTCCCCGAGCGTCTGGAGGAGGGGCAGCGCATCGAGGACGCCCTCGCCGAGCTCGGTCAGCTGGCCAAGACGCCCGAGGCCAACATCATCAAGCTGCCCAACATCTCGGCCTCGATCCCGCAGCTCAAGGCCGCGATCGCCGAGCTGCAGGAGCAGGGCTACGCGCTGCCGGCCTACCCGGACGACCCCAAGACCGACGAGGAGCGCGACATCCGCGCCCGCTACGACAAGGTCAAGGGCAGCGCCGTCAACCCGGTCCTGCGTGAGGGCAACTCCGACCGCCGGGCGCCGGCGTCGGTGAAGAACTACGCCAAGGCCCACCCGCACCGCATGGGCGAGTGGACCGCCGGCTCCAAGACCAATGTCGCGCACATGACCAACGACGACTTCCGCTCCACCGAGAAGTCCGCCGTGATCGCCGAGGCCGGTTCGCTGCGCATCGAGCTGTCGGGCGACGACGGCTCGACCACGGTCCTGCGCGAGTCGGTCCCCGTCCTCGCCGGTGAGGTCGTCGACGCCTCCGTGATGCGGGTCGCCGCGCTGCGCGAGTTCCTCGCCGCGCAGGTCGCCCGCGCCAAGGCCGAGGGCGTGCTGTTCTCCGTCCACCTCAAGGCCACGATGATGAAGGTCTCCGACCCGATCATCTTCGGCCACGTGGTCCGGGCGTTCTTCCCGAAGACCTTCGCCAAGTACGGCGAGGCGCTCGCCGTGGCCGGCCTGACCCCGAACGACGGCCTCGGGGGCATCTTCAAGGGCCTGGAGCTGCTGCCGGAGGGTGCCGAGATCAAGGCGTCCTTCGACGCCGAGCTGGCCGACGGCCCCGAGCTGGCGATGGTCGACTCCGACCGCGGCATCACCAACCTCCACGTACCGAGCGACGTCATCGTCGACGCCTCCATGCCGGCCATGATCCGCACCTCCGGTCACATGTGGGGCCCGGACGGCCAGGAGGCCGACACCCTCGCGGTGCTGCCCGACAGCAGCTACGCCGGCATCTACCAGGTCGTCGTCGACGACTGCCGCGCACACGGCGCCTACGACCCGTCGACCATGGGCTCGGTGCCCAACGTCGGCCTGATGGCGCAGAAGGCCGAGGAGTACGGCAGCCACGACAAGACCTTCGAGATCCCCACCACGGGCACCGTCCGGGTCGTCGACGCGGCCGGCAACACCGTGCTGGAGCAGGTCGTCGGCGCCGGCGACATCTTCCGGATGTGCCAGACCAAGGACCTGCCGATCCGCGACTGGGTCAAGCTGGCCGTCACCCGCGCCCGGGCGACCGGCAACCCGGCCGTGTTCTGGCTCGACGAGGACCGCGCGCACGACGCGCAGCTGATCCAGAAGGTCAAGGCCTACCTCGCCGACCACGACACCGACGGTCTGCAGATCGAGATCATGGCTCCGGTCCACGCGATCAAGTTCTCCCTCGACCGCATCCGCCGCGGCGAGGACACGATCTCGGTCACCGGCAACGTGCTGCGCGACTACCTGACCGACCTGTTCCCGATCCTGGAGCTCGGCACCAGCGCCAAGATGCTCTCGGTCGTCCCGCTGATGAACGGCGGCGGCCTGTTCGAGACCGGTGCCGGCGGCTCCGCGCCCAAGCACGTCCAGCAGCTCGTCAAGGAGAACTACCTCCGCTGGGACAGCCTGGGCGAGTTCCTCGCGCTCGCGGTCAGCTTCGAGCACCTCGCCCAGAAGACGGGCAACGCGCGCGCCCAGGTGCTCGCCGACACCCTCGACCGGGCGACCGGCGGCTTCCTCAACGAGAACAAGTCGCCGAGCCGCCGGCTGGGTGGCATCGACAACCGCGGCAGCCACTTCTACCTGGCCCTGTACTGGGCCCAGGAGCTGGCCAAGCAGACCGACGACGCCCAGCTCGCGCAGGCGTTCGCCGGCCTCGCCAAGACCCTCGGCGAGCAGGAGCAGACCATCGTCGACGAGCTGATCGCGGTGCAGGGCTCGCCGGCCGACATCGGCGGCTACTACCAGCCCGACCCGGCGAAGGCCGCCGCCGTCATGCGTCCGTCGGCGACCTTCAACCAGGCGATCGCGGCCCTTTCCTGACGCGAGCGCCGCACACGGTCCACCCCGCCCCGGCCGGCACCGCGCCCGGCCGGGGCGGCCCCGTTTGAACGGGTGTGCCGGATCGCCGAACCGCCCCCTGGAAGCGATTGCTCCGGCCCCGTACGCGGCATCATCACGCCGTGGACTCCACCCAGCCGCTCCTCTTCCTCGACGTCGACGGCCCCCTCAACCCCTGGCTGGCCAAGCCGCATCGCCGCCCCAAGGGCTACACCACGCTGCGGATGCGCCCCACGGGCTGGGAGCCGCCGCGCCCGGCCCTGCGGGTATGGCTCAACCCCGACCACGGCCCGCTCCTGATGGGCCTGGGCTTCCGGCTCATCTGGGCGACGA
Source organism: Streptomyces sp. NPDC043738 (assembly GCF_056436545.1). NCBI lineage: Bacteria > Bacillati > Actinomycetota > Actinomycetes > Kitasatosporales > Streptomycetaceae > Streptomyces > Streptomyces sp. NPDC043738. The sequence goes on along the minus strand of NZ_JBWKCJ010000004.1, from coordinate 89,026 downwards.
CCTGGAAGACGGAGGCCAACACCTGGATCGCCCCCGTACTCGGCCTGCCCGAGCTGCCCGCGCTGGACTGGCCGCGGATGCACCATCAGGAACCGGACGGCGTCCACTGGAAGACCCGTCACCTCGTCGCCGCCGCCGGGGGCCGCCCCTTCGCCTGGGTGGACGACGAGATCAGCGCCCGCGACCACGCCTGGATCGCCCGCCACCACAAGGGGCACGCCCTCCCGCACCGCGTCGACCCCACCAAGGGACTCCTCCCGGACGACTTCGCGACGCTCCGGGCCTGGGCGGCCGGAAAGTCCGGCGCCGGGAGCGGGACGGCGGGGAGGTAGCGCCCGCCGCCGGCCTCAGCCCACGAGGTCCAGTACGGGCCGCAGCCCGTCCGGGCGGCGGTCCACCGGCAGCGGGTCCACCGGCAGGAACCCGCATCCGATCGCCGTCGCGCCGCCGTCCGCCCGGCGGTCGTCGCCCACCATCAGCACGGCGGACGGGGCGAGCCCCAACTGACGGCAGGCCAGGGCGAAGAGCCGCGGGTCGGGCTTCTGGATGCCCTGCTCGAAGGAGAGCACACAGTCGTCCACGTACTGCTCCAGGCCATGGGCGCGCAGCACGGGTCGCAGATCCCAGCCGATGTTGCTCAGTACGCCGACGCGGACGCCGCGCCGGTGCAGCTCGGCCAGCACCTCGGCGGCGTCCGGGTACGGCCGCCAGGCGTCCGCCGTCTTATGGCGCTCGTAGAGCGCCTCGTACAACTCCGGGCGGGGGAGCGGTACTCGGCGCGCCAGGCCGGTGTACACCGCGCGGTGGTTCTGGGCGTCGCGGTCGCGGAGCTCCCACAGCCCGGCCAGCTCGGCGGGCAGTTCGGCGGGCGGGGAGCCGCCGGGCAGCGCGCCCGCCCGCTCCAGCTCGGCCGCCCGGCGGGCGAGCTCGGCGTCGTCCAAGGCCGTACCGGACGCGGTCAGCGCGGCGCGCAGCCAGGACTCGGCGGGCTCGATCCGCAGCAGGGTTCCGGAGAAGTCGAAGAGCACACCCTTGATCGTGGTCATGGGTCTCATCCTGGCCCGTGCGCGGCCCCGGGCCCAGACCGCGCCCCGGGCGCGCGGGCGGTGTACGCCGCGGCTGCCCCGGCCACCAGGGCGCCGCCCAGCAGCCAGCCGCCGAGGACGTCCGACGGCCAGTGCACGCCCAGGTACACCCGGGTGACGCCGACACCGACGACGGACACGGCGACCACCGTCCGGGCGGTCCACCGCCAGACCGGCCGCACGCCGTGCTCACGCAGCAGCCACAGCAGCAAGGCCCCCGCGACCAGCGCGGACAGCGCATGCCCCGAGGGGAACGCCGCGTAGTGCGCCGTGTCCACCGGATCCGGCCAGACCGGGCGCGGCCTGCCGATCAGCGCCTTCAGGGCCTGTTGGAGGGCCGCACCGGCGAGCGCGGTGACCGCCACCCAGGCCCCGAGCAGCCGCGCACCGCGCCGTACGAGCAGGCAGACCGCCACCGCGAGCCCCGCCCGCATCGTCCAGGGGTCCCACACCCAGTCGCTGAGCAACCGGTTCAGGCGGGTCCAGCCGGGCGAGGCCACGGCCGTGGGGTGCAGCGCGCCGGTGACGGCGGCGTCCAGGGACATCAGCGGCCCCCAGCGCAGCACCACCAGAGTGAGCAGCACCGTGAACAGGACGGTGCAGACCAGGGCGGGGCGGGTCCCACGGGGCATACCCGGACCCTACGTCAGCGCACTGAGCCCCGGGACGAACGTCACCAGCAGCGGCACGGCGGGCACCAGCGCCGCGACCGCCGTCATCCGCAGCCGGCGGCCGGGGGTGAAGCGGGGCGCGGGGGCGAGCAGCCGGTCCACCCGCTGCGGCACCTGGGCGAGCTGAGTCGGGCAGGGGCCGAACACCCCGCGGTCCTCGTTGAGTTCGACCAGCGCCAGGGCTATCGTCAGCCGGCCGAAGCGGCGCGAGGCCGAGTCGTCGGCGGCCAGTTCGACCAGCCGGTGCACCTGGTCGCGGAACGCGGCGAAGACCGGGATCTGCGGGAAGCCGGCCGCGAGCGCCGAGGCGCAGTACAGCAGCAGATCGTGCCGGGCCCGCGCATGGCCCTGCTCGTGGGCGATCAGCGCATCGAGCTGACGCCCCTTCAGCCGCCGCAACGCCGAGGTGGTGATGACCAGTTGGGGCGACGAGTGGGCCAGCCACCAGGCCTCCGGGCGGTCGCCCTCCAGGACGACCAGCCGCTCCCCGAAGGGCTTCTCGCCGGGCAGCAGGGGGGCGCGCCGCAGGAGGTCGGCCCGGCGCTGCCGGCGGCGGTGTCGTACCGCCCGCACCTCGCGGGTCAGCGCGACGGCTGTCCACGCGCCGCCGCCCGCCAGGAGCAGCGCCAGCACGCCGGCCCACGGCCCGTACCCCTTGAGCGCGTATGCCTCGACGACCACCCGGGGCGCGAACCCGAACACCGGGCTGCGCACGGACTCCCAGGCCGCGGCCGCGCTCAGCGACATCGCCAGCACACAGCACAGCAGCACGGCGGCCACCACGCACTGCCACACCCACAACGCGAGCACCGGCTCGCGGTCGGGCCAGTCGGAACGGGCCATCAGCCGAGGCGCCATCGCCGCGGCCAGCGCGCCGAGAACCATCAGCGCGATCGGGACCATCATGCCGTCACCTTATGAGCGCGCGGATACTCGTTGGTACGGTCACGCATCGGAAGTGACGTATGCCACGCCTGCCACAGGTGTGCCTTCCGGGGGCGCGCATCACCCCGGACGGCGACCCCGCGGGGGTCCGGCGCGGCTCACAGCGCCAGCAGCATCGCCAGCATGGCGATGCCCATCGTCAGCCGGCAGGCCCGCAGCACCCCGGCCGGCCCGGCGGCCGTCGCCACCACCGGCCCGTCCGCCACCGGCCCCCCGGCCACCGCACCGGAAGCCGGCACCAGCCGGAGCCCCGCGGCCAGGACGTACACCGTGTAGTAGGCGAGCAGCAGCCCGGTCAGCAAGGGCACCCCGCCGGGCGCCGCGTGGGTCATCGTCATGGCGCCCATCGGCCCGCCGTGGTGCATCCCTCCGGCGGGCACCGCCATCGCCAGCGCCATGTACACCATCGCCCACGCCCCCACCGCGTGATGCAGATGCCGATGCGTCAGCGCCCACAGGCCCGCGGCCCCGAACGCCGCGGTGAACAGCCAGGGCGACCACGCCGGCGGCGGCACCGCGGATGCCGGCAGCCCCATCACCGCCATCCCCAGCGCCATCAGCCCCTCACCGCGCGCGGCCACCCGCTGTGCGGCCGGTCCGCGGTGCGCCCGGACCAGGCAGTACGCGCCGGTGCCGGCGCACAGCAGCACCAGCAGCCAGCCGACCAACGGTGGTTGGTGCACGAAGCGCCTCCCCAGGGCCCCTGGTACCCGTACGCGTCGGCTGCTAGATGCCCGGCAGGTGCCCGGCACACGGGAGCGCACGGGCGCACAAGAGGGGAGCGCGGGCCGTGCGCCGGGACCGCGAAGGGGAGAAGCGGCGGCCCTTCAGGGCCGGTAGCGCAGCGGATGGTCCACCGGGACCTCCGTCAGCACGATGCGGTGGCCGTCCGGGTCGGCGATCCACATCTCGACGAGCCCCCAGGGCTCGCGCACGGGGGGCCGCAGCACCTCCACCCCGTGTGCCAGCAACTCCTTGTGCGCCGCCGCCGCGTCCGCCACCTGGAGCCACAGCTGAAGGGTCTGGGTGCCGGGCGCGGCGGCGCGGCCGGAGACCTCCAGGAAGCCGCCGCCGAGGAAGTACACCGTGCCGCGCTCGGGGCCGGTGCCGAACTCCCGGTAGATCTCCAGCCCCAGTGCCTCGCCGTAGAACGCCCGGGACCGCTCGGGGTCGGACGGCCGCAACAACACCCTGCTGCTCAGTACGTGCACCATGCCAGGACCCTACGCCGCCGGCCGGCGGGGCCCGCCGAACGACCCGGCGAACGGCACTGACATGACGCACACGGCTCTTGTTAGCCTCGTTTCCGTCGTTTCCGCCCTGTCGCCGGCCGCATCTCCCGGGCCTGAGAGGACTCCGCAGACCATGCCCACCAGCGAGCTGACCTTTCGCACCGCCCTCGAAGCCGACATCCCCGGGCTCGTCGAGCTGATCGAGTCGGCATACCGAGGGGACGCGAGCCGGGTCGGCTGGACGACGGAGGCGGATCTGCTGGAGGGCCAGCGCACCGATCCCGAGGGCGTCGCCGCCGTGGTCCGCAACGAGACCGGCCGGCTGCTGATCGCCGAGCGGGACGGCGAGCTGATCGCCTGCTGCCAGCTCGAACACCGCGGGGACCACGCGTACTTCGGAATGTTCGCGGTGCGCCCGGAGCTCCAGGGCGGCGGCCTCGGCAAGATCATCATCGCGGAGGCCGAGCGGACCGCCCGGGAGACCTGGGGCTCCCGCGAGATGCAGATGACGGTCATCCGGCAGCGCGAGGACCTGATCGCCTGGTACGAGCGCCGCGGCTACCAGCGCACCGGGAAGCTCAGCCCGTTCCCGTACGGCGACGAGCGGTTCGGCATCCCGCGACGCGCCGACCTGGAGTTCGAGCTGCTGGTCAAGCCGCTGGCCTGAGCGCTGCGCGGAGCTCTGGGTGCGGGCCCTACAGCCGCCCCGCCTGGACGATGCGCTGCAGGAACCGCCGGGTGCGGTCCTGGACCGGATCGCCGAAGACCTGCTCGGGGGTGCCGCGCTCCAGCACCACCCCGCCGTCCAGGAAGCACACCTGGTCGGCGACCTCCCGGGCGAAGCCCATCTCGTGGGTGGCGAGGACCATGGTCATGCCCTCCTCCTTGAGGTCGCGGACCACCCCGAGCACCTCGCCGACCAGCTCGGGGTCGAGTGCCGCGGTGATCTCGTCGAGCAGCAGCAGCCGGGGCCGCCCGGCCAGTGCGCGCACGATCGCGACCCGCTGCTGCTGGCCGCCGCTGAGCCGGTCGGGGTAGTCGCCGGCCCGCCCGCCGAGCCCCAGCCGCTCCAGCAGCTCGTGGGCGCGGGCCTCCGCCTCGGCGCGCGGTACGCCGTGCACCCGGCGCGGCGCCAGCGTGATGTTGTCCAGCACCGTCATGTGCGGGAAGAGGTTGTAGGCCTGGAAGACCACGCCGATCCGGCGGCGCACCGCGTCGGCGTCGGCCCGCGGGTCGGTGATCTCCTCGCCGTCCAGGAAGATCGCGCCGTCGTCGATCTCCTCCAGCAGGTTCGCGCAGCGCAGCAGCGTGGACTTGCCCGAACCGGACGCGCCGATCAGCGCGGTCACGGTGTGCGGGGGGACCTCCAGGTCGACGTCCCGCAGCACGACCGTGCCCCGCCCGTACGTCTTGCGCACGGACTCCAGCCGCAGCACCGGGCCGCCGTCCGGGGCGCCCTTGGTGAGGTCCGCGGCGGTCCCGGTCCGCCCGGCCTTCCCGGCGCCCGGTGCCGGCGTGTCCTCCGTCGTGCTCATACCAGGCCTCCCTGGGCGCGCCTGCGGTCCATCCGTGCCGTGACCCAGTCCGTGAAGCGTGTCATCGGGATCGTCAGCGCGACGAAGACCAGCCCGGCCACCACGTACGGCGTGAAGTTGAAGTCCTTGCCGGCGATGATCTGCGCCGCGTACACCGCGTCCACCGCGCCGGCGATGGAGACCAGACCGGTGTCCTTCTGCAGCGACACCAGATCGTTCAGCAGCGGCGGCACCACCCGGCGCACCGCCTGCGGCAGGACGACGAACCGCAGCGCCTGGCCGCCGGAGAGCCCCAGCGACCGGGCCGCCGCGCGCTGCGAGGGGTGCACCGACTCGATGCCGGCCCGGAACACCTCGGCCACGTACGCCGAGTACGTCAGCACCAGCGCGGAGCCGCCGAGCACCACCGGATCGGTGGTCACGCCCTGCAGCCGCAGCGCCGGGACGCCGAAGACCACCATCAGCAGACAGATGATCAGCGGCAGTCCGCGGAAGAAGTCGGTGTAGGCGGTGGCCAGCGCGCGCAGCGGGAAGAACACCGGGCCGCGCAGCGTCCTGGCCACCGCCAGCAGCAGCCCGAGCACCAGCACCGCCGCCCCGCACACCACCAGCAGCCGCAGATTCAGCAGCAGCCCCTCCAGCACCTCCGGCAGCGCCTTGCGGGCGTACTCGGCGCTGAAGAAGGTCTCGCGGGTGCGCGGCCAGCCGGGGGAGTTGGTGATCACGAGGAAGAGCACGACGGCGGTGACCAGTGTGCTCAGCGCGGCGACGGCGGTGGCCCGCCGGGCCCTGGCCCGCTTGACCCGCTCCCGCTCGATCCGCCGCGGCGAGGGCACATACCCGTCGCCGCCCGGCTCCAGGACCTCGCCGCTCTTCTTCAACACCCCCTCCGCGCCGCTCACTTGAGCACCGGAGCGTCGACGGCCTCGCTCAGCCACTTCTTCTCCAGCGCGGCGAGCGTGCCGTCCTTGCGCAGCGCGTCGACCGCCGCCGTCACACATCCGGTGATCCGGCTCTCCTTGTCCAGGACCAGCCCGAACTGCTCCTTCGCGGCACCGGAGACCGGGAACTGGCCGACCACCTCGGCGTCCGTCACCTCCGCCGAGGTGATGTAGAAGGCCGTCGGCAGATCGGTGACGATCGCGTCCACCTGCCCGTTCCTCAGGGCGGACTTGGCGAGGTCGTTCTTCTGGAAGACCGCGGCGGGGCGGGTCGGGCGGATGGTGTCGTTGACGACGTCCAGGCTGGTGGTGCCGACCTGCGCGCCGAGCTTGACGTCCTTGAGGTCGGCGACGCTCTTGGCCCGCGCGGCCTTGGAGCCCTTGAGCGCGACGACCGCCTGGCGCACGTCGTAGTAGCCGGAGGAGAAGGCGACGGCGCGCTTGCGCTCGGCGCTGATGGAGATCTGGTTGATGTCGAAGTCGAACTTCTTCGCACCGGGCGCGAAGGCGTTGTTGAACGGCACGGTCCGCCAGTCCACGGCCCCCTTGCCGTAGCCCAGCCGCTGGGCGACGGCGTAGGCGACCGCCGACTCGAAACCCTTGCCGCCGGCCGGGTCGTCGTCGACGAACCAGGGGGCGTACGCGGGCTTGTCGGTGCCGATGGTGAGCCTGCCGGCCGCCACGGTGGCCAGCTTGCCGCGGTCACAGCTCTGTTTGCCCTGCCCGGTGGCCCGCGGGCCACCGGGGGACTCGTCCTGCGGGGCACAGCCGACGGCCGCGGCGAGCAGCACGGCGGTGGCACAAGCGGCAAGGCGAAGAGGGCGGTTGACGAGACGCATGCCCGGAGAGTGGCAGCGCACGACGTCGTCTGTCGAGATCATTGGGGAAAACGTCCGCATGCTGGAAGCCCGTTGCGCGCCTGTGAACTGCGGATTTCCCCGGTGGGGGGCCGCTACGCGGTGAAGCGCACCGCCCGCCGGATCTCCGGCATGTCCGTCACCACGCCGTCCAGGCCCAGGCCGCGCGCCAGCCGGAGCTGATCGTGGGTGTTGACCGTCCAGCCCAGCACCTTCAGATGCGCGGCGTGCGCCCGCTCGACGAGTTCGAGGGTGAGCCGGCGGATGTTCAGCGAGAGCATCGACGCGCCGACGGCCTGTGCGCGGTCGACGACGTCCGCGCCGTAGCGGCTGCCGACCAGTGCGGTGCGCACCCCCGGCAGCAGGGTGCGGATCGCGGCCAGCGCCTCGTCGTGGAAGGAGATGACCTCCACCCGGCCGGTCAGGTCGCGCGACCTCATCACCTCGGCCAGTGCCTGCGCGGCCGCGACGTCCTTGATCTCGGCCTGCAGCGGCGCCCTGACCGCCTCCAGGACCTCCTCGAAGACGGGGATCCGCTCGCCCTGCCCGGCGTCCAGCTCGCGCAGCTCGGCGAGGGTGCGCTCGGCGATCGGCCCGGCGCCGTCCGTGGTGCGGTCCACGTCCGCGTCGTGCATCACCACGAGCGCGCCGTCCTTGCTCAGATGCAGATCCAGTTCGATGACATCGAGGCCTTCGTGCTCGGCGCGTACGAAGGAGCGCAGGGTGTTCTCCGGCTCCACGCCCATGATCCCGCGGTGTCCGATGGTGAGAAAGGACAAGGCTGCCTCGCTTCTGTCGGCTCGGTACTGCTGTCGGCTCTTCGTCAGTGTCGACCGTCGACCGTCGGCAACGGCGTTCCGAAATGGCGTTCAGCCTAACGGGGACAAGTGCAGATGAACCGGTTGCGGACGCAACCACGGTGTGTCCAGTACGGGTACCCGCCATATCCGGCCTTCAGACCGCCTCCCGCCGGCGTGGGCGCGTCCCGCCCAGGGCCCGACGGCGGCCGTGTGGCATATGCCATAGGGTCGTCCGGTCGTGTCCGCACGACGTGCGCAGACCGGGAGGAAGCCCGGAATCCCTTGGCGCTACAGGCAGGAAGTCCCGCCGATAGCACGACCCACAGGAAAAAGGGGCGCGACGGCCGGGTGTCGGCAGAAAAATTTTCAGCTGGCCCACTTGAGTGAGCGAACCTCGCCTGGTTACCGTGTGCTGACAAGACGATCTACCGCCGGAGGGCAGTCATGACGGAAATTCTTTCGCCTGTGGGTGTCCGGGGAGGCACTCCGACCGCAGAGCGTGTCGTGGAGCACCCGGCGTGGCCTGTCCTGAAGGACGCGGTCGAGACCATCCGGCCCTGGCAGTCCAAGGACGGATCGATCGATCTGACGGCGGAGGGCGCGCCGAAGGCCGAGGCCGTCCGCGCCGAGGTCGAGCGGGTCGCCGCGGCCGTCACGGAGCTGGGCGCGCTGCTGCCGCACAACGCCGCCTACCACCAGGCGCTCGTCACCGACCTGCGCCGCTGGGCCGACGACGGCTTCGGCGTGCCGGACTTCCTGGACTCGCTGCTCGCCTTCCAGCCCGCGCAAGCGCGTGCCGACGGCCTCCAGCACCTCGTGCTGTTCCCCATGTACACCCAGAACGGCAACCCGAACCGCAACTTCGAGGCCGTCGTCCTGCGTATGGTCTGGCCCGAGTGGCTCTCGGAGCTGGAGCGCACCCGCTACGACAACCCCCTGTTCCTCGGCATCACCTTCGAGGACTTCACGGCCGGCTACGACACCCACTCCGCCGTGCTCTTCCCCGAGACCATCGCGGTGCGCGAGGCCCCCGAGCGGTTCAGCTGGGGCGGTATCTTCTGCGACCGCGAGGCCGCCCGCTTCCGCCGGGTCAGCCACGCCGCCGTCGAGACGCTGGGCCTGGAACTCCCGCAGGACATCCGCGAGATGCTCGACGACCAGGAGCGCTGCCAGGAGGCGTTCGTGCTGTGGGACATGGTGCACGACCGCACCCACAGCCACGGCGACCTGCCGTTCGACCCGTTCATGATCAAGCAGCGCCAGCCGTTCTGGATGTACGGCCTGGAGGAGCTGCGCTGCGACCTCACCGCCTTCAAGGAGGCCGTGAAGCTGGAGGCCGAGGGGTATTCCCAGGCCCGCGACGTGCAGTTCGCGGTGATCTTCGACCGGATGTTCCGGTTCCCCGTGAGCGGCGACCGGATCCGCAACTACGACGGCCTCGGCGGCCAGCTGCTCTTCGCGTACCTGCACAAGCACGACGTCGTACGCTGGACGGACAACACACTGCACATCGACTGGGAGCGGGCGCCCAAGGTCACCAACCAGCTGTGCGGCGAGATCGAGAAGCTCTACCGCGACGGCATCGACCGGCCCAAGCTGGTCCACTGGTTCGCCGCGTACGACCTCGTCTCGACCTACCTGGCACCGCACCCGGGTTCGGTCTGGGCCAAGGGCCCCGACGCCCTCGACCTGGACCAGCCGCCGCGCAAACTCGTGGACGACGTGCTGCCCGACGAGTTCCCGCTGAGCATGTTCTACGAGGCGCTCGCCAAGAAGCTGCGCGCTGTGATCACCTCTACCAAGGGCATCACGGCCCACAGCGACGTGCTGGCGGCGGCATGAACAACGACCGGAACACCCGGCCACAGGCCGTCCAGGAGCAGGACGAGGAGGCGACGGAGATGGTTACTTCGACGGGCGGCCAGGGGCCGCTGGAGGGTGCGGTCATCGCGGTGGCGGGAGCGGCCGGCCCGGCCGGCCGCGCCACCCTGCTGCGGCTGGCCGAAGCGGGGGCCGTGGTCGTCGGCTCGGACTCCAACCCCGAGCGGCTGGCGGAGGCCGTGGACGCGGCCCGCTACGCGCACGGCGGCGCCACGGTCATAGGGGACACCGTCGACCTCCTTGACCCGGACCAGACCCGCGAGTGGGCGGCCCGTACGGAGAAGGAATTCGGCCGGATCGACGGCCTGGTGCACCTCGTCGGCGGCTGGCGCGGCTCGTCGACGTTCGCGGAGACCGACCTGGCGGACTGGGACCTCCTGCACAAGCTGCTGATCCGCACGGTTCAGCACACCTCCCTCGCCTTCCAGGAGCCCCTGGAGCGGAGCGGCAACGGCCGTTTCCTGCTGATCAGCGCGGCCGGCGCCTCGAAGCCCACCGGCGGCAACGCCGCCTACGCGGCCTCCAAGGCCGCCGCCGAGGCCTGGACGCTGGCCATGGCGGACGGTTTCCGCAAGTCGGGGGGCGAGGAGGGGCCGCGCGCCGCGGCTGCCATCCTGGTCGTCAAGGCGCTCGTCAACGACCAGATGCGCGCCGAGCGACCGAATGCGAAGTTCGCGGGCTTCACGGATGTCACGGAGCTGGCCGAGGCCATCGCCGGCGTCTGGAGCCGGCCCGCCCAGGAAGTGAATGGACAGCGTCTGTGGTTGACCCCCGAGCCGTGACCGGAGCGAAGACTGACGCCCGGCAGCACCACGACCCCCAGGTACGCGGCTTCGCCAGCGACAACTACGCGGGCGCCCACCCCGAGGTCCTGGCCGCGCTCGCCCTCGCCAACGGCGGCCACCAGGTCGCCTACGGCGAGGACGACTACACCGCGCACCTCCAGCGGGTCTTCCGCAGCCACTTCGGGCAGCGCGCCGAGGCGTTCCCGGTGTTCAACGGCACCGGCGCCAACGTCGTCGCCCTCCAGGCCGTGACCGACCGCTGGGGCGCGGTGGTGGCCGCCGAGACCGCACACATCAACGTCGACGAGTGCGGTGCGCCGGAGCGGGTCGGCGGGCTCAAGCTGCTGACCGTACCCACCGAGGACGGCAAGCTCACCCCCGAGCTGATCGACCGCCAGGCCTGGGGCTGGGAGGACGAGCACCGTGCGATGCCGCAGGTCGTCTCGATCACCCAGAGCACGGAGCTGGGCACGGTCTACACGCCCGACGAGATCCGGGCGATCTGCGAACACGCCCATGAGCGCGGCATGGTGGTGCATCTGGACGGGTCGCGGATAGCCAACGCCGCGGCGACCCTCGACGTCCCGATGCGGGCCTTCACCAACGCGGTGGGCGTCGACATCCTCTCGTACGGCGGTACGAAGAACGGCGCGGTCTTCGGCGAGGCCGTGGTCGTGCTCAACCCCGACCGGGTGCGCGCGATGAAGCATCTGCGCAAGATGTCCATGCAGCTCGCCTCCAAGATGCGCTTCGTCTCGGTCCAGCTGGAGGCGCTGCTCGCCAAGGACCTGTGGCTGCGCAACGCCCGGCACGCCAACACCATGGCGCAGCGGCTGGCGGCCGGAGTGCGGGCGATCGACGGGGTGGAGATCCTCTATCCGGTCCAGTCCAACGCGGTCTTCGCGCGGCTGCCGCACGATGTCAGCGAGCGGCTGCAGAAGCGCTATCGCTTCTACTTCTGGGACGAGCAGGCCGGCGATGTGCGCTGGATGTGCGCCTTCGACACCAAGGTGGAGGACGTCGACGGCTTCGTTGAGGCGCTGCGGGAGGAGATCGCTCGGTAGGGCCTGTCCGCGGGGCCTGTCCGGTGGTCATGACCGGGCGCGAGGCGCCGTCGGGCCGACCGTGAAGGTGGCAAGCGAGTCCAGCGCAGTGGAGAGTTCACTGTGCTGGACTCCTTGGTGCAGTTTGCTGAACCGTGCCTCGTCATGCTCCAATGCCTTCAGGAGGCCGGACATCGACGGGTCCCGGCTTGCCGCCACTCCCACCGATCTTCGAGGAACGGCCCATGCCCAGCCCGACCTGCCCCCTGCACGTCTCCGACGAGGTGCGCGCCCTGGCGCCCGGCTTCGGCTACCTCGCCGTCGAAGCGCACGGTCTGACCAACGGGCCCAGCGACGAGCTGACCTCCGGGCTCCTGGACGAGGCCACCCGCCGGCTGGCCGGCCGTCTCGACGGCCGTGCGCCGCAGGACGACCCGCACATCGCCGCCTGGCGCGCCGCCTACAGTGCCTTCGGCAGCAAGCCGTCGCGCACCCGGAACTCCGCCGAGGCGCTGGCCAAGCGTGCGCTCGCGGACGGGCTGCCGCGCATCAACCGGCTCGTCGACCTCTACAACGCCATCAGCGTCGCCCACCTCATCCCGGTGGGCGGCGAGGACCTCGACCGGATCCAGGGCGGGATGCGCCTGATCCGGGCCGTCGGCGACGAGCCGTTCGCGACGGCGGCCGGCGGCGCCGGGGCCGTCGAGCACCCCGATGCGGGCGAGGTCGTCTGGTGCGACGACGAGGGCGTCACCTGCCGCCGCTGGAACTGGCGCCAGGGCGTCCGCACCCGCCTCACCGAGGACTCCGTCAGCGCTCTCTTCCTGCTGGAGCGGATGGCCCCGATGACGCTCGACGAGCTGACGTCCGCGGGCGCCGAGCTGGCCGAGGCGCTGCAGAAGTCCTGCCCCGGCGCCGGGATCGAGATCGGTGACGTCTGGTCCGGGTGACCGGGGCCGGACGTCGATCAGCCGCCGAAGGCGAACCCTTCGGCGGCTGACGTCGTGGTGGGGCGCCGGCCGAGGCTAGGCGCCGGGCGCCGGTGCGGTGCCGCCCAGGTGCGCCGGGATCCACCAGGTGTCCTCGGGGCCCTTGGGGCGCACGGGGTAGGCGCGCTGGGCCGCCTCCAGCAGGTCCTGCACCCGGGACCGCACCCGGTCGGTGATCTTCTCCGCCTGCTCGGCGGGATCGGCCTCCAGCGGCTCGCCGACCCGAATGGTTATCGGGAAGTGGTTGCGGCCCAAATTGCGCTTGTGGCCCTTGGTCCACAGGCGCTGGGTGCCCCACAGCGCCACCGGCAGCAGCGGCACCCCGGCCTCCTGGGCCAGCCGGGCCGCACCGGACTTGAAGTTCTTCAGGGTGAAGGACTCGGAGATCGTCGCCTCGGGGAAGACCCCGATGATCTCGCCCGAACGCAGTGCGGACAGCGCGTGCTTGTAGGCGTGCATTCCCTGCGCGCGGTCCACCGGAATGTGCTTCATCGCGCGCATCAGCGGCCCCGACACCTTGTGCCGGAACACCGACTCCTTCGCCATGAAGCGCACCAGCCGCTTGGCCGGCCTGGCCGTCAGCCCCGCGAAGACGAAGTCGAGATACCCGATGTGATTGCTCACCAGCACCGCCCCGCCGCGGCGCGGAATGTTCTCCGTCCCGGCGATGTCGAATTTGAGATCGAGCGCCTTGAAGAGCGTGCGTGCGGCGCCGATCACCGGCGGATAGACGAGCTCTGCCATTGTCCGGAGGACCCCTTTTTCCCTTTTCCATGCCTGGGGAGGGTTCTCCCGGCGGAAACCTACGCAGGCGTAACTGCGGCTTTCGGGAGATCGTGCCCGATCGAGGCCGCGGCGGCCAGCGTGCCGGGCGCCGCGGACGGGAGATTCTCGTCACGTGCGGACCGGATCAGCCCACCGCTCGCCGCAGCACAAGGTACATCTCGCACCCCAGGCAGTACCCGAAAGCGGCGTTGAGGAAGGCCGCCGCCAGCGCGCACCCGGTGGCCGCGAGCCCCAGCCACTGCGGGCCCGCGAAGTAGCCGACCAGCCCCACCAGTGCGAAGAACAGCCCCACGCTCTGGGCGAAGCGCGGCGGGGCGGCGTCCTCGAAATGGGTCGGCGCGGACAGCCGGGGACGCACCGCCACCTTGAACACCCAGGCGTAGGGGGAGCGCTGGACACCGGCCGCCGCCCCGACGGCGAAGACCAGCGCCTGCAGGGCCAGCAGCCAGCCGCTCCCGCTGATCAGCACGGCCGCCAGCACCGCCGTCGTCAGCGCCGCCCCGAACCTCGGACCGCGTACGTCAATCCTCTCGACACTCATGCCCCCACCCTCCCGCAGACCGGGCCGCTCGTGGCACCGGGAATTCTTTCGGTCTGGTGAACGCTGCATCCCACGATGACTGGACTCATGGTGTGCATCGCGGTGCTCGCGGCGGCGAGCGTCTTCGGCGTGTGGCACCGGCGCCGCAATGGGAGGCTGACGGTGCGAAAGCGGGACGAACGGGACGGGGTGCCGCGGCTCGGCGCCGCGGCGATCGGCCGGGAGCTGGGGGAGCGGGCCACTCTGCTGCAGTTCTCCAGTGCCTTCTGCCAGCCCTGCCGCGCCACCCGCCGCACGCTCGCCGAGGTCGCCGGCATGGTCGAGGGGGTGGCCCATGTGGAGATCGACGCCGAGGCCCGTCTCGACCTCGTGCGGGAGCTGAACGTGCTGCGGACCCCCACCGTTCTGGTCCTCGACGCGGACGGCGCGATCGTGCGCCGCGCCTCGGGGCAGCCCCGCAAGGCCGACGTCATAGCGGCGCTGGGAGAGGCCGTCCGTGATTGATCTCCCAGATGCCGGGCGGCCCTTGACGCTCCGGGTCACCCGTCGTCAGTCTGACGTGATGCGGCCAGGAACCCTTCTCTACGGACGCGCCCACGTCGACCTTCTGCGGACTGCCAGCGCCCGCTGTCCGGGCGTGTGAGCGACGACGACACCTCCGCCGTCGGCGGCCGCGCGGTTGCCGGCGGCTCCGCCCGGGCCCGTACACCACAGCAGAAGGACAACTCCATGACGGCCTCGCCCGATCTCGGTACGACTCGCGCCGCCTCCCCCGAACTCCTGCGCTCCGTCTTCCGCCGGCACGCCGCCGGTGTCGCGGTGATCACCGCACAGGGTTGCGGCCCGGTCGGCTTCACCGCCACCTCCCTCACCTCCGTCGCCGCCGATCCGCCGCTGCTGTCGTTCGGCATCGGCACCGGCGCCTCCAGCTGGCCGGCCGTCTCCGAGGCCGAGCACATAGGCGTCCACATACTCGGCGAGCACCAGCGCGAGCTGGCCGCCACCTTCGCGCGCAGCGGCGCCGACCGCTTCGGCCCCGCCACCTCCTGGCGCACCGGCCCCGAAGGCGTGCCCCTGCTCGACGGCGTACTGGCCTGGCTGGTGTGCGAGGTCGTGGCCCGTGTCCCGGCCGGCGACCACCGCATCGTGCTCGCCCGGCCCGTCGTCGGCGACCCCGCGGGGTCCGGCCGTCCGCTGCTGTACCACCAAGGTCGCTTCAACGCGCTGAGGGACTGACGGGTTCCCGCTCCGCTTCGTCGTCCCCCGATCAGGGCCGTTGGCAAGGTCACATTTCGACAGCCTTGATTCGGGGCACGAGACTGGATGTACTGGTGGGTAACATGACGGTCGGCGCGGGGATCCGCAACCAACCGGGAGCCGCCCCAACAGGCGCCTATGCTGCCAGCACAAGGCAGTTCTGAAGAGACGAAGCAGGTAGGAGAGCCGGCGTGAGCTTGAGGATCGTTGTCTGTGTGAAGTACGTGCCCGACGCCACCGGCGACCGGCACTTCGCCGAGGACCTGACCGTCGACCGTGACGACGTGGACGGTCTGCTCTCGGAGCTCGACGAGTACGCCGTCGAGCAGGCCCTGCAGATCAAGGAAGCCGCCGACGACGCGGAGATCACGGTCGTGACCGTCGGTCCCGAGGACGCCAACGACGCGCTGCGCAAGGCCCTGTCGATGGGCGCCGACAAGGCCGTCCACGTCGAGGACGACGACCTGCACGGCACCGACGCGCTCGGCACCTCGCTCGTGCTGGCCAAGGCCATCGAGAAGACCGGCTACGACCTGGTCGTCTGCGGTATGGCCTCCACCGACGGCACGATGGGTGTGCTGCCGGCGCTGCTCGCCGAGCGGCTGAACGTCCCTCAGGTCACCCAGCTCTCCGAGGTCTCCGTAGCCGACGGCAAGGTCACCGGCCGCCGGGACGGCGACTCCGCCAGCGAGCAGCTGGAGGCCGCGCTGCCGGCCGTCGTGTCGGTCACCGACCAGTCGGGTGAGGCGCGCTACCCCTCCTTCAAGGGCATCATGGCCGCCAAGAAGAAGCCGGTGGAGTCCCTGGACCTGGACGACCTGGGGATCGACGCGGACGAGGTCGGCCTGGAGGGCGCCTGGACCAAGGTCGAGGACGCGACCGAGCGCCCGGCGCGCACGGCGGGCACGATCGTCAAGGACGAGGGCGAGGGCGGCAAGCAGCTCGCCGAGTTCCTCGCGGGCCAGAAGTTCATCTGAGCCCGTCCGCACCTCAACCGCCCTCATTCTTCCCGCAGGAGACCAATCCCATGGCTGAAGTCCTTGTCTACGTCGACCACGTCGACGGTGCCGTCCGCAAGCCCACCCTCGAGCTGCTCACCCTCGCCCGCCGCATCGGCGAGCCGGTGGCCGTTCACCTCGGCCCGAACGCCGAGGAGGCCGCCAAGGTCCTCGGCGAGCACGGTGCCGTGAAGGTGCTGGCCGCCGACGCCCCCGAGTTCACCGAGTACCTCGTCGCCCCCAAGGTCGACGCGCTGCAGGCCGCCTACGACGCGGTCTCCCCGGCCGCCGTGCTGCTGCCGTCCTCCGCGGAGGGCAAGGAGATCGGCGCCCGCCTCGCGGTCCGCATCGGCTCCGGCATCATCACCGACGCGGTCGACCTGGAGGCCGGCGACGAGGGCCCGGTGGCCACGCAGTCCGTCTTCGCGGCCTCGTACACCACCAAGTCCCGCGTCTCCAAGGGCACCCCGGTCATCACCGTCAAGCCCAACTCCGCCGCCCCGGAGGCCGCCCCGGCCGCCGGCACGGTCGAGCAGCTCGCGGTGACCGTCGCCGACTCCTCCAAGGGCACCAAGGTCGTCTCGCGCACCCCGCGCGAGTCGACCGGCCGCCCGGAGCTGACCGAGGCCGCGATCGTGGTCTCCGGTGGCCGCGGCGTCAACGGCGCCGAGAACTTCCCCGTCATCGAGGCGCTCGCCGACTCGCTCGGCGCGGCCGTCGGCGCCTCGCGCGCCGCGGTGGACGCCGGCTGGTACCCGCACACCAACCAGGTCGGCCAGACCGGTAAGTCGGTCTCCCCGCAGCTGTACATCGCGGCGGGCATCTCCGGCGCGATCCAGCACCGTGCCGGTATGCAGACCTCGAAGACCATCGTCGCCATCAACAAGGACGCCGAGGCGCCGATCTTCGAGCTGGTCGACTACGGCGTGGTCGGCGACCTGTTCGACGTCGTCCCGGCGCTCACCGAAGAGGTCAAGTCCCGCAAGGGCTGAGCCCGTCGGGCCGTCGGGCCCGCTTCGGCAACCGCACGAGGCCCCGTACGCGCGGTGCGTACGGGGCCTCGTGCTGCCGTGGTCCGGGCGGGATCTCAGTCGCCGGTCGCGCCGTCGATCCGCTCGCGCAGCAGGTCCGCGTGGCCGTTGTGGCGCGCGTACTCCTCGATCATGTGGACGTAGATCCAGCGCAGGCTCAGCGTGCGACCGCGGCGCGCCGTGAAGGTCTCGTCCAGCCCGCGGTCGGCCACCGCCTTGTCGCAGGCCTCGATCTCGGCGCGGAGGGCGGCGACGTTCGCCTCGGCGGCGGCCGGGTCCAGATCGTCGAAGTCGGCGTCGGGGTTCTCGTCGGTGAAGTGGTGGTGGCCGATCCGTTCGCCGGCGAAGCGTATGCGGAACCACACGCGTTCGACGTCCGCCATGTGGCGTACCAGGCCGAGCAGCGTGAGGTTGGACGGCGGGCTGCTCTGCTCGGCGAGCTGGTCGGCCGTGAGCCCGGCGCACTTGGCGAGCAGGGTGTCGCGGTGGAAGTCGAGCCAGCCCTGCAGCATCTCCCGTTCGCCGGCCACGGTCGGGAGTTCTCTGCGCTGGACGGAGGGTGCGATCCATGTCATGAGGGCGAGTCTGGCCGGGTCCGGCGGGGCGCGCCACGGATTTGCGGAGGGCGGTCGCGCGCCCGTGACCTGCGCCGCCTCACAGGGGAGGGTGTTGACCTCGTCAACCGACACAGTTAACTTCGCTCTACGGATTGTTGATTCCGTTAAGCGGAAAACGCTCGTGCGGTGGCGCCGGGCGTAAGCACCGGGAGGGTATCGAATGGGGCAGCAGGAGACCGTGGCGACGAGCCTCGCGGACACCGTACGCGAGGGAATCGGAGCCGCCCTCGCCGAGGTGGACGCGGATCTGGCCCGGCGCTACCCCGGTGATCCCGGTACCCGCCAGCCGGTGCACACGGTCTACGTACCCGGCGACGTCTTCACCGCCGGCACCCTGCGCTCCTGGGGCGACCAGGCGCTCGCCGCCCTCGACGAGCACGCCCCCGACGCCGAAGCGCTCGCCGCCGTCCTGGGCATCCCCGCCGAGCTCGCCGCCGACGTCCACGACCGCGTCCGCGCCAAGCTGACCCGCGAGCCCGTCGAGGACCTGCGGATCGACTTCGAGGACGGCTACGGCCCCCGCCCCGACGCCGAGGAGGACGAGGCCGCGGCGCGCGCCGCGGCCCTGGTCGCCGCCGCCTACCGCGACGGCACCGCGGCCCCCTACATGGGCATCCGGATGAAGTGCATGGAGGCCGCCGTCCGCGACCGGGGCATCCGCACCCTCGACATCTTCCTCACCGGCCTGATGGAGGCCGGCGGCCTGCCGGACGGCCTGGTCCTCACGCTCCCCAAGGTGACCTACGCCGAGCAGGTCACCGCCATGGTCCGGCTGCTGGAGGCCTTCGAGAAGGCGCGCGGCCTGGAGAGCGGCCGGATCGGCTTCGAGATCCAGATCGAGACCACCCAGTCCATCCTGGGCGCCGACGGCCGCGCCACCGTCGCCCGCATGATCGAGGCCGCCGAGGGACGCGCCACCTCGCTGCACTACGGCACCTTCGACTACAGCGCCTCCTGCGGCGTCAGCGCCGCCCACCAGTCCCTGGACCACCCGGTGGCCGACCATGCCAAGGCCGTCATGCAGGTGGCCGCCGCGGGCACGGGGGTGCGGCTGTCCGACGGCTCGACGAACGTCCTGCCCGTCGGCCCCACCGCCCAGGTCCACGACGCCTGGCGGCTGCACCACGGCCTCGTCCGCCGTTCGCTGGCCCGCGCCTACTACCAGGGCTGGGACATGCACCCGGCCCATCTGCCGACCCGCTACGCGGCGGTCTACGCCTTCTACCGGGAGGGCCTCGAACAGGCCGCGGCCCGCCTCGCGGCCTACGTGGCCAAGGCCGGCGGCGACGTCATGGACGAGCCCGCCACCGCCAAGGCCCTCAGCGGCTATCTCCTGCGCGGCCTGGACTGCGGTGCGGTCGATGTGTCCGAGGTCGCCCGCCTGACGGGGCTGACGCGAGCGGACCTCGACGCGTTGGCGGGACGCGGTTAGCTGCGCTGGGCTGCCCGCCCACGTTTTCGGCTTTCCCGCCGTGGGGGTTTCGCTGGGTTCGCCTGCGGCGGGCCTCTCCGCTGCGCTTTGCTGCGGCCCACGTTGTCGGCTGTCCCGCCGTGGGGGTTCGCGTGGTTCGCCTGCGGCGGGCTGGTTGCCGCTGCGCGGGGCTGTTCGGCTGCCGGTGTCGGTCCTGGGGGGGGGGGGGGGGGGGGGGGGGGGGGGGGGGGGGGGGGGGGCGGTGGGGGGGGGGGGGGGAGGAAAGGAGGACAAACGGCGGG
>NZ_JBWKCJ010000004.1:64197-69309 GCF_056436545.1 Streptomyces sp. NPDC043738 | reverse complement strand
TTGTTTTTTGTTTTTTCTGGTTTTTCTTCTTCTTCTTTTGTCTCTCTCCCCTTCCCCCCCCCCCCCCCCCCCCCCCCCCCCCCCCCCCCCCCCCCCCCCCCCCCCCCCAGGCCCGCCCCCTCCCGTTGTGGGTGGGGAGGAGACCGTGGGCCTGAACGTCAGCCTTCGTGTGCCGGTAGTCGACCGACAGGGCACGCCCCCACCGGCCTCTTTTCCCACCCACTCACGGGAGGGGGCGGGGGGGGGGGGGGGGGGGGGGGGGGGGGGGGGGGGGGGGGGGGGGGGGGGGGGGGGGGGGGGGGGGGGTGGCGGGGGGGGGGGGGGGGGGGGGGGGGCGGCGGGGGGGGGGGGGTGGGGAGACACCCCCCCCCCCCCCCCCCCCCCCACCCCTCCGACCCGTCACCGGCAGCCGAACGGCCCCGCGCAGCGGACCCCGCCCGCCGCAGGCGCAACGGCGAAAAACCCCACGGCGGGAAAGCCGACAACGTGGGAGGCCGGCCAAGCGCAGCGAAGGGCGGGAAGGCCGAAAACGTGGGAAGCCGGCCCTAACCGCTTGGGGGGATCTCCCCCGACCCCCGAGCGATCAGCCGCGTCGGTATTTCCTCGCGCCGCGGCGGGTCCGCGATGCCCTCCAGGCGGCGGAAGAGCAGACCCGCCGCCGTACGGCCCATCAGGGCCGGATCCTGGGCGACGACCGTGATGGCGGGCCGGACGAGATCGGCCAGCTCGAAGTCGTCGAAGCCGACCAGTGCGACCGGGCGCGGGCGTTCGCCCAGGACGCGCACGGCGGTGACCGTGACACGGTTGTTGCCCGCGAAGAACGCCGTGACCGGCTGCGCGGCGTCCAGCATGGCGGTCGCGGCGCCGCGTACGCGGTCGGGGGCGGTGGAGCCCAGCGAGACCCACGCCTCGTCGACGGGCAGGCCGGCGGCGGCCATTGCCGCGCGGTAGCCGCGCAGCCGCTCCTTCGCGGTGTGGATCCGGGGCTGGTCGCCGATGAAGCCGATCCGACGGTGGCCGTGCGCGATCAGATGGGCCACCGCGTCCCGGGCGCCGCCGAAGTTGTCGGACAGCACGGCGTCGGCGTCGATCCGGCCGGCCGGGCGGTCCACGAACACGGTGGCTATGCCGGCCGTGATCTCCGGCTCCAGATAGCGGTGGTCGTCACCGGCCGGAATCACGACCAGCCCGTCCACCCGCCGTGCGCACAGCGCCAGCACCAACTCCTGCTCCCGGGCCGGGTCCTCGGCACTGGAGCCGTTGATCAGCAGGGCGCCGTGGCCGCGGGCGACTTCCTCGACGGCGCGGCTGAGCGGGCCGTAGAAGGGGTCGGCGAGATCCTCCAGTACGAGACCGATGCTGGCCGTACGGCCCTTGCGCAGAATCCGGGCGGAGTCGTTGCGGCGGAAGCCGAGGGCGGTGATGGCCTCCTGGACCCGGCGTTCGGTGTCCGGGGTGACGCCCGGTTCGCCGTTGACCACGCGGGATACCGTCTTGAGGCCGACCCCGGCGCGCGCCGCGACATCCTTCATCGTGGGCCGGGTGCCATAGCGGCGGGACGTGCCCCGCGCGGTGTCGGTCACGGTGTGCGGTCCTGATTCTGTCGGCGGCCTGGTGTGGCGTCGAGCATAGCCTCTAGACAACGTTGTCAATCGAGGGGAGACTATCGTTCGCACGCCGGGCCGGTACCGCCCGGTCCCCGGGCCCACCAGGAGATTCCACACCGATGCAGACGGACCTCAGCGCAGCGTTGGACATTGGCGGCACCAAGATCGCCGGCGCTCTGGTGGACGCACACGGCAGACTTCTCGTACGGGCCAACCGGCCCACGCCCGCCGGCGGTGACGGGGCGACGGTGATGCGCGCGGTGGCCGAGGTGGTCCGGGAGCTGGCCGCGGCGCCGGACTGGGCGCGGGTGGCGGCGGTCGGCATCGGCAGCGCGGGACCGGTCGATGCCCACGCGGGCACGGTCAGCCCGGTCAACATCCCCGGCTGGCGCGGCTTTCCGCTCGTCGCCGGGGTGCGGGCGCTGGTCGGGGAGCGCCCCGTCACGCTGGTCGGCGACGGTGTCGCGATGACCGCGGCCGAGCACTGGCTGGGCGCCGCGCGCGGGCACGCCAACGCGCTGTGCATGGTGGTCTCCACCGGGGTCGGCGGCGGGCTCGTCCTCAACGGCCGGCTGCACCCGGGCCCTACGGGCAACGCCGGGCACATCGGCCACATCAGTGTCGACCTCGACGGCGACCCCTGCCCGTGCGGCGCCCGCGGCTGCGTCGAGCGGATCGCCAGCGGCCCGCACATCGCCCGCCGGGCGCTGGCCGACGGCTGGCTGCCGGGCCCCGACGGCGACACCAGCGCCGCCGCCGTCGCCGCCTCCGCATGCGCCGGCGACCGGATCGCGGTGCGCTCCTTCGAACGGGCCGCCCGGGCGCTGGCGGCCGGGATAGCCGCCACCGCCACCCTCGTCGAGATCGACATCGCGGTGATCGGCGGGGGTGTGGCCGGTGCGGGAGATGTCCTGTTCGCCCCGCTGCGCTCGGCCCTGCGCGACTACGCGACGCTGTCGTTCGTGCAGGACCTGACGGTCGTACCCGCGCAAATGGGGACGGACGCCGGGCTGGTGGGGGCCGCCGCGGCCGCCGCGCAACAGTCCCGTCTCGATGCGTTCGCCCCGGCCCCCTGACCACACCACAGGCCCCCGCGCGCCCCTTAGTCTGTTGCCGACCGCGAGGTACGACGCCGTACGGGCGATGTGCACGGCGTACGGGCAACGACACGGGCATCGAGGGGATCGGCGACGGTGACACCGGGGGAGCGCGAGCAGCGCGAGGTGGACGACACGCGTGCGGCGGACGGCGCGAGCGGGTCCGGGGAGGGGGGCGGCGGCGCGCCCGGCGCGGCTGCCGCGAGCGGGCCCCGGCGCGGCCAGGACGCCGATCTGACCGGGCGGCTGCTCGGTGGCCGGTACCGCGTGACCGGACGGATCGGGCGCGGCGGCATGGGCGTGGTCTGCCGCGCGGTCGACGAGGTGCTGGGCCGTGAGGTCGCGGTCAAGGTCCTGCGCGCCTACACCGACGCCTCCGCGCCCGAGCTGGCCGATCTGCGTATTCGTATGCAGCGCGAGGCGCGGGCCGCGGCCCGTATCCGCCACTCCGGCGTGGTCACCGTCCACGACGTCATCGACGAGGACGGCCGGCCGGTCATCGTCATGGAGCTGGTGGACGGGCCTTCGCTGGACGACGCCCTGGAGCGGCGCGGCCCCTTCGACCCCCGGGAGATCGCCCGGATCGGCGCACAGGTGATGGACGCGCTGGACGCCGCCCATCAGGCGGGCGTGCTGCACCGCGATGTGAAGCCGGGCAATGTGCTGCTGGACGGATGGGGGCACCTCCCAGGCCGTTCAGGCACTGGGGGAGGGCGGGTGGTGCTCACCGACTTCGGCATCGCCAGCATCGAGGCCCCGGGAGACGGCGCGACCACCAACATCACCCGCAGCGGTGAACTGGTCGGCTCGCTCGACTACCTGCCGCCCGAGCGGGCGCAGGGCCAGGACCCCACGCCGGCCTCGGACATCTGGTCGCTGGGCATGACGCTCTACGCGGCGGTCGAGGGCGGCGGCGCCCCCTTCCGCCGTACGTCGGTGTGGTCGACGCTCACCGCGATCGTCACCGAGGCGCTGCCCGAGCCCCGGCGGGCCGGCCCGCTCACCCCCGTACTCCATGCCCTGATGGCCAAGAACCCGGCCGACCGGCCGTCCGCCGCCCAGGCCCGGAGCCTGCTGCGGGAGGTGGCGGAGGGCCGCGAGCCCGCGGTCGGGCCGGTGCCCGGCGCGCCGCATCTGCCCACGGCGACGGATCTGCGGCCGGTGGCCCCGCCGCCGGCGCCGCAGGCGCCCGGCCCGCAAGCCGCGCCCGCCGGCCCGGACCGCGCCGAGGGGCCGCCGGCCGATTGGCTGTCGGGACCGGGGGCGCAGGCCTCCCCGGTGACGCAGCCCACGCCGGCTCCCGCGCCGGTGACGCCGCCCGCGCCGCGGCAGCCCGGCCCGCAGGGTCCGCCCGCCGTGCCCGGCCCCCAGACGCCGGGCTTCTCGTACACCAGCCCCGGGCCCGCCGCCGACCCGCCCGGTGTGGTGGCCGGCCCGCCCGTCGGCAGTACGGGCGCCCTCCCCTGTCCGGGGAGCCCGTCCGAGCGGGACACCGAGCGGCTGCCCGCGCGCGGCCGCCGGCGTGTGGTGCTGGCCGTGGCGGCGGTGCTCGCCGTCCTCGCGGCCGGTGGCGGCGTGACGTATGCGCTGGTGGGCGGGGAGAAGGGCGAGACGGTCGCGGAGCGCGGACGGTCGTCGGCGCAGCCGCCCGGGACGTCCGGCGGTCCGGATACGCCGAGCCCGGCCACCGGCGAGGACGACGCCAAGGACAAGGACAAGGACAAGAGCGCGGGCAAGGGGAAGGACGGCGGGCGGAGCGCGTCGCCGTCCGCCTCGGGCGATCCCGCGGACGGCGGCGCGTCCCACAAGCCGAAGCCCGGTGGTGCGGGCGGGAGTTCGGGGGAGCAGACCGGCGGTGCGGGCGGCGGTCAGGGCGGGACCGACGGCGGCGGCTCGGGCGGTTCGGACGGCGGCGCGTCCGGGGGGTCCGGGGGAGGCACCACCACGACCGGTGGCAGCGGCGGCGGTGACCCGACGCCGTCCACGTCGTGCGTGTCGATCGGCGGCGGCAAGACCAACTGCGACGTCTGGCGGACCGCGAACTCCTACACCGCCTCCTTCCAACAGGTCGGCACCCTGAACATGGGCACCAACTACTTCTACTGCCAGGCGAAGCTGGGCCGCCGTGAGACGTACGGGGAGTGGACGAACGTCTGGTGGGCCAAGACCGATGACGACAGCGGCAATTCCGGTGTCTATGTGAGCGTCGTCTACCTCAAGGGCGGCGCGAACGACCAGCCCATCCCCGGACTGCCCACCTGCTGACCCCGGGGCCGGGGGGGGGGGGGGGGGGGGGGGGGGGGGGGGGCCGCCCGCAGCGGACTGGGGTCGGTTGTTCCCGGTCCGTCGGCGGTGGGTCGAGGTTGGTGTGTCCGTATTCGTGGGGGTTGGGGTGGGTTCTCCTCCCC
>NZ_JBWKCJ010000004.1:0-64187 GCF_056436545.1 Streptomyces sp. NPDC043738 | reverse complement strand
ACACCCCCCCACCCCCCCCCCCCCCCCCCCCCCCCCCCCCCCCCCCCCCCTACCCCCCCCCCCCCCCCCCCCCCCCCCCCCCCCCCCCCCCCCCCCCCCCCCCCCCCCCCCGGCTCGCCCGTCAGCAGCTGAACTTGGCGTCGCCCCAGTCGGCGTGGTCGTAGTCGATCCCGTCCCCGCCGTCGGTCACGACGAGCCGGACCGACTCGGCTCCGGCGAGCCGGGCGCTGAGGGTGTGCGCGGCGTCCGCGCCGGTCACGGTGCCGCTCGCGGCGACCCGCCGGCCGTCGGCCCACACCTCGAAGCCGACCGATCCGTGGTCGCCGGATTCGTCGTCGATGCCGACCTGGGCGCTGAAGGCGGAGCACCGCCCGCCGGTGTAGAAGCCGACCTCGGAGGCCGCGTGCACGCCGAGGCCCTTGGCGAAGCGGGCGCCGCCGATGCTGATCGGCCGGCCGTCCCCGGCGTCGCGCTCCCCGACGCTGGTGTTCCGCTCGACCGGGCCCCAGCCGTTGGCGGCGCTCAGCCAGGGGAGTTCGGCGGCGTACGAGGTGCCGGACGGCGGCGGCACCACGACATGGGCGGTGCCGGGCAGGGTGGTGGTGACCCGCTTGCCGCCCGGTGAGCGGTAGCCGGCGGTGAGCGGCAGCGGGTAGGCGCCCGGTGCGGCGCCGGCCGGCGCGGTGATCCGCCAGCTGGTGGTGAGCGTCCTGCCGCCGGGCAGCGCGCGGGCGGTCGCGGGCGAGGTCGGTTCGATCCGCCACCCTCGCGGGGCCTCGAGGGTCACGGTGAGGTTCCTGGCGGGGGTGCCGCCGAGGTTGCGGACGGTGGAGCTCAGGCCGGCCGCGGCGCCGGCCTCGACCAGCGGTGTGCGGTCGGTGCCGGTCTCGACGGCCGGCGGGTGGTCGGCCCAGTGCTCGTCGGCCGCGATCCGGTAGACGGTGGTGCCGTGGGCCGGCACGGTCGCGGAGACGGTGCCCGTGGTGTGGGTGTCGCGGTGCTGCCACAGGTCGCGCAGGCGGTAGCCGGCGGCCTGGGGGAGGCCGGCGTCCCGGGCGGTGGTGGTGATCCGCTGCGGCTGGTCGGTCTCGTTGAACAGCGCCACCGCGCGCTCGCCGCCCGCCAGTTCCTTGACCAGCGTCCAGCGGCCGGACTCGGACTTCAGCACGGTGGCCTGCTTGCCCAGCGCGTCCTGGTCGAGCCCGATGATGTCCTTGTTCGCCAGGATCTCGAAGGTCTCCGGGGGCACCTTGCGCAGATCGGAGCCGATCAGCAGCGGCGCGGACATCATCGACCACAGGGAGAAGTGGCTGCGGTACTCGGTGTCCGTCATCCCGCCGTTGCCGACCTCCAGCATGTCCGGGTCGTTCCAGTGCCCGGGGCCGGCGGACGGCGCCAGCGGCAGATTCCGCTTGGCGATGTCCAGCATGCTCGACCAGGAGTCACTGATGTCTCCGGTGGTGCGCCACAGATGTCCTACGTCCGACGCCCACTCCCAGGGCTTGTTCTCGCCCCATTCGCAGATGCTGTAGACGATGGGCCGGCCGGTGGCCTTCAGTGCGTCCCGCATCGTGCGGTACCGCTGCCTGGCGTCCACGCCCTGGTTATTGCAGTTGTCGTACTTGAGGTAGTCCACGCCCCAGTCGGCGAACTGCTGCGCGTCGGACGTCTCATGCCCCAGGCCGCCGGGGAATCCGGCCTCGTTGCAGGTCTTGGTACCGGCGCTGGTGTAGATGCCGAACTTCAGGCCCTTGGCGTGGACGTAGTCGGCAACCGCCTTGATGCCGTGCGGAAAGCGCTGCGGATCCGGTACGAGCCTGCCGTCCGCGTCGCGCTCGGGCAGCGCCCAGCAGTCGTCGAGATTGACGTACTGATAACCGGCGTCCTTGAGGCCCTTGGCCAGGAAGAGGTCGGCGATGCCCTTGACCATGTCCTCGTTGAACTCCGCGCGGCAGTGCGTGGAGTTCCAGTTGTTGAAGCCCATCGGGGGCGTGGTGGCCAGCCCGTCGGGAAGCCGGGGCGCGGGGGCGGCGCGGGAGGCGCCGGCGGGACCCGGGCCGGCGGGTGTACGGGCCGCGGCGGGCAGGGCGGTCACCCCTGTCGCGCAGAGCAGCGCGGCGGACAGTGCTCCGACGATTCTTCGCTGTCCTCGCCGGTGGATGGTGCGGATATGAACGCGCATGGGTCGCGTCCTCCGTCTTCGCGAGAGATGTGGTGGAAGCGTGTACCTGTCACTGGCGAGTGATTACGGTAGGGCTTGTTGGAGTCTGTTGGAAGAGGGGTGCGGTCGGTTCCTTCTCGGCCTGCCAAAACCGTTGACGGGCTCGGCTGTTCGGAGTGGCGTCCCCGCGTTCGCGTTCGTTTCTGTTTGGTTCCATCCGTCGAAGACGGGAGCGCGTCCCGGTCGGCGTTCAGTGGCTCAACTGTCCACGGGGAACAGGCAGGACGTCGGATGTCCCGCCGGACGCTGCGACCGTGCGGTGCGCCGCCGTCATATGCGGCCTCCCGTATGCCGACGGGGTGCGGGCACCCCGCTGTGCGGGTGAGGGTTTCGGTACAGGAGGGGCTGGGGAGCGCTTGTTTGCCGGGGCGTCGCGGCGGGGGATACGAGACCGGCATCCTCCTCACGACGTATGCCTCCACCGGCGCGTCCATGGGTACGCGAAGTCTCCCTGGCCGGGCAGGTGGTCGCATGCGCAACGTTCCCGGCCGCCTGTGCGGCCCGTGGTCCCGAGCGTTTCCGTGGCAGGGTGTTGCGGGCAACTCACCTGGGTCTAGGGAAGAGGGGAAACCGTGATCGTCTGGCTGAACGGCACGTTCGGTGCGGGCAAGACCACTGCGGCTCATGAACTGCTCGACCTGCTTCCCGGAAGCACGCTCTACGACCCCGAACTCCTCGGCAACGGGCTGCGGTTGATGCTGCCGGCCAAGCGGTTCGAGGAGGTCGACGACTACCAGGACCTGCCGGCCTGGCGGCGGATGGTCGCGGACACCGCCGCCGCGCTGCTCACCGAGGTGCCCGGTCCGCTGGTGACGCCGATGACGCTGCTGCGCCAGGAGTACCGCGACGAGATCTTCGGCTCCCTCGCCGCCCGCCGGATACCCGTGCGGCATGTTCTGCTGCATGCGGAGGAAACGATCCTGCGGGCGCGGATAGCGCACCGCGAGGAGTCACCGGGCGACGACGGGGCCAACGCCTCGATCCGCCGCTGGAGCCTGGCGCACCTGGCGCCGTACGCCGAGGCGCTGCCATGGCTCACGGATGACGCGCATGTCGTCGACACCACCCGGCTGACGCCCCGGCAGACCGCCGAGCGGGTCGCCGAGGCCGTCCGCGCCGGCGCCGGCGCCTGCGACATCGTGCAGACACCCGAACCGACCGCCGAGACGCTCGCGGCCGGCGTCCTGCTCTTCGACGACCAGGACCGGGTGCTGCTGGTCGACCCCACCTACAAGGCCGGCTGGGAGTTCCCCGGCGGCGTCGTCGAGCGCGGCGAGGCGCCGGCCCACGCCGGTGTGCGCGAGGTCGCCGAGGAACTGGGCATCGAACTGCCGCACCCGCCCCGACTGCTGGTGCTGGACTGGGAGGCCCCCAAACCGCCCGGCTTCGGCGGCCTGCGCCTGCTCTACGACGGCGGCACCCTGACCGAGGAGCGGATCGGCAAGCTGCTGCTGCCCGGCGCCGAACTGCGTGACTGGCGCTTCGTCACCGAGGCCGAGGCCGAGCAACTGCTGCCCCCGGTGCGCTGGAACCGCCTGCGCTGGGCACTGCGCGCCCGGGAACGGGGCTGTCCGCTCCACCTGGAGGCCGGCGTCCCCGTCGGCTGACGCCCCGGCCGGGGAGGGGCGCCGCGACCGGAGGAAGTCCGCCCGCGGCGCCCGCTCCGCTTCCCGCACCCCTCAGGAGCCGGCGCCCGGGCGTCCGCCGAACGGGACGTCAGGCCCGGCTGTCCGCGTACCGCTGCAGGAACAGCGCCTCCGCCAGCGAGAGCCGCTCCAGCTCCTCGGGCGAGACGCTCTCGTTGACCGCGTGGATCTGCGCCTCGGGCTCGCTCAGGCCGATCAGCAGGATCTCCGCGTCCGGGTAGAGCCCGGCCAGGGTGTTGCACAGCGGGATCGAGCCGCCCATACCGGACGTCTGCATCTCCTCGCCGTCGTAGGCCTCCCGCAGCGCCGCCGCCATCGACGCATACGCCGGGCTGTCGGTGTCCGCGCGGAACGGCTGCCCCTGCCCGATCTGCTCGACCGCGACCCGCGCGCCCCACGGCGCGGCGCCCTCCAGATGCGCGGCCAGCAGCTTCGTCGCCTCCGCGGCGTCCGTGCCCGGCGGCACCCGCAGACTCACCAGCGCCCGGGCGCCCGCCTGTACCGACGGGGTGGCGCCGACGACCGGCGGGCAGTCGATGCCCAGCACCGTGGCGGCCGGCCGGGCCCAGATCCGGTCCGCGACCGTGCCGCTCCCGATCAGCTCGACGCCGTCCAGCACCTTGGCGTCCTTGCGGAAGTCCTCCTCCGGATACTGCAGCCCCTCCCAGGCGGCGTCCGAGGCCAGCCCCTGCACCGTCGTCGAGCCGTCCTCCGCGCGCAGCGAGTCCAGGATCCGGATCAGCGCCGCCAGCGCGTCGGGGGCCGCGCCGCCGAACTGGCCGGAGTGCAGATTGCCCTCCAGGGTGTCGACCTGGACGCGTACGAGCGTCATCCCGCGCAGCGTCGCGGTCACCGTCGGCAGGCCGACCCGGAAGTTGCCGGCGTCACCGATGACGATGGCGTCGGCGGCCAGCAGCTCCGGGTGCGCCTCGGCGTACCGCTCCAGGCCGCCGGTGCCCTGCTCCTCCGAACCCTCCACGATCACCTTGACGTTGACCGGGACGCCGCCGTGCTCCTTCAGCGCGCGCAGCGCCGTCAGGTGCATGACCAGGCCGCCCTTGCAGTCCGCCGCGCCGCGCCCGTACCAGCGGCCGTCGCGCTCGGTCAGCTCGAACGGCGGGGAGAGCCAGGCGGCCTCGTCCAGCGGCGGCTGCACGTCGTAGTGCGCGTACAGCAGCACCGTCGGGGCGCCGGCCGGGCCGGGCAGGAAGCCGTACACGGAACGGGTGCCGTCCGGGGTGTCCAGCAGCGCCACGTCCTGGAACCCGTCCGCCCGCAGCGCGCCGGCGACCCAGTCGGCGGCCGCCTCGCACTCGCTCGGGGGGAACTGGTCCGGGTCGGCGACCGACTTGAAGGCCACCAGCTCGGCGAGCTCGGTCCTGGCGCGGGGCTGCAGTGCGGCGACGGTCTGCGCGAGCGGGCTGTCAGACATGGAACGCTCCTTGTGGGCGCGGCGTTGTCGGTACGGGCCGTCCGGGCCTCGTGAGCCGGACGGGCCGGATGTACGGGCATGGGTGCCACCGATCTTCCCACAGGGCCTTCGCGCGAGAGCGGCCCGTAGGATGCGGGCGGTACGCGCAGCCAGGCATCGAACGGGAGCAGAAGCACAGGTGAGCAGCGAGCGGGCAGCGGAGGACAACCAGCAGGTGTGGGACGTCGTGGTGGTGGGCGCGGGGCCGGCGGGCGCCTCGGCCGCGCATGCCGCGGCCTGTACGGGACGCCGGGTGCTGCTCCTGGAGAAGGCAGCACTGCCCCGCTACAAGACCTGTGGCGGCGGCATCATCGGCCCCTCGCGGGACTCCCTCCCGCCCGGCTTCGAACTGCCGCTGCGCGACCGGGTGCATGCGGTGACGTTCTCGCTGAACGGGCGGCTCACCCGTACCCGCCGCTCCAAGAACATGCTGTTCGGCCTGATCAACCGCCCCGAGTTCGACGCCCGGCTGGTGGAGTCGGCCAAGGACGCGGGCGCCACGGTCCGTACCGGCGTCACGGTCTCGCGGGTCGAGCAGCACGGAGCCGAGGTGCCGGACCGGCGCACCGTCGCGGTGGTGCTGGGCGACGGCGAGGTGGTGCTGGCGCGGGCGGTGGTCGGCGCGGACGGCAGCGCGGGCCGGATAGGGGCCCATGTCGGGGTCAAGCTCGACCAGGTCGACCTGGGGCTGGAGGCGGAGATCCCGGTGCCCGAGCCGGTCGCCGAGGACTGGGCGGGCCGGGTGCTCATCGACTGGGGCCCGATCCCCGGCAGCTACGGCTGGGTCTTCCCCAAGGGCGACACCCTCACCGTCGGTGTCATCTCCGCCCGCGGCGAGGGCGCGGCGACCAAGCGCTATCTGGACGACTTCATCGGCCGGCTGGGCCTGGCCGGCTTCGAACCGAGCATCTCGTCCGGGCATCTGACGCGCTGCCGCGCCGATGACTCGCCGCTGTCCCGCGGCCGGGTGCTGGTGTGCGGCGACGCGGCCGGGCTGCTGGAGCCGTGGACGCGGGAGGGCATCTCCTTCGCGCTGCGGTCCGGCCGGCTCGCGGGGGAGTGGGCGGTGCGCGTCTCCGAGGCGCATGACGCGGTCGACGCCCGCCGCCAGGCCCTCAACTACGCCTTCGCGATCAAGGCGGGCCTCGGGGTGGAGATGGGCGTGGGCCGGCGGCTGCTCACGGTCTTCTCCCGCCGCCCCGGGCTGGTGCACGCCGCGGTCACGAGCTTCCGGCCGGCCTGGCACGCCTTCGCGAAGATCACCCGTGGCACGACCACGCTCGCCGAGATCGTGCGCACCCACTCGGTGGCGCGACGGGCGCTGGAGTCCCTGGACCGGCGGTGAGGGGCCGGGCGGTGCGGTGACCGGGGCCGGCGGAGCGCGCTGCCGTCCCCTGCTCCCGTACCCCCGTACTCCCGCGGGAGTACGCCGGATCACCGCGCCCGGCGGACGCCACCGCGTCCGGCCGCGGTCTAGCGTGACGGCATGGACAACACACGGCCGCCGTGGGCGCGGCGCTGCCTCGGCCCGGTGTGGGAGCGGTGGCTGTCGGTCCCGTCCGACACCCCGCGCGGCCGGTGGGCCGCCCGGCTGCCCTGGCTCTCGACGCTCGCGGTGACGGTCGTCGTCATGGTCGGCTCGGGCTTCGCCGGGCGCGGCCAGCCGGACCGCGTCGCGCTGGACCCCTTCGGCCGCGCCCTCCTGGCCGTCGGCGCGGCCCAGCTGCTCCTCCGGCACCGCTACCCGCGCACCGTCGCGCTCGGCACCGCCGCGACCAGCGCCGTCTACCTCGCGGCCGGCTATCCCTACGGACCGGTCTTCCTCCCCCTCGCCCTCGGCGCCTTCGCGGCGATCGTCGCCGGACACCGCAAGGTCGCCTGGTGCGCGCTGGGCGGGGTGTGGGCCACCCACCTCCTGGTCGCGCACTGGCTCTACCGCGTGCTGCCGCCCCCGCACGACGGGCCCGCCCCCTGGGGCCAGGAGCTGTTCGTGACCGCCTGGGCGGTGGCGGTGGTGGCGCTCTCCGAGCTCGTGCGGGTGCGCCGCGAGCGGATCGCCGGGGCGCGCGCCGAGCGGGCCGCGGCGGAACGCCGCCGGGCCGACGAGGAGCGGCTGCGGATCGCCCGTGAGCTGCACGACGTCCTCGCGCACAGCATCTCCGTCATCAACGTCCAGGCGGGCGTGGGGCTGGCGCTGCTGGACAGCGACCCGGAGCAGGCGCGCACGGCGCTGACCACCATCAAGGCCGCGAGCAAGGAGGCGCTCGGCGAGGTCCGCCAGGTCCTCGACGCCCTGCGCACCCCGGGCGACGCTCCGCGTGCCCCCGCCCCGGGCCTGGACCGGCTGCCCGAACTCACCGCACAGGCCCAGAGCGCCGGCCTGACCGTGCACCTCACCACCGAGGGCACCCCCGCCGTCCTGACGCCGGGCACCGACCTCGCAGCCTTCCGCATCGTCCAGGAAGCCCTCACCAACACCGTGCGCCACTCCGGCTCCCGCACCGCGCGGGTGCTGCTCCACCACGCTCCCGGAACACTGGAGATCCGGGTCGACGACGACGGCCCGGCCACCGCCGGCCCGCACGAGACCGGCGGCGGCAACGGCCTGGTCGGGATGCGGGAGCGGGCCGCGGCGCTGGGCGGCACCGTCGAGGCGGGCCCGCGGCCGGACGGCGGCTTCCGCGTCCTCGCCCGCATCCCGCTGGAGGGGAAGCCGGCCGGCAAGGGCCGGGAACCGGACACGGATACGGTGAACCGGACCGCCGCCACCGAGGAGGAGTCGTGATCCGGGTACTGCTCGCCGACGACCAACTGCTGGTCCGGGCCGGTTTCAAGGTGCTGCTGGACGCGCAGCCGGACATCGAGGTGGTCGCCGAGGCCGGGGACGGGCAGCAGGCGGTGGAAGCGGTGCGCGCGCACCGCCCGGACGTCGCCCTGATGGACATCCGGATGCCGGTGCTGGACGGCCTGGTCGCCACCCGCCGGATCACCGAGGACCCGCAACTGCCCGATGTGAAGGTCGTCATGCTGACCACCTTCGAGCTGGACGAGTACGTCTTCGAGGCGATCCGCTCCGGGGCCTCCGGCTTCCTGGTCAAGGACACCGAGCCGGAGGAGCTCGTACGGGCCGTGCGGGCGGTCGTCGCCGGCGACGCGCTGCTCTCGCCCGGCGTCACCCGCCGTCTGATCGCCGAGTTCGCGGCCCGCTCCAAGGAGCCCGCCGCGGCGGGCGCCCTGTCCGGACTCACCGACCGGGAGCGCGAGGTGATGGCCCTGGTCGGCATCGGCCTGACCAACGAGGAGATCGCCCGCCGCCTGGTCGTCAGCCCGCTCACCGCGAAGACGCACGTCAGCCGCGCCATGATCAAACTGGGCGCCCGCGACCGCGCCCAACTCGTCGTCCTGGCCTACGAGTCGGGGTTGGTCCGACCGGGCTGGCTGGGCTGACCCCGTACGAGGTCCCCGACGCCGGGGCGGGCATCCGGCCGCCCCAACCGGCGCCGCGGCGGCCGCACCACCTGGATGGTGAAGAGCGCCCCCGCCTCAGATCCCCCCGTGCTCCCGCCAGAGCTCGACCAGGGCCTTGTCGCCGGTGATCGTCAGGGCGTCCCAGAGGAGGCGGTTCCACAGGGTCAGGTACAGCTCCTCGGCCGGGCCCTCGACGGTGCAGTCGACGGGCTTCGCGGGCTCCGGGCCGGCCGCGCCGGCGTCGGCCGGGGTGCGCACCACGCGCGGGGGTGCCTCGGAGAGGTGGACGGTCCAGTCGGCGCCGGGGGCGTCGCTCGCGCGCACCCGCAGCGTCCGCGGAAGGTCCGTACGGAGCCGGCTGCGGTCGAGGGAGTGAATGCCCGTCAGGAGTTCGTCGATGCCGTCGGCGGCGAAGGCGGCGGGGAGGGGGGTGAGGGCGGCGCCGATCGCCTGCTGGGCGTCGACGCGGTGCACCGAGGTTTCGTGCGCCTGGCGGCGCGCCCAGAACGCGAGCGGCGACGCGGCCGGCCACATCGACCAGGCCGCCAGGTCCTGCGGGGCGTTGTGCAGGGCGAGGACGAGGTGGTGGTGGCCCTCGCGCAGCCAGCCCACCAGTTCGTCGTCGGACAGGTCCGGCGCCTCGGCGGGACGGCTGGGCTGCTGCGCCCCCTGCGTCACGATTCCCGTCGCCCAGCGGTGGACCCGCCCGACGTGGCGGACCAGATCCCGCATCCGCCAGTCGGGACACGCCGGGATCGAGGCCTCCGGACCCGCCTCCTCGGCGGCGTCGGCGAGCAGGCCCCCGTCCAGCCGGAGCGTTTCGACGAACTCAGTGATCTCCATGCCCACGAGTGTGCCAGCCGCCACTGACAGCCGACCCCCGCGGGGCGGGGCCCTTCCCGCTCAGGCGCACGGGCCTCAGTGGCGACCGGCGCGGTGCGCACCGCGGGTCGCATACGCGATCCCGGCCGCGACCGCGGCGAGCAGGGCGAGCGTCGTCAGCGCGACGGGCAGGGTGAACGCCTCGGCGAGGAACCCGATGGCGGGCGGGCCGAGCAGCATCCCGCCGTAGCCGACCGTGGACGCCACGGCGACGCCGTCCGCCCCGCCGGCCTCACCGGCCCGGGCGATGGCGATCGGGAAGATGTTGGCGAGCCCGAGTCCCGCGACGGCGAAGCCGAGGCACGCCGACCAGGCGGTGGGGGCGAGCGCGCCGAGCAGCATGCCCGCGGTCGCCGTCGTCCCGCCCGCGATCAGCGACCGGGCCGCACCGAAGCGCTGCACCATCGCGGTCCCGGACAGCCGTCCGACGGTCATGGCCAGTGCGAACACCGCGTATCCGGCGGCGGCCACACCCGGCCCGGCGGCCAGATCCTGCGAGAGGTGCAGCGCGCCCCAGTCGGCCATCGCCCCCTCGCCGTACGCGGTGCACAGGGCGATCAGACCGAAGACGAGGACCAGGCGGCCCGGACGGCGCCCCCGGTCCGCGCGGGTGGGCCCGGCGCGGCCCTCCGCTGCCGCCGGCATCCGCTCGGGCACGACGGGGGCGGGGTGCCGGTGCAGCGAACGCCCCGCGACGGCCGTCGCCAGCAGGCCGATCGCGGCGAGCAGCGACAGATGGACGAGGGGGGAGAGGTGGCCCGCGAGCAGCCCGCCGAGCCCGGCGCCCAGCATGCCGCCGAGGCTGAAGGCGGCGTGGAAGCTCGGCATCACCGGGCGCCGCAGGGCGGCGATGAGGTCGACGGCGGCGCTGTTCATCGCGACGTTGAGGGAGCCGTACGCGGCGCCGAAGACCAGCAGGACCAGCCCCAGCGCGGTCGCCGAGTGGGTGAGCGGCGGAAGCACGATGCTCAGCGCGAGGGCGGCCGCGGAGGCGGTCGTCACGGCGTGGCTGCCGAAGCGCCGGCACAGCCGTCCGGTGATCAGCATGAAGGCGACCGCGCCGGCCGACACGCCGAGCAGCGCGAGCCCGAGTGCGCCCGCGCCGGCTCCGGTCTGCGCCTTGATGGCCGGGATGCGGACGACCCATCCGGCGAAGAGGAAGCCGTCCATGGCGAAGAACGCGGTGAGGGCGATGCGCAGGCGGGTCAGGTCGGGGAGGTCGGGGAGGTGGACGAAGGGGAGGAGGTGTCGGCGGGGGCGGTGGGATCGGGGGTGTCGATCGGTCGCTGGGGAGCTCTGGTCCCGGGTAAGGACCCTCCGTATTTTGTTTAGCGTCGGCACAAAGTCAGAATAGGGGTGTGACCCAGACTCGGACAACCAGGTTGGAGCGGGGCCGTGGCGCCCTCGGACCCGCACTGGAGCTCGTACACACCGGACGCGCGCCCACGCGCGCCGTCCTGACCTCCGAACTCGGCGTGACCCGCGCGACCGCGGGCGCGGTGGCCGCCGAACTCGAAGCCCTCGGCCTGATCACCGTCGACTCCCGGCCCACCGCCTCGGCCGGCTCCCAAGGGCGCCCCTCCCACCGGCTCTTCGTGAACGAGAACGGCCCCGTCGTACTCGCCGCGCAGATCCACGCCGACGGGTTCCGGGTCGCGCTGGTCGGCCTGGGGGGCCGCATCGTGGCGACCTCGGCCGGCTGCGGCACCATCCCCGCCGATCCGGCCCACGTCCTCGCCGACGTCGTCGCGGCCGGCGCGGACCTGCTGCGCGAGACCGGCCGGCGCTGCCTGGGAGCCGGCCTCGCGGTGCCCTCGGCGGTCGCGGAACCGGACGGTGAGGCGCTCAACCCGCTGCACCTCGCCTGGCCTTCCGGCGCCCCCGTACGCGCACTCTTCCTGCGCTCGCTCACCGAGGCCGGCATCCCGGGCGTGACCGAGACGATCGGTTTCACCGGCAACGACGTCAACCTCATGGCACTCGCCGAACACCGCCACGGCGCGGGCCGGGGCGCCCGCGATCTGCTCTGTGTGG
Source organism: Streptomyces sp. NPDC043738 (assembly GCF_056436545.1). Taxonomy (NCBI): domain Bacteria; kingdom Bacillati; phylum Actinomycetota; class Actinomycetes; order Kitasatosporales; family Streptomycetaceae; genus Streptomyces; species Streptomyces sp. NPDC043738. The sequence goes on along the minus strand of NZ_JBWKCJ010000004.1, from coordinate 52,465 downwards.
CCTCCGGGCACCGGGGCGTCGGCGGCGCGCTGGTGCTCGACGGCCGGCTGCACAGCGGGAGTTCGGGCCTGGCGCTGGAGGTCGGCCATCTGACCGTCAACCCCGAGGGAGCGCCCTGCCACTGCGGCAGCCGCGGCTGCCTGGACGTCGAGGCGGATCCGCTCGCCTTCCTCGTCGCGGCCGGCCGCGAACCGGGACCGGAGGTCTCGCTGCTCCAGCAGGCCGCCGAGCTGCTCAGGGACGCGTACACCGATCCGGGCGTACGGGCCGCGGCCGACCTCCTCATCGACCGCCTCGGGCTCGGTATCGCCGGGCTCGTCAACATCCTCAACCCCGACCGCGTCATCCTGGGCGGGCTGCACCGCGCCCTGCTGGAGGCCGACCCGGAGCGGCTGCGCGCGGTGGTCGCCGACCGCAGCCTGTGGGGGCGCAGCGGCGGGATCCCGATCCTGCCGTGCAGCCTCGACCACAACAGCCTGGTGGGCGCGGCGGAGCTGGCCTGGCAGCCGGTGCTGGACGATCCGCTGGCCGTGGTCGAGCGGTAGCCCGTCGGGCGCGTCGGGGCGGTAGCCCGCCGGCCGCGGTCGCGCGGGGTCCGTCAGCCGCCACCGCCCGTCCCTGCCCACCTGGCGGCGAAGGCCCGTGCCGGGTTGGTGGTCAGGAATCGCGTCACCAGGTCCTCGCCCAGGGCCAGTTCGAGCCGCTTCCGGTGGCGGCGCAGCAGATGCGGCATACCCGGGCCGCCGTCGACCGACCGGGCGCCGGCGGTCGTGGTGTCGCCGCCGAGCAGGATCCGGTCCCCGAAGCCCGCGTCGGCGAGTGCGGCCAGCGCCTCCGGCAGCCGCCAGTCGGTCGCGTGATGCGCGCGCGAGGGGCCGTCGAAGGCCAGATACGCCCCGGCCTGGGCGGCGGCCCGGTGGACCACGGGGTCCGGTGAGCGGTTGAGGTGGCCGAGGACCACCCGGTCCGGCGGGACCGCCAACTCCCCGCACAGCAGCTCCAGTACGTCCGGTGCGCCGGTGCCCAGCTCCAGGTGGACACCGATGGCCGCGCCGGTCGCGTGCTGGGCCTCGGCGGCCGCGGCCATGGTGTACCGGGTGTGCCGGTCCAGACCGTGGAAGCCGCCGGCGACCTTGATCATCCCGGCCCGCGGGCCGCCCTCGCCGATCCCTTCGGTCAGCTCGGCGACGAACAGTCCGGCCAGATCCGGACGGATCCGGTCCAGCAGCTCGGGGGTGTAGTGCGCCGCCTGGTGCAGCCCGGTGGCGGCGACGATCCGCACTCCCGACTCCCTCGCCAGACGCGGGAGTTCGGCCGCGCCCCGGCCCATGCCGTACGGCGTCCACTGGATCACCGCCGCCCCGCCGGCCGCGCGGAAGGCGCTCAGCTCGGCGGCCGCGGCCGCCGCGTCGGCCAGTTCCTGGCCGGGGAGCAGGGGGCTGCGCAGGAAGAGATGGTCGTGTGCGTCGCAGACGCCGAGGTCGGCGGGCACGATATCGCCGAGGACGGTGCGGACGGCGGGGGCGGGGCGAGTGGAGGGGAGTGCGGGGCCGGCGGCGGCCGCCGCGGGGTGCGAGGTCACCACTGCGGCCCCGCCCCCAGCCGGCCGGTGCCCGGAGCGGACAGATGCAGCACCTCGTAGCAATCGCCCGCGGCCCCGGGGGCGGCGTCCGCCCAGAGGGTGAAGTGGACCAGCTCCCAGCGGCGCGGATCGAGAGCCAGCGCGGTGGTGTGCACCGCCTCCGCCGTGGCCAGTTCCTCGTGCGCGGCCACCGCCCGGTCGGTGACGGCGGCCACGTCGGCGTGCTCGTCGAGCGTCTCCGTGCGGCGGGTGAAGGCGCGCGGGGTCGTCCCGGCGGCCGGGCCGGGACGGTGGAACAGCCCCTGCCAGTGCTGGACCGTCGGCCGCCCGAAGTCGCGGACCACACCGCGGAATCCGTCGCCGAGGAGGAAGCGGTTCATGGCCTGCGGATCGGCCCAGAGGTAGAACGGCGCGTACTGGTTGACGGGCGAGCCGCCGACGCCGCGCTCGCGGATTCCGTACGCCTTGAGGCCGAGCCCCTCGAAGCCGTCGAGGAGGTGGCCCTTGGACCTCACCCGGTTCCGGATGATCCGCATGTCGTAGTCGGCGGGCAGGGTGATCGCGTACTGCATGGCGTGCATGAGGAGGCTCCGTGCGGGTGCGGGTGCGGGTGCGGGTGCGGGATGGGGAGTAGGGGTGGCGAGGCCGGTGGTCCGGTCGCCGTCGGTGGTGTGCCGGGGGCCGCGGTCGCGGGTGCCCGGCGGGCCGTCACCCGCCCGGGTACTCCCGCTCGCCGACCCGCTCCGCCCACTCGGTGGTGGTGCCGTCGTCGGCGGCCTCGACGGTCGCCAGGTGCGTCATGAAGGTGTCCGGCGCCGCGCCGTGCCAGTGCCGTTCGCCCGGCGCGATCCAGACGGTGTCCCCGGCGCGGATCGGCTCGACGGGACCGCCCGCGCGCTGCACCAGACCGGCGCCCTCGGTGACGTGCAGGACCTGGCCGTGCGGGTGGGTGTGCCAGGCGGTGTGGGCGCCGGGCGCGAAGTGCACGCTGAACACGCGCAGGCGGGAGGGCGCGGGCGGGGCGGCGATCTCATCGAGCCAGACGGTTCCGGTGAACTGCGCGGCGGGCCCCGGCCTGCTGGCGGGCCGCTGTCGGGTGATCTCCATGGCGGGTGCACTCCTTCACGGGTGACGGGTTGCCGGTTGCTGGTTGTTCGTGACGGGATACCGGTCCACGGGCTACCGGGCCGGGGGAGAGGGGTGGACGACCTGTGCGGCGAGCAGCGCCAGCACGCCCTCCACGGCCGCGTCGAACGGTGCCGTGTCGTCCGCGGCGCGGGCCAGCACATAGCCGCCCTGGACCACGGCCGCGACGGTGGCGGCGGTGGCCGCCGGATCCAGCCCCGCGGCCACCTCGCCGCGCCGCTGCCCGTCGGCGAGGACCTCGGCGAGCCGGCCCCGGAGCCAGTCGAACATCTCGTCCAGCGGCGCCCGCAGCTCGGGGCTCTGCACCACATCACGGTCCTGCGTCATCCGGCCGATCGGGCAGCCGCGCAGCACCTGCCGCTCGCGCAGCAGATAGGCCCCGACCCGCTCGTACGCCGTACCAGGGGCGGACAGGCACTCCTGGGCCGTCTCCTTCATGCCCGCCGCGGTGCGCCGGATCGCCGCCAGCGCGAGGTCGGACTTGCCGGAGAAGTGGTGGTACATGCTGCCCTGGCCCACGCCCGCGCGCTCCAGGATCGCTTTGGGGCTGGTGCCGACGTACCCCCGCTCCCAGAGGAGTTCCTGGGTGCTGCGCACCAGCCGCTCCTGAGTGCTGAGCCGCTCCTGAGGGCCGGGACGTTCCTGAGTGCTCATACCGGCACTGTACATACTAGTAGTTACAAAGATCAACGCGGGTCCGGTGAGGGCTCGCGACGGCCGCCCGCCGCACCAGGCGTCCCCCGTGCCCTCGCCTCCTCCCGACGTACTTCCCGCGTCGTACCAGCAGAGCCGCCGGCCGTACGACGACCGGCGGCGCCCGGGCGGCCAGGCTCGGAAGGGACAGCGAAGACCACGTCCCACCAAGGAGCTGATGGCGATGTTCGCGCTTGCCGAACCCTGGACCGGCGGTGGCCCGGGCCCCTGGATCCTGTTCGTCCCCGTCCTGTGGGCGCTGGCCGTCTTCGGCGTGGTGACCCTGCTGCGCCGCACCGGTCTGCGCCCCGGCGGCCCCGGGCGGACGTTCCACGGTCCGCGGGCCGCCGCCCGTGCCGACGCGCCCACCCCCATCGCCGTGCTCGGCCGGCGCTTCGCCGCGGGTGAGATCGACGAGGAGGAGTACTGGCGCCGACTGTCCGTCCTGGAGGAGCACTTCGGCGCCGGCCCCAAGGGGAGTACGGCCTGACCGTCCCCGCTTGCACCGGGCACCCCCCGCGGCCGGGGAGCGCGTCGGCCGGCCGTCAGCCGACCCGCGCTCCCCGTGTCCGGGAACGGGTGTCGGCCGTCCGCACGTCGTCCCCCAGGGACAGCGGCTCCCAGTGCGTGTGGTCCGCGCGCATCTCCTCCGGGGTGGCGGGCAGGGCCGCGAGGGTGAACCACACGACCTTGCCGCTGCCGTCCGGGCGCATTCCCCAGCTCTCGCTGAGCGCCGCGATCAGCGCCAGGCCGCGCCCGCAGGTCTCCCAGCTGCCGGCGGTGCGGATATGGGGCAGCCGGGGGTCCTCGTCGTGCACCGAGACCGTCAACCGGTCAAGGAGCAGGCGCAGTTCGACGGTGCACTGCTTGCTGGGGCGGGCGTGCCGGTGGACATTGGCCAGGAGTTCGGTCACGCCGAGCGCGGCGGGGTCGACCAAGGCGTCGAGACGCCAGTGCCGCAGCCGTGCGGAGACGATTGTGCGCACCTGGCCGATGCGAGCCGGAACGGCCTGGAGCTCCACCGTGCAGTGCCTGCTGGGCTGCCTGATCACGACCGCGACTCCCTGATGAGGTCGGGCGCCCCTCGTGCCTGGCAGGGGCGAAGACCGGATCCAACGATGCCCGCTGCACCACAACGTCACCGTTGGTGAACCCTCAGTGATACGAGTTCCAGGGTCGGCCAGGCGGTGCGCTCCCGCAACCGCACCGCCTCGGCCCGGTCGGGCGCTCAGGGGCGTGGCGGACGCGCCGCCTCCAGGGCCTTGAAGAAGAGCTCCGGTGCGCCGAGCGTGAGCGAATAGCGGTGCCCGTTGAGGGTGGCGAGCGCCCGGTCCCGCGCCGCGAACAGCGGCCGGTGGGCCTGTACGGACTGCAGCGGGGCGCTGTCTATCTCCGTGCCGTAGCTGGTCAGCAGCGCCAGCCGGCCGTCTCTGATGACGACCTGGCCGGCCCGGGTCAGCGACCGCAGCCACCGCTCGATCCGTACGCCGGTCGCGTTGAACTCCGGCTCCGCCATCGCCGGCACCTCCTCGGTGAGACGGGCAGGTGCCCTCCACCGCCCCTTGTGGGAAGTTTGCCGCGACGGCGCCCGGTGCACCAGTGCCCCTGGTGCCCGACGGGTGCAACGGCCCTTTCCCAGGGCGTCCTTGGGGTATCCCAAAGTGATGTTTATGCAGGTGAGAAGCGTGCGGAGGGTGGCTATAGTCGGAATCGGCCCGGCGTAGTGCGCGGGCTTGGAACCCCTCTTGAGGAGCGCGCCGGTGAGCACCGCACAGCAGCCGCAGAGCCGGCCCGACCATGAGTCCGCGGCCGGGGCCCCGATGCCGACCGTCGATGTCGACCGCTCGGATCCGGACTACCGAAGCTGGCTCAAAGAGGCCGTCCGCAAGGTGCAGGCGGACGCCAACCGCACCGCCGACACCCACCTCCTGCGCTTCCCGCTGCCCGAGAAGTGGGGCATCGACCTCTACCTCAAGGACGAGTCGACGCACCCCACCGGCAGCCTCAAGCACCGGCTGGCCCGCTCGCTGTTCCTCTACGGGCTGTGCAACGGCTGGATCCGCCCGGGAAAGCCCGTCATCGAGTCCTCCAGCGGCTCCACGGCGGTGTCCGAGGCCTACTTCGCCTCGCTGATCGGGGTGCCGTTCATCGCCGTGATGCCGGCCACCACCAGCCGGGAGAAGACCCGGCTGATCGAGTTCCACGGCGGCAGCTGCCATCTGGTCCAGGACCCGCGGACCGTCTACGAGGTCTCCGCGCGGCTCGCCGCCGAGTCCGGTGGCCACTACATGGACCAGTTCACCTACGCCGAACGGGCCACGGACTGGCGCGGCAACAACAACATCGCCGAGTCGATCTACCAGCAGCTGCGCCTGGAGCGCTACCCCGAACCGGCCTGGATCGTGGCCACCGCGGGCACCGGCGGCACCTCCGCGACCATCGCCCGCTACGTCCACTACATGCAGTACGACACCCGCGTCTGCGTCCCCGACCCGGAGAACTCCTGCTTCTTCGACGGCTGGCTCACCGGCGACGCGGAGACCGACTGCGCCACCGCCTCCCGCATCGAGGGCATCGGGAGGCCCCGCATGGAACCGAGCTTCGTCCCCGGCGCCATAGACCGGATGATGAAGGTTCCCGACGCCGCCAGCGTCGCCGCGGTACGCGCCCTGGAGGCGGCGATCGGCCGCAAGGCGGGCGGCTCGACAGGTACGGGCCTGTGGAGCGCGTTGAAGATCGTCGCGGAGATGGTCGCCGAGGGCCGTACGGGATCGGTCGTCACGCTGCTGTGCGACCCCGGCGACCGCTACCTCGACAAGTACTACTCCGACGACTGGCTGGCCTCCCAGGGGCTGGACATCACGCCGTACGCGCGCACCATCGAGGATTTTCTGGCCACGGGGTCCTGGCCCTCCTGAGGCCCGTCGCCCCGGTGCCGGGCGGCAGGGTTCGGCTCAGGTTCCGGTGAGGCGGCGGTCCAGCGCCCGGGCCGACTCCCGAAGAGCGCGGCCCAGGCCGGGCCTGGCCAGTGTCACCGCCCAGCGGAACGGCGCCGGGCCGTCCGCCGCGAAGGTCCACCGCAGCCGGGTGCCGGAGCCCGCGGGCGTCAGCCGCCAGTCCTCCAACAGGGCCCGCAGGCCAGGGGCGTTGGTGGTGTCGACCCGGTAGGCGTAGTGCTCGTCCGGCTCGGCCGCCAGGACCGTCTCGACGAAGCGGGTGCCGCCGGTCAGCCGCACCTCCCGACCCCGGCCGCCCTGCGTCGGCACCGCCCGCACCACGCCCGTGAACCAGCGCGACCAGCCCGCCACGTCGTCCGCCAGCGCCGCGTACACCGCCTTCGGCGGCGCGGCGACCTCCGCGGCGAAGACCAGCCGCAGCGGGGCGGACTCGACGAAGTCGAGCTCGACGGGGCGGAGTCGGCGTGCCATGGGACGAGCACCCCCAAGGGACGGTCGGCGGCCGGGGGCGGCGTGTCCCCGGCGCCGCACACCATAGCTGGCGACCCGTCAGAAGTCTGCGGCCGGGCGCCGAAGAGTCCGCCGGCGGGCCGGGCCGGGGGAGTCGCCCCGCGCCGGCCGCCGTCAGGTCGCCGCGTGCACCGTCAGACCTCCGCGTACACCGTCAGGTCGCCGCCTTCCCGTCAGTCCTCCGTGTCCGCCGGCTGCTCGCCCGCCACCACCAGCTCCGGCGGCAGCTCCGCGAACTCCGCGCGCGCCCCGGCGGACAGCCCGGAGTCCGTCACCAGCACATCGACGTCGTCCAGCGTCGCGAACGAACTCAGCCCGACCGTGCCCCACTTGGTGTGGTCGGCGACCACCACCACCCGCCGCGCGGAGCGGACGAAATGCCGGTTGGTCTCCGCCTCCGCCAGATTCGGTGTCGACAGCCCCGCCTCCACCGATATGCCGTGCACCCCGAGGAACAGCACATCGAAGTGCAGCGTGCGGATCGCGGCGTCCGCCACCGGCCCCACCAGCGTGTCCGACGGCGTCCGCACCCCGCCCGTCAGCACCACCGTCGCCGCCCCCGCGCGCGGCCCCGTGCCGCCGCTGGCCGCCGCCCGCTGCGCGGTGTAGAACACATCGGCCACCCGCACCGAATTCGTCACCACCGTCAGATCCGGTACGTCCAGCAACTGCTGCGCCAGCGCGAACGCGGTCGTGCCGCCCGCCAGCGCGATCGAGCTGCCCGGCGCCGCCATCTCGGCCGCGGCCTTGGCGATGTCCTCCTTGGCGCTCAGCTCCAGCCCCGACTTCGCCTCGAAACCGGGCTCATGGGCACTCGGCTCGCTGACCGGCACCGCACCGCCGTGCACCTTCTCCACCATGCCCTGACGCGCGAGCACGTCCAGATCGCGGCGGACCGTCATGTCCGAGACGCTCAGCTTGCGGGTCAGCTCGTTGACCCGCACCCCGCCGCGCCGCCTGACCTCGTCGAGAATCAGGGCACGCCGCTGCTCCGCAAGGAGGTTCTGGCTGTCGCTCACCCCGGCCCGTCCCTTCCGCCCGGCTCGCCACGTCGGGTCTGCGCGTAGGCTCCCGCCTGCGATCACTGGTTCCCTCATCCTCGCACGAGCCACCGACAGCGCCCCCGCGCCCGCCGCGAACTCCACCGCGCGGCGCTCCGGTGTCCAGAACCGGTGGCTGCGCTCCTGCCGGCGGGGGACAATCCTTGGGGCACCGCACCGCACGGTGCCACATGGACAACGGGGGACAGCCAGTGGAGACCGCGGAACCGACACCGCATGCCCGCCCAACGGATCCGGCCGCGACCGGAGATGGCCCACCGGCCGACGCACCGCAGCTCTCACTGGAGCTGCTGGTGCACGGCGTCGGCGGCACCACCGCGCAGGAGATGCTCGGCGACCCACGGGTGCAGCTGATCACGGGGGACGACACCGCCGCCTGCTACCGCCGTACGGAGGACGCCGACGCCGAGCGGCGACCCGAGGACTACCACGACGAGCCGGTCCGCGAGGCGTACTGCTGGTCCAATCTCACCTCCGGCAACGGCGCCCGCGCCCTGTGGCTGATCCTGGTGCCCTTCATGGTCGCCAACCTCGCGCACTGGATGCGCCCGGCCGCCCCACCCGACCACCGGGCACAGCGGATCTACGACCTCCTGGTGCGCCTCCTCGCGCTCACCCTCACCGTCCTGCTCGCCGCCGCGGCCTGCGAGGTCGCCCTCGACCTCACGGCCTGGCAGTGCGCCGGCACCACCGTCTGCGTCACCGGCAAGTCCTGGCTGGGCTTCCTCAGCCCCGACAACCACGGCTGGTGGAGCGCCCCCGGCCGCCGGCTCGCGCTCGCCTCCGCGGTGCCGCTGCTCGTCATCGGCTTCCTGTGGTGGCTCTCGCACCGCACCTGGAGCGCCTACGAGTCCGCCTCGCCGCCGCCCCGGCGGCCCGGCAGCTCCCGCTACACCCCGCACACCGAACGCACCGCGCTCAGCCTGGAGGGCTTCTGGTACGGCCGCCGGCTGGTCGCCCGGCTGCGCGCCGCGCACACCACGGCCGGCGTGCTGACCATCGCCGCGGTGCTGCTCGGCGCCGGCGCCAAGGCGGACGCACGGGCCGGCGGCGGGACGGCCCTCGCGGTCACCGGCCGGGCGCTGACCGCCGTGGTCATCCTGCTCGCCGCGGTCACCCTCATCGTCGTGTGGCGGACCGCCCGCAGCGAGGCAGCGCCGGACGACGAATCCGACCGCCTGGTCGTACGGGCCCTGCCGTACGCCGCGCTCGCCGTGCTGGCGCTGATCGCCGTGCACACCGGCTGGGCGCGCCCCGGAGCCCGCAGCCACGGCCCGCTGCCCGGCGCCGCCGCGTTCGGCGGCATCGCGGTCTTCCAGGGCCTGCTGGTCCTGGCACTGGCGGTGACCGCCTGGGTGCTGCAGCGCGCCGCCCGCGACGACGCCCGCACCGCCCTGCGCGGCATGGGCGGGCCCGCCGTCGCCCTGCTGGCCTGCGCGGTCGCCGGTGTGCTGTCCGGGGGCGTGGCCCAGCGCTTCGCGGACTGGATGGACGGCGGCGCCACGCCCGGTCAGGTGCACGCCCCCATCCCCGGTCCGCCGGTCCTGCTGTCCTGGCAGGCGTCGGCCATCCCCGCGCTGCTGGTGGTGTTCGCGGTCGTCGCCGTCCTGGCGGCCGTCCGCGTGGTCGTCGTCCGCGGGCGGGTCGTCAAGGACGTTCCCGGGCTCTACGACCCGCGCGAGCGCCCCGACGAGCGCCGTACGAAGCGGATCGCCGGCACCATCGCCCGCGCCGGACTCACCGACGCGGCGCCCGTCCTGGTCGCCGCCACCGCCGCGGTCACCCTCGTCCTGGGAGCCGGTGCGGTGGCCGGCGCCTGGCTCACCGACCGGGCGCCCGGCCCCGCCACCGCCGACGCGCCGCCCGTCGTGCACGCCGCCGCCCAGACCGCGGAGTCCCTCGGCTCCTGGCTGATGAGCGCCGGCGTGATACTGCTGATCGCCATGGGCCGGCGCGCCTACCGCGACCACTCCGCCCGCCGCACCATCGGCATCCTCTGGGACGTCGGCACGTTCTGGCCGCGCGCCGCCCACCCCTTCGCGCCGCCCTGCTACGCCGAGCGCGCCGTCCCCGACCTCACCTGGCGGATGGCCACCTGGACCGAGCGGTTCAACGGCCGCCTGGTGATATCAGGGCACTCGCAGGGCAGTGTGCTGGCGGCCGCCGCCGTCTGGCAGCTGGACCTGGTCACCCGCAGCCGGGTCGCCCTGCTGACGTACGGAAGCCCCCTGGAGCGCCTCTACGGGCGCTGGTTCCCCGCCTTCTTCGGGCCGCCCGCGCTCACCGGACTGCACCGCGAGATGGACGACTGGCGCAACTTGTGGCGGTTCACCGACCCCATCGGCGGCCCGATCCGGCTCACCTGCGAGGACGGCCGCCGGGTCGACCAGGGGCCGCTGCGCGACCCGCTCGCCTTCGGCCGCACCCTGCGCAACCCGCTGCCCGCCCAGATACTGGGCCACGGCGACTACCAGACCGACCCGGTCTTCGACACGGTCCGCGCCGAGCTGATCGCCCGGCTCGACCCGGAGCTGCCGGGCCAGCGGCCCGCCGGCGAGGAGGCGGACGACCGCCCGCCTCAGGCGAGTTCGGGCAGGTCGTCCGCGTAGAGCAGGGTCAGGTCGTCGGTGCTCGGGTCGGCCAGTTGCGCCACCCGGCCCGCGTGCCGCTCGACCATCGCCTCGAACGTCTGGCGCGCGGTACGGCCGTTGCCGAAGGAAGGGCCCTTGGGGAGCACGGTGAAGTACTTCAGCAGTGCCTCGCCGGCCCCCTCGGCGAGGCGGTACTCATGCTCCTCGCCCTGCTGCTCGACGATCCGCAGCAGCTCCTCGGGGGCGTAGTCGCCGAAGGTGATGGTCCGTGAGAAACGCGACGCCACACCGGGGTTGACCGCCAGGAAGCGCTCCATCTCGGCGGTGTACCCCGCCACGATCACCACCACCGCGTCCCGGTGGTCCTCCATCAGCTTCACGAGGGTGTCGATGGCCTCCTTGCCGAAGTCCCGGCCGGAGTCCTCGGGCGAGAGGGCGTACGCCTCGTCGATGAACAGCACCCCGCCGCGCGCCCGGTCGAACGCCTCCTGCGTACGGATGGCCGTCGAGCCGATGTGTTCGCCCACCAGGTCCACCCGCGACACCTCGACCAGGTGCCCGCGCTCCAGCACCCCCAGCGACGCCAGGATCTCGCCGTAGAGCCGGGCCACCGTGGTCTTGCCGGTGCCGGGGGAGCCGGTGAACACCAGATGGCGGCGCACCGACGCGGCCTTCAGGCCCGCCTCCTGCCGCCGGCGCCCCACCTCGATCATGTTGATCAGGCTGCGGACCTCCCGCTTGACGCTCTCCAGTCCCACGAGGGTGTCGAGCTCGCCCAGCACCTCGCCGGACGGCCGGCTGCTGGCGACCGGCTCGGCCGCCGCCGTGGCGGCCGGCGGCGGGCTCTGCGCCGGGACGCTGCCCAGCAGCCCGGCCGTCTGGGTCGCCGGCTGCACGGCGGGCGGCACCGCCGCGGCGGCCGACGGCACCGCACGGCTCTCGTCGCTCGTGCAGTCCTGGACCGTGGGCCCGTCCCCCTGCCCGCCGCCGCCCTCGGCGAACTCGTAGCCGCCGCGCGCACAGCGCTCCGTACGGCACCGTGTCAGCGTCGTACGGCAGCCGTCGATCACATGGAAGCCGAAGCCCGAACTCCCGGTGACCCGGCAGCCGTGGAAGGTGCCGCGGCCCTCGGCCGAGACATAGAAACCGGCCTCGGCCGGTCCGCTGACCGTGCAGCCCTCGATCGTGGGGTCCGCGCCCTTGGTGACGATCACGCCGGTCTGCGCACCGTCGATGGTGCAGTTGGCGAGCGTTCCGCCGCTGCCGTGGTCGCGGAACCACGCACCGGTCGCCGCCTCCCGGATCCGGCAGTCGTCCAGCTGGACGGTCGCCCCGTCGCTCACCGACACCGCGGTGTTGCGGACCTGCGCGATATCGCAGTCGACGACGTCGGCGCGCGAGCCCCGGTCCAGCACGAACAGCGCGTCCGGTACGTCGTGCACCCGCGTGGAGTCCAGCACGGCGGTGGCGCCGTCGCTGACCCACACCGCCGGGTAGTCGCCGGTGCTGTCGTGGATCTCGCACTGGTTGGCGTCCACCCGGGTGCCCGGGTCCCATACGGACAGGCCGTTGCGCCCGAAGTGCCGCACCGTGCTGCGGGTGAGCGTCAGCACCGAACGGGACCGCAGATCGACCGCGTTCTCGGGGATGTCGTGGATGTCGCAGTCCGCCAGCGTGAGGACCGCGTCGGTGTCCAGGGTGACGCCGTCGGCGGAGGTCCGGTGCACCGTGCAGTCCGTGAGATGGCCGGTGGCCCGCGCGGCCACCTGGATCCCCGCGCCCTTGATCTCGTACAGCTCGCAGCCCACCGCCTCGACCGCGCTGCCCTCGCCGTTGACCGACAGCCCGGCGCCCGAGGCGTGGTGGATCCGGCAGTTCTCCAGCCGGGGATGGGCCCCGCCGCGCACCGCCACCCCGGCCTGCCCGGCGGCCACCACCTCGCACTCCTCGAAGAGGCCGCCGGCACCTTCCAGGACGCTGATGCCCACCCCGCCCGCGTTGTCGACCGTGCAGCGGCGGACCGTCGGGCGGGCCCCGCCGCGGACCTCGATGCCGGACGCGGACCGGGTCACCACCCGCAGGCCGGACAGCTCCGGCGCGCCGTCCTCCACCAGCAGTGCGGGCGAGGCCGAGTCGGTCGCCTCCAGGTGCAGGTCGTGGACGGTCGCCGAGGCTCGTATCGTCAGCGCCACCCCGTCGGCCGGGGCGATCCGCACCGAGCCGCGCGCCCCGTCCGGGCCCCGCAGCGTCACCGCGCGCAGCAGCACCAGGTTCTCCCGGTACGTGCCGGCCGGGACGGTCAGCACATCACCGTCCCCGGCGGCCTCCAGGGCGGCGGCGAGCGAGCTGTACTCCCCTGTGCGGCGCCGCCACCGCGACGTTCCGGAGTGCGTCACCTGGACCGAGCCCTGTGCCATGGCGCTGTCGTGCCCCCACCTCGTGCGGCTGATGTCGGCCCGGCAACCATCCGTACGCGGATGTCCGCATTCGGGTACTCCAGGCCCCAGCCCAGAGGCTGGCGCCCCCACCGTAGCGCGCCCGGGGGGCGGCAGTTGACACGGTCAGCACCTGGTCAGCAGCGAAGGACCGGGCGGCTCAACTCCCGGCGTCGGCCCGGCCCCAGTCCTGGCCCGCGCGCTCCCACTCCGCATCCCAGCGGCGGAAGCGACGTGCCATCAGCTGCCCGACGACCAGGCGCCGGCCCGCCTCGATCAGCCCGCCGACGGCGGCCGTGGTGCCCAGACCGGCCAGCACCGCGTGCGTACCGGCCGTGTCGACGTCCATCGGCCGGGGCATCACCCGGCCCCGGTCGTCGGTCCAGATGCGGAACCGCTCGCCGGACTCCACCGGACGCGGTGCGGCGAGCTGCCCGGTGTGGGCGCTGCCGTCCACGGCCGTCCAGCGGGCGATCACCCGGAGGTGGGCATCGCGCTGCGAGGAGGTCTCCGGATCGGGGTCGAGCGGAGCCCGGGAGACCAGCCGGTCGACCGTGACCCACACCAGATGGCGCTGCTGATACTGCAGTCGTACGGCCTCCAGCAGCGCGCCGTGCGCCGCCCGGCCGGTGAACCAGCCGGCGGCGGGCGCCCCGAAAGCGATCAGGAGGGCGGCGGCGAGCGCCAGCCAGGCCTCGATCCGATCGGTCCGACGCCGCAGCGGATTGCGCCGCCAGCGCCATACCCCTCGCATCGCGCGCATCGTCGCCCCCTCTCCGTGTTGGTAAATACCGCATCAGGGGTGTTCCACGCGAGAGTTCTGTCAAGAGAGAGCCACATCACGCCGTACCGGAACCGGCTTTCCGTCCCCACGGAGCGGGAGCGCGGGGCCCGGGCGCTCAGCTCAGCCGTACCGCCAGCGTCACCACCGCGCCCGTCCCGTCCGTCCCCGGCGCCGCCCCGGCGACCTCGAACCGGTCCGCCACCAAGCGCGCCAGCCACAGTCCGCGCCCCTTCGTCGCACCGTCCAGGCCCGGCAGCAGCTCGGGGATCACCGCCTCGCTGAACCCGGGACCCGCGTCGCTGATCCGGCACTCCAGCTCGTCGCCCACCCGACGCAGCACCAGCCGCCCCGAACCGCCCGCGTGCTCCACCGCGTTCCCCGCGATCTCGGCCACGGCCAGCACGAACTCGCCCCGCCGCGGCTCGCACAGGCCCTCCCGGGCGGCGCACTCCTCGACCAGCAGCCGCAACTGGGGCAGCAGCCGGGCGCTGAAGCGCCGTTGGAGCAACCGGTGGCCGGACTCGTCGGCCGGGTCCTCGACCGGACCCGCCGGATCGGGGTTCACCACGGATGCACCACCTCCGTCAGCACCAGCAGCGGCACCGTCCCGCTGCCCAGCCGCCGCAGCATCCGGCGCTGCCCGCGGTGGCAGCGCACCTCGATCAGTTCATGGCCCACGGCGCCGCGGGCCAGCATCAGCAGGCCCACGGCGCAGCCCACCGACAGGAAGTGCAGCCGGGTCAGATCCACCGTCAGCCGCCGGGCCGGCGCCGTGTGCGCCAGCGCGATCTGCAGCGCCCTGCCGAACGCCTCCTGATTCGCGGCGTCCGCCTCCCCGATGAAGCGCAGCGCGCCGTCCGGGTCGCGCACCGACCGCAGCGCGCCCAGACGTTCCAGCAGCGCGCGCGGGTGCGCCCGTTCCATGGCGGCGACGACCTCGCGGTCGAACCGGCGCCGGTCGTAGGCGCAGATCTCCGTGTACGGGCGGCGGGTGAAGAGCGCCTGCGCGCCCGACTCGCGGCACATCATCGTCTCGACGTCCGCGCCGAGGGCGGCCACCCAGCCCATGTCGATGAACGCCCGAAGGCCCGTATAGCCCTCGGCCGTCGCCCGGTCGGTCTCCGCGTACAGCCGGCCCATCTGCCGCGCCGCGGTGAACGCGGTGTCCGGCGCGATCATCTGCCGCATGCTGTCCACCACCAACTGGCCGCGGGCGCGCGCCCGGACGGTGCTGCGGCTGGGGAAGTCGATCCTGGCCAGCACCTCCTCCTCGGGCACCCCGGGGCAGGGCAGGACCAGTACCTTCTCGCCGCGCGCCAGCCCGAGCCGGACGAATGCCGTGACGACCTCCCAGCGCACCTCGTCGTTGCCGTAACTCACAAAGGCGTGGTCTCCGGGCCGCAGATGCTGGACAGGGATCAGATGGTCGCTCTCGGCGTCCCTCGCAGGCATCGTCACGCGGTCCTGGTCTCCCGTTGCCCTGGTTCTTCCGGCGGCGCCGGGCGCCCACCGCGCGGCCGACCGTCACCGGGCCGTGGTGGTCCGGCAGCCGACGCGAGCGCCCGCGGCGCGGCCACGGCGCAGGGCCGCGCCGGCCCGTCAGTCGAGTATCTCGAACGGGTCGCCGAGACGGATCGTGCCGGCCGCGCGGGGAATCAGATTCTGGCCGAAGACCAGCCGGTCTCCGAAGCGGCGACGGCGGGCGAGGGTCCGCAGCGGTTCCTTGCCGCGCTCGGCGGTGCGCTGGTCGGTGGTCGTCACCACACAGCGTGCGCAGGGCTTGACCACCTGGAAGACCACCTCGCCGATACGGATCCGCCGCCAGTCGTCCTCGGCCCAGGGGGCCGTGCCGTCCACCACCACATTGGGCCGGAAACGGTTCATGGGCAGGGGGCCCTCGTCGGCGTGGTCGCCCTGCGCGATGAGCGAGTTGAGGGCGTCCAGCGACGAGGCGGTCGTCAGCAACAGCGGGAAGCCGTCGGCGAAACTGACCGTCTCACCGGGCTCGCAGTACTCGGGGTGGATCGGCCGGCGCTTCTCGGGGGCGTCGAGATGCACCAGCCGGCACTCGACGCCCAGATACCCGCGGAACCACTCGGCCGCCGCCTCGCCCGCGGGTACCGCCTCCACCTCGTCCTTCCAGACCTCCACCGCGATGGTCTCCCCGCACCCGGGCGGCTCGACCGTCAGCGCCGCCATGCCGGGGGCGGTGAGCCTGAGGGCACCACCCGGCAACCCCTCGGCACGCGCCAACGCCAACGTCGGCTGCTGCCGTTGGGTGATCATCCTGCGCTCGGCGTCCACCAGCAGCCACCGCCGGTCCCCGGCGAGCCCCCACGGCTCCACGACCGCCTCGCCGGGGTCGGATCCCGCAAGGGACTTGACCGGGTAGAGATGGATCGACTGGAGCGCGGGCTTGGGCATGGGTGCCATCCTGCCAGCCGCCTCGGACAGTTGACCGATCGCCCAGGTCAGTACCCGCGCGGGTACTGCCGGCCGTACGGATCGTCGTACGGGGCGGCCGGCCGGGGCGCGACCGGAGCGGCGGGCCGCATCGCCTCATACCCCGTGCCCATGCCGGGCGCCGGGCGCTGGGGCTGGGGCTGCTGCGGGGCCTGGTAGCCGCCACGGACCCCCGCCTGCTGGGGGATGTACGGCGCCGGGGCGTGCTGCAGCGGAGCGACCGGCTGCGCGGCGGCACCCGGGTACCCCTGCGCCGGCGAGGGGTGCGAGGGAGCGGCCGGCAGTGCCGGAAGCGCCGAGGGCAGCGCCGGCAAATAGGACGAACCCGTGTCGTAAGGGGAGGGGTTCACCCGGATCGGGGCGATCTGGGGCGTGCCCCGCTCTGCGACGAGGCTGTCGTAGATCGGGGTGTCCGGGAAGGAAGGCGAAGCGTAGTAGCCGCCGCCGTAGGTAGAGCGGGGGGAGGTCATGCGTCATAAGTTAAGCCCACCATGTGCTGATTGGGGAGCCTGAAAAGAGGGTTGTTTTACGTGTTCGGAGAGGTCATGGATCGCCAATGCGAGCGAACTTGGGAAAATCGGTCGCGATCGCCCGTAGGGATCGTGTAAAGACCTGGCTTCTCGCGGGTGAACAGGGGACGTTCGGCGCGGTTCGGGCCAAGTAGGTTGGGAGTGCCACCACTGACGGGGCACGGCGGACGAGAGGAAGGCGCAGCGATGTCGATGCTCAAGGGCGGCAACGTCCCGGTCCCGGCCCAGGCGGTCCGGGTGGAACTGGGCTGGCGGACCGCCCCCGGGACGCCGGACGTGGACGCCTCCGCGCTGCTGCTGGTGTCCGGAAAGGTCCGCGACGACGGCGACTTCGTCTTCTACAACCAGGCCGCGCACGCCTCCGGCGCCGTGCGCCACGAAGGCAAGCGCCCGGCCGGCGGTGCGATGACCGACACCCTCACCGTCGCCCTGGCCGCCGTCGAACCCGCCGTCGACAAGGTGGTGCTGGCCGCCTCCGCCGACGGCGGCGCCTTCGGCGGCGTCCCCGGGCTGCACATCCGGGTGCTGGACGCGGCGAGCGGCGCCGAGATCGCCCGCTTCGACAGCCGGGACGCCACCACGGAGAGCGCCTTCGTGCTCGGGGAGCTCTACCGGCGGCAGGGCGGCTGGAAGTTCCGTGCGGTGGGGCAGGGCTACGACACCGGACTCGCGGGCCTCGCCACCGACTTCGGCATCAGCGTCGAGGAGCCCGCGGCGCCGCAGGCCCCCGCGCCCGCCCCGGCCCCCGCCCCGGCTCCCGCGCCCCCGATGGCGGCGCCTGCGCCCCCCGTGGCACCTGCTGCGCCCCCGTTGCCGACGGGTCAACCAGCGGCGTCAATTCCGCCCCCGCCGGGGCACCCCGCGCCGGTCTCCGCGCCCCCTCCGATTCGTCTGACAAAAGTCACCCTCACGAAGGAGGCCCCAGTCGTTTCGTTGACGAAGCAGGGCGGCACCTCCGGGGCGATGCGGGTGAACCTCAACTGGAGCAGCGGCGGCGCGGGCAAACGGCTGACCAAGAAACTCGGCCGCAAGGCGATGCAGGCCATGGGCGCCCGCGGCGCGCTGCTGCCCTCGTCGGGCGAACTGGACCTCGATCTGTGCGCGCTGTACGAACTCACCGACGGCGCCGCCGGAGTGGTCCACCCGCTCGGCAACAACTTCGGCACCCTGCACGCACCGCCGTACATCCAGCTCGACGGCGACGACCGCACCGGCGCGGTCGCGGCCGGCGAGAACCTGACCATCAACCTCGACCACCAGGCGCGCATCAAGCGCATCCTGATCTTCGTCACCGTCTACGCCGGGGCCCGCAGCTTCGAGGGACTCAGCGCCACCGTCACCCTCCAGCCCCAGCACGGAGCCCCCGTCGAGTTCTCGCTGGACGCCTGCACGGTGCCCTCCAACGTCTGCGCGCTGGCCCTGATCACCAACACCGGCAGCGAACTCGTCGTCCAGCGCGAGGCCCGCTACCTCGTCCCCGAGCCCGGCATCAGCCCGCAGCGCACCGTGGACCACGCCTACCGCTGGGGCCTGGACTGGTCCCCGGCCAGCAAGTGACGCGGGCTTCGAGCGGGCGGACCGGCGTCAGTACGTCCGCCCCTTCCAGGCCGCGCCGCGCCCCCGGTAGTGCTGGACGGCCGAATCCACCGTCATCAGCAGATAGAGCAGTGCGGTGAACGGCAGCAGCGGCGCCGCCCAGGCCGGCTGCCCGTAGTAGCGCAGCGTCGGCAGATACGTCCCGCACATCACCGCCCACGCCGCACCGCCCAGCACCGCGGCCGCCGGGCCGCCGCCGACCGGCCCGGCCGCCAGCGCGAGCGGCGGCGCCAGATACACCAGCGCGAGTCCGAGGACCGTGCCGAGCAGCAGCAGCGGCTGATGCCTCAGCTGGGCGTACGCGCTGCGCGAGACCATCCGCCACAGTTCGGCCAGCCGCGGATACGGCCGCACGCTGTCCACATGGTCGGCCAGCCCCAGCCAGATCGTGCCGCCGCACCGCCGCACCGCCCGCGCCAGCGTCACATCGTCGATCACCGCGCCCCGGATCGCCTCCGGGACGCCGGCCCGCTCCGCGGCCTCCCGCCGCAGCAGCACACAGCCGCCGGCCGCCGCCGCGGTCCGCGCCCCCGGCCGGTTCACCCAGCGGAACGGGTAGAGCTGCCCGAAGAAGTACACGAACGCCGGCACGATCAGCCGTTCCCAGAACGTCACCACCCGCAGCCGGGCCATCTGCGACACCAGATCCAGCCGTGCCGACCGGGCCGCCGCCACCAACTCCCGCAGGCTCTCCGGACCGTGCGCGATATCCGCGTCGGTCAGCAGCAGATACTCCGGCGCCATCCGCTCCCGGGCCAGCGCGATCCCATGGCGCAGCGCCCACAGCTTGCCCGTCCACCCCGGCTCGGGCTCACCGGGCGAGGCCACCGTCAGCGGCAGCCCGCCCCGTGCGTCGGCCAGCTCACGGGCGAGCGCGCCCGTGCCGTCCGTACTGCCGTCGTCGACCAGGAACACCTCCGCCCGGCCCGGGTACTTCTGCCCCAGCAGCGAGGGCAGGCTCTCCGGCAGCACCGCGGCCTCGTCCCGCGCCGGGACCACCACCGCGACCGACGGCCAGCGCCCGGGATCCCGGCGGTCCGGCAGCCGTACATCGGTACGCCAGAAGAAGCCCTGCCCCAGCAGCAGCCATGCCCAGGCCACCAAGGACCCGGCACCGATCCAGCCCATCGCTCCCACCCGCGCAGTCTGCCGCACCACCGCGGCGACGGCCCGGCTTGCCGGCCACGTGTCCCGACCGGACGCCCCGGCCGGTATGACAAGTCGGACGTCCGGCCCGGTAAAGTGTCCGGGTGAAGATCGCGCTGATGGACTCCGGGACCGGGCTGCTCGCGGCGGCGGCCGCCGTACGGCGACTGCGGCCGGACGCGGATCTGGTCCTCTCCTCCGACCCCGACGGCATGCCCTGGGGCCCGCGCACCCCCGACGACGTCGCCGAGCACGCCCTGGCGGTGGCCCGCGCCGCCGCCGCGCACCGCCCCGACGCGCTGATCGTCGCCTGCAACACCGCGTCCGTCCACGCGCTGCCCGTCCTGCGGGCCGAGCTGGAGCCCGCCATCCCGGTCATCGGCACGGTCCCGGCCATCAAGCCCGCCGCGGCCGGCGGCGGCCCCTTCGCCATCTGGGCCACCCCCGCCACCACCGGCAGCCCCTACCAGCGGGACCTGATCGAGCGCTTCGCGCGCGGCGTGACCGTCGCCGAAGTGCCCTGCCCGGGACTCGCCGACGCGGTCGAGGCCGCCGACGAGGCCGCCATCGACGCGGCCATCGAGGCCGCCGCGGCCCGCACCCCCCGGGACGTACGGGCCGTCGTCCTGGGCTGCACCCACTACGAGCTGGTCGGCGACCGGATCCGCGCCGCTCTTCAGCAGCCCGGCGCCCCCGCGCTCGTCCTGCACGGCTCGGCCGAGGCCGTCGCCGCCCAGGCGCTGCGCCGCGCCGGCACCGAGCCGGCGCCCGCGGCCGCCCCGACCGGCGGACTCAGCGTGCTCCTCAGCGGCCGCCCGGCCGGACTGCCGGCCGTGGCCCTCGCCTACGCCGAGGGCCGGCTGCTCGCGGGGAGCCGTACGGACACCGCGGGCGTGCTGAGCGGCTGACCGCCCCCCTCCGGCGCACTGCCATAGCGTGCGAAGACGCGTACGCTGCGTCTCATGAGGGACCACCCCCACGAGGGGGCAGCAGCCCCCGGCGACCAAGGCAGTGCCGGCGGCGCCGACGGACCGGCGCCGCGCCCCGGCGGATCCCACGCGGAGATCCCCGAGGTCTGGCACGGCAGCGCCACCAACCGCGTCCAGTGGCTCCTGGCCGCGGTGGGGGCGGCGTGTCTCGCCCTGGGCATCGAGCTCGCCGTCGACAGCAGCTGGACCTCGGGCCTGGCGCCCCTGGTGATGTCGGTGGTCGGCTGTGTCGCGGCAGGCCTTCTGGTGCTCTTCGGCACCCTCGCCTTCGTCCATGTGGCCGTACGCGTCGACAAGGACTGCCTGGAAGTGCGGTGCGGCCATATAGGGGTGCCGCGCCGCAGGATCCCCCTCGACACCGTCGTCGACGCCGATTTCGCGCCGCAGGTCACCCCCCGCCACTGGGGCGGCTGGGGCTATCGCTGGCGCCCCGAGCAGGGCACGGCCGTGGTCGTGCGCCGTGGTGAGGGCCTGGTGCTCAAGCTCGGTGACGGGCGCACCTTCACCATCACCGTCGACGACGCCGAGGGCGCCGTCCGGGCCGTGCGCCGCCGGCTCACCCCGCGCAACGGGACCCCGGCGGGCGCCTGAGCGCGGGCCGGGCGCGTGGGCGGGACCTCCGCCCCGGAGCCGGGGACTCTCCGCGGCCCCGGCCGCCGATCCCGGCCGCCGGCCCCGTCCCGTAGGGTCGAAGCATGCCAACGCCCGACTTCATCCGTGACCTGCGGAACTCCATCGGCCGGCAGCTGCTGTGGCTGCCCGGGGTGAGCGCGGTCGTCTTCGACGACGAGGGCCGTGTCCTGCTGGGCAAGCGGGCCGACACCGGCGGCTGGTCGGTGATCGGCGGCATCCCCGAACCGGGCGAGCAGCCCGCCGAGACCGCGCTGCGCGAGGTCTACGAGGAGACCGCGGTGCGGGTCGTCGCCGAACAGGTCGTCCTCGTCGAGACCATGGCGCCCACGCACTACCCCAACGGTGACGTCTGCCAGTTCATGGACGTGACGCTGCGCTGCCGCGCGATCGGCGGCCGGGCGCGGGTCAACGACGACGAGTCCCTGGAGGTGGGCTGGTTCGCGCTGGACGCCCTGCCGGAGCTCCACGAGTACTCGCGCACCCGCATCAAGCGGGCCGTGGAGGCCGGGCCGACCTGGTTCCACGGGATGGGGGAGGAGCCGGAGGGACGGCGGTTCCCGGCGTAGGCTCCCCGGCCCCGTTCGCCTAGAGCTCCTCCGTCGACGGCTCCTCCAACGGGCCCGACGGCTCGACGGGGAGCGTGGGCAGCTGGGTGGCGCCGGGGGAGTCCGGCGAGTCGGCCGGCTCCTCCGTGTGCATCTCGCGCCGGTCCTTGCGACAGCTGGTGATCCAGGTGCCGGTGGGGCCGCTCTCGTACTGGCAGAACCAGCCGCGTACGGCCAGCGTGCCCTGGTCGCTGTCGCCCTCCCGCGGCGCCCGCAGCAGGAACTCCGACATCACGTCGCGGGCCTCCGCGCAGCTCACCGTGCCGCCGGCACCCGGATCGGCGTACAGCGCGACGTCGCCCGCCGCGCCCAGGGCGTCCTCGATCGTGCCGCAGCTCACCGGCTGCCCGGGGACGGCGGGCGAGGGGACGCCGGGGTGCTCGGGGCCCGGCCCCGCTCCCGTACCGGCGGACGACGGCACAGCGGTCGTCGTCCCGCCGTTCCCCGCTTCCCCGCACCCCGCGGCGGCCAGGGCGAACAGCACGGTCGGCAGGGCGATGAGCCTGCGCATGTCGGACTCCCTCGTGGCGGCGGTGCACTGACGGCACGTTGCGTCGTACGACGCTAGGAGCCCCGCGGGGCCGCGGCGATCCGGGACGGCCGACCGGGTGAAGTGTGCCCGGGGCCGGGCACGGTGGCACGGCGGGCGTGCTCGGCCGCCACACCCGCTCCCCGAAGTGTGGGGCCGCGGCACATCGGTGCCGCCCGCCGCGCTGCCTAGGGTGCGGACATGACCATGATCGGTACCCCAGGAACCCCAGGAGAACCAGGAATCCCGGGTGCCCCGGGCGCACCACGCACTCCGGGTCCGGTGTCCCTCGAACTCGACGGCCGCACCGCCCTCGTCACCGGCGCGGCCGGCGGCATCGGACGCGCCTGCGCACTGCGGCTGGCGGCGGCCGGCGCCACGGTGCGCGCCGTCGACCGGGACGCGGCAGGCCTGGCCGGGCTCGCCGCGGCGCTCCCGGCCGGCGCCCGCGGCGGCATCGAGCCCCGCCCCCTGGACCTCACCGACCTGGACGCCGCCGAACGGGCCGCAGAGGGCGCCGACCTGCTGGTCAACAACGCCGGTATGCAGCTCGTCCGCCCCATCGAGGCCTTCCCGCCCGAGGTCTTCCACGAAGTGCTGACCGTCATGCTGGAGGCCCCCTTCCGGCTGCTGCGCGGCGCGCTGCCCCATATGTACGCGCAGGGCTGGGGCCGGGTCATCAACGTCTCGTCCGTGCACGGGCTGCGGGCGTCGCCCTTCAAGTCCGCCTACGTCGCCGCCAAGCACGGCCTGGAAGGCCTGTCGAAGACCGCGGCCCTGGAGGGTGCCCCGCACGGCGTCACCAGCAACTGCATCAACCCCGGATACGTCCGCACCCCCCTGGTCGAGCGCCAGCTCGCCGACCAGGCCGCGGCACACGGCATCCCCGAGGAGCGCGTACTGGCCGACATCCTGCTCGCCGACTCCGCCCTCAAGCGGCTGCTCGAACCGGAGGAGGTCGCCGAGGCCGTCGCCTACCTGTGCACTCCGCAGGCGTCCTTCATGACGGGCGCCTCGCTGGTCCTGGACGGCGGCTGGACCGCGCACTGAGCGCTCGGCCCGCCCGCGCAGCGCGTCCGGTGCGAGGGCGGCGGACTCTGGCGCGCGGCGACGACCCGAAGGTATCCCTGTGACCATGCCCGACGATCAGCCGACGCCCGCGCCCGGTACCGAGTCCGCCGACGCCCCCGCCCACGACCGTGCCGAGGGCCCCGCCCCCGGCGACCTGGGCTTTCTCGGCCTGCTGGCCACCGGGGCCGCCGCCGAGGACTACGAGCGCCCGGTGCTGCTCGCCCGCGCCGAGGGCGCGCCCGCCGGCCGGCTCGCCGCACTGGAGCGGGCCAAGCTCCTCGCGCTGCGGGTGCGCACCGAGCTGGAGGACCGCCGCCGGCGCGAGGCCGAGCTGTCCGCGCTCCACGCCACCGCGCACGACCTGGCCGGGCTGCGCGACCTGGACGCCGTACTGCGCGCCATCGTCCGCCGGGCCCGCTCCCTCCTGGGCACCGAGGTCGCCTACCTCACCCTCAACGACCCGTCGGCGGGCGACACCTACATGAGGGTCACCGACGGTTCGGTCTCCGCGCGGTTCCAGCAGCTGCGCCTCGGCCTGGGCGAGGGCCTGGGCGGGCTGGTCGCACAGACCGCCCGCCCGTACGTCACCGACAGCTACTTCCACGACGAGCGGTTCCGGCACACCCGGACCATCGACTCGGGCGTCCGCGACGAGGGGCTGGTGGCGATCCTCGGAGTGCCGCTGATGCTCGGCAGCGGCGTCATCGGCGTCCTCTTCGCCGCCGACCGCCGCGAGCGGGTCTTCGAACCCGGCCAGATCGCGCTGCTGGCCGCCCACGCGGCGCACGCGGCCGTCGCCATCGACACCGCCCGCCTCCTCGCCGAGACCCGGAAGGCGCTCACCGAGCTGGAGGCCGCCAACGAGATCATCCGCGACCGCAGTGCGGTCATCGAGCGGGCCTCGGACATCCACGACCGGCTGACCGAACTGGTGCTGCGCGGTGGCGGGGTGCGGGACGTCGCGGACGCGGTGGCCGAAGTGCTGGACGGCGAGGTGGAGTTCGCCGACCCCGAGCGGGCACCGGCCGCCGCCCTGGACCGCTCCCGCGCCGACGGCCACGCCGTACGGGACGGCGACTGCTGGGTCGCCGCGGTGTGGGCGGGCGGCGAGGTCCTGGGCGCCCTGGTCCTGCGCGGCCATCCGCGTCTCGACCCCGTCGACCAGCGGACCCTGGAACGGGCCGCCATGGTCACCTCCCTGCTCCTGCTCGCCCGCCGGACCGCCGGGGAGGCCGAGGCGCGGGTGCGCGGCGAGCTGCTGGACGACCTCCTGGACGCCGCCGGCCGCGACCCCCGCCTGCTGCGCGAACGCGCGGCCCGGGTCGGCGCCGACCTGGACGCGCCTCATGTGGTCCTGGCGGCGCGGCCGGCCGATGCGCGGACATCCGGCTGCGCGGGCCCGCCGCTCCCCGCCGGCGCCGACCGCCGGCGCCTGTGGTCGGCGGCCGCCCACCTCGCCGCCACCCGCCACGGCCTGGCCGCCGTACGGGACGGCGGCGCCGTCCTGCTGCTGCCGCTCGGGCCGGACGGCGACCCGGCGCACACCGCCCGGCGGGTCGCCGCCCGGCTCCGGGCCGCGCTGCACGCCCCCGTCACGGTCGGCGCCTCGGGCCCGGTGCCGGCGCCCGCCGCCCGCCCCGCGGCCGTCGCGGACGCCTACGCCGAGGCCCGGCGCTGCCGGGAGGCGCTGTGCGTCCTGGGCCGGGCCGGACAGGGCGCGGCCGCCGCCGACTTCGGCTTCCTGGGCCTGCTGCTCGCCGACAGCCGCGATGTGGACGGCTTCGTCCACCGCACGCTCGGTGCCGTCGCCGACTACGACGCCCGCCGCGGTACGGAGCTGCTGCGCACCCTGAGCGCCTATTTCGGCTGCGGGATGAGCCCGGCCCGCACCAAGGACGAGCTGCACGTCCATGTGAACACCGTCGCCCAGCGCCTGGAACGGGTGAGCCGGCTGCTGGGACCCGACTGGCAGAGCCCGGCCCGCGCCCTGGAGATCCAGCTGGCGCTGCGGTTGCACCAGCTCTCCGGGGCCCTGGCGCGCGATACGGAGGAGTAGCGGGAGCCGGCTCCGGGTGCGCGCCCGCGCGGCCTGCGGCAGCGTGGACCCGGAGCTTTCGTTCCTTCCCGCACACACAAGGAGTTGGATATGCCGGACAAAGGCGCCAGGGACAAGATGAAGGGCAAGGCCAAGGAGAGGGCGGGCCAGGCCAAGGAGAAGGCGGGCCAGGCCATCGACGACGAGCGGATGAAGGCCGAGGGCCGCACCGACCAGGTCAAGGGCAAGGCCAGGAGCACCGTGGGAGAGGCCGAGGAGAAGATCCGCGACGCGACGGAGAACATCCGGGGCACCAAGGACTCCCTGCGGTCCAAGGGCGAGCGGCCCTGACGTCCGGCGGGGGCGTGGCGGGCCCGCTGCCCGTCTCCCGGAGCGTCCCACGGCCCGTCACGTCCCCGCCGCACATCAGGCCTTCGCCGCCTCCGCGGACTCCGCCGCCGCCCCCTCCACCGCCGTGAGATCCCGGCTACGGGTCTCCCGCGCCACGCCCACCGCGATCAGCGTCAGCAGCGCGGCGCCGATGACGTACAGGGCGATCGGCGTCGGGCCGCCGTAGTCGGCGAGCAGCGCCGTGGCGATCAGCGGGGCCGGCGCCCCGGCCGCCACCGACGAGAACTGGGCGCCGATCGAGGCCCCCGAATACCGCATCCGGGTCGCGAACATCTCCGCGAAGAACGCCGCCTGCGGCGCGTACATCGCACCGTGGAAGACCAGCCCGACGCTCACCGCGAGCAGCAGCGGCCCGAACCGGCCGGAGTCCACCAGCGCGAAGAACGGAAAGGCCCAGCCGGCGACGCCGACCGCGCCCAGCAGATAGACCGGACGGCGCCCGATCCGGTCCGACAGCGCGCCCCAGGCGGGGATGACCGCGAAGTGCAGCGCCGAGGCGATCAGCACCGCGTTCAGCGCGGTCTGCTGTCCCAGCCCGGTGTGCGCCGTCGCATAGACCAGGACGAACGCCGTGACGACGTAGTACGAGATGTTCTCGGCCATCCGCGCGCCCATCGCGATCAGCACATCGCGCCAGTGGTGCCTCAGGACCGCGACCAGCGGCGGCTTCTCCACCGCCGTGCCCTGTGCCCGCCGGGCCTCGGCGCTGCGCAACGCCGCCTGGAAGACGGGCGATTCATCCACCGACATCCGCATCCACAGTCCGACGAGGACCAGCACGCCCGAGAGCAGGAACGGCACCCGCCAGCCCCACGCCACGAACGCCGCCTGCGGCAGCAGCGCCGTCATCAGCGACAGCACACCGGTGGCCAGCAACTGCCCCGCGGGCGCGCCCGTCTGCGGCCAGGACGCCCAGAACCCGCGCCGCCGGGCGTCACCGTGCTCCGACACCAGCAGCACCGCGCCGCCCCACTCGCCGCCCAGGGCGAACCCCTGGACCAGCCGCAGCACGGTCAGCAGCACCGGCGCCGCCGTGCCGACCGCGGCGTGCGTCGGCAGCAGACCGATCGCGAAGGTCGCACCGCCCATCATCAGCAGGCTCAGCACGAGCAGTCGCTTACGGCCCAGCCGGTCCCCGTAGTGCCCGAAGACCAGCGCCCCCAGGGGCCGGGCGGCGAACCCCACCGCGTACGTCAGGAACGACAGCAAGGTGCCGACGAGGGGGTCGGACCCGGGGAAGAAGAGCTTGTTGAACACCAGCGCGGCGGCGGATCCGTAGAGAAAGAAGTCGTACCACTCGATGGTGGTGCCGATCAGGCTCGCGGCGACGATGCGCTTGAGGTCGGTGGGTGGTGGGGCAGCGGTCGCGGGGGAGGGCATCGGCACCACTTCCTGACGAGGGCAGGGACGATTCGTGTCGCCACACCGTAGGAACGTGCAGGTCAGGCGCACATGTGGTGGGACGCCACACTTCGGGCCCCGATCGTGCGCGCGGGCACCATGACGCGGAGCAGCTCCCCACGTCGACACTGCGAACTAGCTTGCTAGGATGCTAGCATCGCACTCGTGAGCGATGAGGACGTCAAGCAGTTCAACGTGTACCTGCCGATCGGGCTGATCAAGCAGGTCAAGTACCGCGCCATCGAGTCGGGCATGTCGCTGTCGGCGTTGGTCGCCGAAGCGCTGCGTGCCTACCTCGACGACGCTCATGGGCGCGAACAGCGATCGACCGAGAAGGGGGCCTGACATGGCGACCGAAGGCATCGAGGCCGTATTCCTGACCACCCACAACTGGGGCAGGGCGGCGAAGTTCTTCCAGTCGCTCGGCTACGAGTTGGAGTTCTCCACCGACCACAACTCCGGCCGGCTCCGCAACGGCGACGGACCGTACGTCTTCATCGCCGAGATCCCCGAGGACCAGGAGCCCCGGACGCAGATGGTGCTGAAGGTGCCGGACGCCGACACGTTCCGTCCCGATCCCGCCGTCGAGGTGGTCACGCCTTTCGAGGACCCCCATTACGGGACCAAGGAGATGATCGTCCGCGACCCCGACGGGCGTCTGTGGAGCCTCCAGGCTCCTGCCGAGAACTGACCGCTTCGAAGAGGACCACGTCGAAAAGGGGGAACATCGTGGCAGACGAGCAAACCGAGGAACCGGACAACACCGCGGTGCGCACCGCCCTGTGGCGGGCACTGCACGTCCAGGCCGACGCGCCACCGCATGTGCTCGAGGACGAGATCGGCCTGCGGCTGGCGGGACCCGACGGCGACTGGCGCCGCCGCCCGGACATGGACCCGCACGCCACCAGAGGATTCCGGGCGGCCATCGTCGCCCGCGCCCGTTTCATCGAGGACCTGATCGTCCGGCAGGCCGACCTCGGCGTCACCCAGTACGTCGTCCTGGGAGCCGGCCTGGACACCTTTGCCCAACGCAGGCCGGACGTCGCCTCCCGCCTACGGGTCTTCGAGGTCGACCAGCCCGGCCCCCAGGCATGGAAGCGCCGGCGCCTGGTCGAACTCGGCTACGGCGTCCCCGACTGGCTGCACCTGGTGCCGGTCGACTTCGAGGCGAGCGAGGACTGGCTCGAGAAGCTCGCCGCTGCGGGCTTCGATGCCGGTCGGCCGGCGGTCATCGTCTCCACCGGCGTCACCATGTACCTCACCAAAGACGCCACCGCGGCGACCCTGCGCCAGATCGCCGGGCTCGCCGCCGGCTCGACGCTCGCCATGACCTTCCTGCTGCCGATGGAACTGCTCGACGACGCCGATCGCCCCGGCCTCCGGGCGAGCCGGCAAGGCGCACAGGCATCCGGAACGCCGTTCATCAGCTTCTACACCCCTTCGGAGATGCTGGCACTGGCCCGCGAAGCCGGTTTCGAAGACGCCCGACACATGCCGGGATCCTCGTTCGCCGAGCGCTACTTCGCCGATCGCACCGACGGCCTGCGACCGTCCAGCGCAGAGGACCTGCTGCTGGCCACCATCCGCCGCGACGGCGGGACGCCGGCGGAACGCGGCGGCAGGGCATCGGTCGGCCGGCATGGCTGAGCTCGGACCCGTCGCCCGGCCGCCTGCCCCCTGACCGCACGGCGGCGTCCGGGTGCCCGCCACCGAGCCGGTGGCGGGCACCCGGACGACGTCACTTGTGGTCGCGGAGGAAGGCGGG
The DNA here is from genome assembly GCF_056436545.1 of Streptomyces sp. NPDC043738. Classification (NCBI taxonomy): domain Bacteria; kingdom Bacillati; phylum Actinomycetota; class Actinomycetes; order Kitasatosporales; family Streptomycetaceae; genus Streptomyces; species Streptomyces sp. NPDC043738. The sequence continues at coordinate 23,532 of NZ_JBWKCJ010000004.1, read as the reverse complement.
GATCTCGCCGCGGGTCGGGTGGTTCGGCAGGGGGGCCGGCCTGGCCTGAAGGAATGCGGTGATGGCGGCGGCGGCCCGGTCGTTGTTGCCGTCGAGGCCGTTCCACATGTGGTGTCCGACGCCGGGCATGTACTGCGTGCGCTGGACGGCGGGATCATGGGCAAGGACGGCGGTCGCCCATTGACGGACCTGGGAGGAGCACTCGGCGATCATCAGCATCGCGGGGGTGCGGGAGTGCCTCAGCTGCGGGGCGATGGAGGGGGAGTCCCTGATTGTCTGCTGGATGCGAAGGCTGGCGGCGGAACTGAAGGAGAAGTTCTGTTCCGTGTCCTCCACGGGGATGCGGTGCGCGTCGCGCGCGCAGTAGGCGGATGCGGTGTCGCTGCCGAGATCCGCGGCGGCGAACGCGTTGTCGCCCTCGGCCTGGCCGATCAGTCCGGTCTCGGGGGTGAGGAGCCCGAGTCGCATGAGCCCGAATGCGACGGCGTACCGGGGGACGCGTGTCGACCGCGGCCCGGCCATGGCCGGCGCGAGGTCGCGCGCTGACTCTCGGCCCTTGTGACCGGTGATGTGCGCGGTGGGGCCGTCCATCGGGCCGGGGTCGGCGATGACCGCCCGGTGGAGGCGCGCCGCGACGCGCGGGTCGGCCAGCGCTCGGGTGAGTACGACCCCGCCCGAGGAGAATCCGAGGATGTCGACCCTGCCCCTGCCCAGGCGGTCGACGAAGGCGGCGAGATCGCGGACCGACCTGGAGATCGTGTACTGGCCCATGGGGAGCAGGTCGCTTCGGCCCCCGCCGGCTTGCTCGTAGGTGTAGACGTCGTAGCCCTGTCGCGCCAGGAGCTGCAGGAACCGGTGGTCGAGCACCGATATGCCGCGCACCGGCCCGCCGTTGAGGTACACGAACGGAACGGGGTGCCGGGGGGCGTGGGGCGCGGGCGGGTAGTGGTACACCGCGACCCGGCTGCCTGTGGCCAGGGCCCAGTGCTGGGTGGCCACGAAAGGCAGGTCGGGCGGGTACCGCCGGTCCGTGGGCGCGGTCGGGACGCAGACCGACGCCGTCAGCGCTGCCGCGACGACCACCGGCAGGAACGGCACGAGCCGCGCCGACCGGGTACGGCGCCGGCCTCGCCACAGTGCGACGGCAGTCGCGATCCCCAGGGTCGCCGACCACGCGGGGAGCCCCGAACCCGCCCCGTCCGTGAGGACGATGAGCGCCAGGAAGAGGATCACCAGCCCCGCGACGGCGGCCAGGGTCAGCACCAGGCGACCGGCAGCGCGGGCAGGGCGTATCACGGACGTGGGCATGAGGCCGGCCTCCAGAAGTTTCAGAACGCTGTTTCAAAACGACGTTATCAGAGTGGGTAAGCTGGTCGTCGTGGGTCGGCCGAGAACGAACGATGAGAGCGTCAAAGAGCGGCTTGTGGTGTGCGCGACCGAGATGCTCGCCACCCGTCCGCGCGAGTCGGTCACGGTCCGCGCCCTGGCAACTGTCGCGGGGACGTCGACGACGGCGGTGTACTCCTTGTTCGGCGGCAAGGACGGGCTGATCGGCGAGGTGCGCAACAGGGCCGTCGCCGGCCTGTTCCAGGAGGTCTCGGCGGTGCCGACCTCCGAGGACCCCCTCGCCGACCTCTACGCACTGGCCGCCGCGTACCGTCGATGGGGGCGCGAACACCGCCATCTCTACTCGGTGTTGTTCGGCGGTGTGCAGTCCTTCGACCCGTCGGGCGCGGTCGGCGCCGCCGACCCCGTCCGGCCGCTCCTCGCGGCGATCGAGCGCGCCGTGGCGGAGTCGGTCCTCGCCGGCGAAGCGACGTTCATCGCCCTCTCGCTCTGGGTGGCCCTGCACGGGCTGGTGACTCTCGAATTGGCCGGAGCCTTCGACGCCGCCACGGCCGAGGCCGCGTTCCGGTCGACGATTCCCGCGACGTTGCGCGGCTGGACGACCCCCGAGGTGTTCCGCGACCTTCGACGCGCCGACCCCGCCTGGTAACAGCGGCCGCAGGCCTCCAGCGACCGCTTGCCTGCGGGGCGGGCCGGCGAGCCGCTACTTCTTGCCGGCGTCGAGCTGGACGCAGCACTCGCCCGGGCGGGGCGCCAGGACGGCCTCCACGCCGCTGATCTCCATGCCTTCGAGGTAGCCGGCGAGGAAGGCGTGGTTCATCCCGCAGACCAGGTCGGGGGCCTTGCCCGCCAGGGGGTGGAAGGGGCAGTTGCGCAGCCGGAGCTGGGTGGGGGTCTCGCGGACCGGTTCGAAGCCGTGCCGGTCGAGCATCCGCTCGCAGACGTTCAGTCCGCGTTCCGCGCCGAGCCGGCCGGGGCGGGTCTGCTCGTGTTCGGCCTCGCCCAGTTCCCGGCCGCGCCGGCCGGCCGTCCGTACGGCGGCGCGCGGCGCGGTTTCCCTGTCCTCCTCGGTCAGCACGGCTTCCAGCAGGAGATCGGCGAGCAGCTCGTGGCGGCGGTCGGGGATGCTGACGCGGATGTCGTGGTCGGTGGGTTCGTAGACCTTGGGCTGGCGGCCGACCTTCCGGATCCCGGTCGGGGAGGCGTAGCGGGCGCGCAGCAGGCCGGCATCGACGAGTTTGTCGAGGTGGAAGGCGGCGAGCTTGCGGGAGATGCCCACGCTGGCGGCCGCCTCGTCCCGGGTCACGGGGCGGCGCTGGCGCCGGATGAAGGCGAACATCTTCCGCCGCGAGTCCTCGCCCAGGACGCTGACGGACTCGATCGCGGCGTCAGCCGCCGGGGGATGCGGGGTTGCGTCGGAGGCCACCTCTCCAGATTAACGCGCATTCCCGTAGGTCAAACCAGCAACCTTTCACTCGATGGGGCGTAGGGCTGCGTCCTTGACGCCTCCGCCGAATAAGACCAAAATTTGTTGGTGAAACTGAAGGCGGCGATTGAAGGTGGTGGTGGACATGGACGATCCGATGGCCGAGCGGGCCAAGGCGCCGGTGAGCGCCGCGCTGGCCGGTCCGTACGGGCACCCCTTCCATCCGATGCTGGTCACCGTGCCGATCGGCGCTTGGGTGGGCAGCCTGGTGCTCGACGTCGCGTCCCACCTGGTGCACGACCCGGCGCCCCTGGTCGCCGGCGCGCGGTGGCTGATCGCGATCGGGGTGGTCGGGGCGCTGGCCGCGGCGATGCCCGGCTTCCTGGACCTGTTCGCGATCCCGCCCGGCACCCGGGCCTTCCGCGTCGCCCTCGTCCACATGTCGCTGAACCTGCTGGTGACCGCCGCGTACGCCGGGAACTTCCTGTGGCGGCACGCGGAACGGGCGGCACCGGGCGGCGCCGGCACCGGGATGCTCGCGCTGAACGCCCTGAGCCTGGCGGCGTTGGCCGTCTCGGGACACCTGGGCGGAAGGCTCGCCTACCGCTACGGAGTCCGTGTCGCGGACGAGGTCACCCAGGCCGAGGGCTTCGCCCCCGTCCGCGGCCGCCCTGACCGGTCGGCCGACTGACCGCGACCCCGCGGCGACCACGGACCGCCCGGCCCCACGACCCGCGGCCACCACCGGCCGCACCGCCCCACAACCGCCCGGCACAGGCCGCGCGCAGCCGCTGCCGCGCCGGGATCCCCCCTTCCGACAAGGAGTCCTCATGGACATCGCCGCACTGATCACCTGGGTGATCACCGCGCTCGGCGGCTTCTACCTGCTCGGCGCCTGGCTCTCCCGCGGAGGCGCCAAGGGCGGCAGCAGCCGGCTGCCCGTCCCGGTCGTCTTCGGCCACTTCGCGCTCGCCGCGATCGGCCTGGTCGTCTGGATCGCCTACCTGATCACCGACAGGAACGCACTGGCCTGGACCGCCTTCGGGCTGCTCGTGCCCGTCGCCCTGCTCGGCTTCACGATGCTGGCCCGTTGGATCCCCGTCCGCCGGGCCGGGACCGCCACCGCGGGTGCTCCGGCCGCGCAATCCGAGCCCGCCGAGCGGCACTTCCCCGTCGCGGTGGTCGTCGCGCACGGCATCCTCGCCGTCGCCACCGTCGTCCTGGTCCTGCTCAGCGCCCTGGGCATCGGTGGCAGCTGACATGTCCCACGGACCCCACACCGCCGCGCACCCGGCCCCCGGCGATCCGGAGATACCCGAGCCGGCCCCGGCCCCGGCCGCGCTGCGCGTCGTCCGCCCGACGGACGGCATCGACCTGGCCGCCGCCGAACGTGCCGCCGGGCAGTTCCTGCGGGCCCTCGGCGTCTCCACCGAGAGCGAGAGCCTGCGGGGGACACCCGGGCGCATGGCCCGTGCCTACGCCGAGCTGTTCAGCCCCCGCCCGTTCGACCTGACCACCTTCCCCAACGACGAGGGCTACGACGAACTCGTCCTGGCCCGCAGCATCCCGGTGCGCTCGGTGTGCGAGCACCATCTGCTGCCGTTCGTCGGCACCGCCCACGTCGGCTACCTGCCCGGCCGCCGGATCCTGGGCCTGTCGAAGCTGGCCCGCGTCGTCGAACACTTCGCCTGCCGCCCGCAGGTCCAGGAACGCCTGACCAAACAGGTCGCCGACTGGCTGCAGAACCAGCTCGAACCCAAGGGCGTGGGCGTCGTCATCGAGGCCGAACACACCTGCATGACCTTGCGCGGAGTCCAGGCCACCGGCTCCAGCACCCTCACCTCGACCCTCCTCGGCACCCTGCGCAGCGACGCCCGTTCCCGCGCGGAGTTCCTCGCCCTGGCCGGGCTGACCACCTGACACCCACGGCGCGCACCGCCGCGCCGTACGCAACCGAAAGAACCGCACCATGGAGATCTGGATCAACCCCGCCTGCTCGAAGTGCCGGTCCGCACTGTCCCTGCTCGACGCGGAACAGGCCCGGTACACGGTCCGTTACTACCTGGAGGAGCCGCCGACCGCGGAGGAGATCGACACCGTCCTGCGGCGCCTGGAGCTGGAGCCGTGGGACATCACCCGCCTCGGCGAACCGGCCGCGGCCGAGCTGGACCTCGCCACCTGGCCGCGCGAACCGGCCGACCGCGCCCGGTGGATCGAGGCCTTGGCCGGCCACCCCACCCTGATCCAGCGGCCGATCATCACCGCGGACGACGGCACCGCGGTGCTGGGGCGCTCCGCGGAGTCGGTACGTGCCGTCCTGCCGCGGTCCGGCAACTCCCCGGCGCCGGCCGCGCACGCCTGACCCACCGCGCGCCGCACCGCCCTCGTGGACTGCCGACCCTGCCGCCCCTGGTGCCGGACGCCGATCAGGCGTGACGTACCGTGACGCCGATGCGATCGCCGTGGGCGCGCAGCGGCCGGGTCTCGGGAGGACACATGGCGTTCGGACAGGTGGTCCGCCGAGGTGTGCGGCTCGGTGTGCGCATCGGACTGGTGCCGACGATCGTCTTCGGCTCCGTATGGATCGTTTCCGTCGCGGGGTGGCTCCTGACCGGACCGCACCGCGGCGCCCTGGCAGGCCTGGTGCACGGCTTCACCGCGGTCGGCGGAAGCATGGCGGTCGGCGTCCTGCTCGGTGCGGTGACCGGTGGCGTACTCGCGCTGTCGCCCGAGTGGCTCGTCGCGCGGGCCCCGCTGCGGGGACTGCTTGCCGGAGCCGTAGCGAGCACGGTGTTCCTGGGCGAGACCGCAGTGGTGGCGGCCGCCACCGACGGAGGCTACGCGCCGATGCTGCTCACCCTCCTCTCCACGCCGGTGGTGGGTTTCGCGGCGGCCGCACACAGCGGGGACGTACTGGGGCGCACGCACTACCACCCGTGGCTGTGGGGCAAGGGGCGGGCCGGGTAGGCCGGCTGCACGGAACGGGCAGGCCGGGTCCGCGGACCGGGTAGGCCGGGTCCACGAACCGGGCGGGCCGGGTCCATGGAACGCTGCGCAGGCGTGGCCGTCAGGACGGGTCCGCGTCGTCGCCGTGCGGTGTGGGCGCCGACGTCAGCGACGCCAGGTAGTCGTCGAGGAGCTCCGCCTGCCGCTGGGCCGGGAACGCCGTGGGGTCGAACAGGCTCTGCACCACCAGCCCGAGCACGAAGGCCTGGGCGCCGGCCGCGATGCGTGCCGGGTCTCCGGCGGGCAGTTCGCCCAGCCGCTGGGCCGCGGCGATCAGATCGCTCAGCCTGTCGCGGCTCTGCGCGTACCTGCGGGCGTGGTCGCCGCTCAGGGCGGAGTCGGCGAGGGCGACATCCCAGGAAGACACCCAGATCCGGTTGGCGTCGGTGGCTTCGGCGTTCAGCGGCAGGATGTCGAGCAGGGCAGCCCGGACGGCGGACAGGCCCGCCGCGGCAGCGCGCCGGGGGCGGGAGGCGCTGCGCTCTTCGAGCAGGTCGAGGGCGTGCGCGACCAGGTCGCGCTTGGCGGGGAAGTAGTGGGTGAGCAGGCCGGTGGTGGCGCCGAGTTCGGCGGCGACGGCGCGCAGGGTCAGCCCGCCGAAGCCCTGCGCGGCCAACACCCGCCAGACCGCCTCGGAGACGTCGCGACGGCGGGCCTCGTGGTCCCCCTTGGTGCGTGGCATGCTGCTACCCTACATAGTCATAACGCTTGTTACGTGAATGGGGTCACCATGTTCGCCCTCCCGCTGCGGGACAACGCCGGCCTCGAGCCGCTGGAGATCTGGCACGCCGAGGAGTTCGCCGGCCACCTGGAACGGGCCCGCGAGCACATCCGGCCGTGGGTCGGGCCGGCGTTCGTCACCGACGACCTCGACGGAGCACGGGCCACACTGCGCCGGTACGCCGAACGGCAGGCCGCGGACGGCGCCCGCCTGTACGGCATCCGGCTCGACGGCGCACTGGTCGGCGGCGTGATGTTCACGGACTTCAGCGCCGCCTCGGGCTCGTGCGAGATCGGGTGCTGGCTGGAGCCGGCCGCCGAGGGCCACGGCCTGGTGACCCAGGCCTGCCGCGCCCTGCTGGACTGGGCGTTCACCTGCCGGGGGCTGCACCGCGCCGAGTGGCACTGCCGGTCCGACAACGACCGGAGCTCGGCGGTGGCCAAGCGGCTCGGCATGACGCTGGAGGGCGTACGGCGCGAATCCTGGCCCTACGCGGGCGCCCGCCACGACAAGCAGATCTGGGCGATCCTCGCCACCGAGTGGCGAGCCGAGGAGCGGGCCGGCTGACGAGGGGCCGCGGCGCCGAGTCGTCCGCGGGTCCGACCGGCCCGACTCGCGCCGGCCGTCGCGGGATCCGGGTGTGGGCCGCGGCTGCGCGCTTCTACGCCGGCGCGCTGCCGGCCCGCTCGCGCAGCGCCAGCCACTGCTGAAGCTCGATCAGGTTCCCTTCCGGGTCCGCCAAGTACGCGACGCGCATCCGGTCGCCCATCGGGCCCGGGCCCCGGACGAACTCCGCTCCGCGCGAGGTGAGTTCGGCGTGGGTGGCGTCCAGGTCTTCCACCCGCAGCACCACCAGCGCGCGATATCCCTCCGGCTCCGCCGCCAACCGCCCCAGGACGCCGGCCATCTGCGCCCGGTCCTGCAGTGCGATCGCGGCGTTCCCGGTGTCGGGGCTGAGCTTGGCGTACGGGCCGCTCTCGGCCTCGAACTGTGGCTTGAGCCCGAGCACATCCCGGTAGAAGCGGTAGACGGCGGGGAAGTCGGACACCAGCAGACGTATCTGAGTGAGTTCCATACCCGCCTTTCTAGCCCACTGCCGGCCCAAGTGCCGGACCGCTGGTGCTGCCGGTGCCGGACGGCGGCTCAACGCCGCGCGTGGCGGATCTTCAACCGTCCGAACCCCATGGTTCCGGAGATCCGGATCCTCGGCCCGCCGGGGTGGGAGCGCCGTCGTCGCCCAGAACTGGCCTGGCGGGACTGGCGCCCGCGATCGTCGCCACCGCCCAGTGCGACCCGCTGCGCGACGAGGGCCTCGCCTACGCCCAGGCCCTGCGGAACGCCGAAGTGGAGGTGGTCGTCCGCAACTACGACGGGCTGATCCACGGCTTCCTGGACATGTTCCCCCTCTCGCCCGCGGCCGACGCCGCCGTCACCGAGCTGTGCGACCAGCTCACCCGCCGGCTCAACACCACGGCCTGAGCCGCAGGCACGAACAGCGGGGCTCGTCCGCGGTCTCACGGATGCTGTCGACGGGACAGCCCCCGCGTCGATCGCCGGCGGCGATGCCGTGAGCACGCAGCGCCACCGGCACGCACCCCGGGGGTGCGCGGGCCGGCGTGCGCGGTGCACGGCATCGCCGCAATCTGGACGCATGGCCTATCGGTGTGCGACGAGAGGTGAGCCATGAAGTTCGCAGTCATCGGCGGTACCGGTCTGATCGGGTCGCAGGTCGTGACGAAGCTGAACGCCGCGGGGCACGAGGCCGTGCCGCACGCGCTGTCCACAGGTGTCGACGTGATCACCGGCCAGGGCGTGGAGGAGGCGGTGGCCGGAGCCGACGGCGTCGTCAATCTGACGAATTCCCCGACCTTCGACGACGCCTCTCCCGCCTTCTTCCAGACCTCGATGGACAACCTCGTGGCCGCCGGCCACCGGGGTGGGGTGGGGCACTTCGTCATCCTCTCGATCGTCGGCGCGGACCGGGTGCCCGACCTCGCCTACTACCGTGCCAAGGTCCTGCAGGAGGACATCCTCAAAGCCGGGCCGATCCCGTATTCGATCGTCCGCGCCACCCAGTTCATGGAGTTCATCGACGCCGTCATGGCCATGTCCACCGAGGGCGATACGGTCCGCCTGCCCCCCACCCCCATCCAGCCGATCGCCGCCCAGGACGTCTCCGACACCGTCGCCGAAGTCGCCGCCGGCACCCCTTTGAACGGAACCCTCGACGTCGGCGGGCCCGACGTCCATCCCCTCGACGAACTCGGCCGGATCACCCTGAACGCCCGGCCCGACGGCCGCACGGTCGTCACCGACGACACCGCAGGCATGTTCGCCGCCGTCGACGGCGATGTGCTCACCACCAAGGGCGGCGCACGCATCGCCCCCACCCGCTACACCGACTGGCTCACCTGAGCCACCCGCCCGCCCCGGCACTGGAGACCTCGCCATGTCGAACAACGAACGGGGTCCCGGTCGTGTCTCGTGCGGTCAGCCGCCCGGTGGCCCTGCCGTCGCGGCTCCGCTGCCGTGGTCAGGTCGGCGGGAGCGGTCAGTCGGTGACCGAGAGGACGATCTTGCCGCTGGTGCGGCGGCCGTCGGCGAGCTCGTGGGCCCTGGCCGCCTCTTCGAGCGGGAACACCGCGGCGATCTCGGGCCGCAGCAGGCCCTTCGTCACCAGGGCGGCGATCTCCCGCATGCCCGCCTGGTCGGCCTCCACCGCCATGAAGGCGGCGCGGCGCCCCAGGGAGCGCGCCTCGGCCGCCAGGTGCGCCTCGGCGGGTGAGGCGAGCGAGACCACGAAGCCGCCCTCGCGCAGGGTGCGCAGCGAGCGCGGTCCGTACTCGCCGCCGATGGCGTCGAGCACGACGTCGACGGGTTCGACGGCGCTCACGAAGTCGGTCCGGGTGTAGTCGACCAGTTCGTCGGCGCCGAGCCCGCGCAGCATGTCGTGCTTGGCCGCGCGGGCGGTGCCGATGACGTGCGCGCCCCGGGCCTTGGCGATCTGGACGGCGAGGTGGCCGACGCCGCCTGCGGCCGCATGGATCAGTACCCGCTGCCCGGCGCCCACTTCGGCGGTCTCCACCAGGGCCTGCCAGGCGGTCAGTGCGGCCAGCGGCAGGGCGGCGGCCTCGATGTGGGACAGCGCGGCGGGCTTGGGCACCACGTGACGGGCCGGCGAGGTCACGTACTCGGCGTAGGTGCCCGCCGGGAGCGGGTGGCGGGGCATGCCGAAGACCTCGTCACCGGGCGCCAGCGTGGTCACCCCGAGGCCCACGGCCGCCACCACCCCGGACACGTCCCAACCCAGCCGGATCGGCGCGTCACCCGCCAGCCCTCCGGTGGCCCGATGCCAGGAGTCGGTCGGATTGACCCCGGCCGCGTGCACCCGGATGAGCACCTCGGCCGGGCCCGGCTCCGGGCGGTCCACCTCGACCGTCCTGAGCACCTCGGGCCCGCCGAAAGAGTCCTGACTGATCGCACGCATCGCACGTCCCCCTGTCGTCGGTACGGCCGCCCCTGGTGGGCGGGCCGCGTGGGGACAAGATTTCCGCAGTGCGCCGGGGGCCGGCGAGAAGTACGCATGTCAATCAATGAAAGGATCTTGCCATGCATCGTGTCGTCGTCCTGGCTCTCGACGGTGTCTACCCGTTCGAACTGAGCATCCCCGTCCGGATCTTCGGCACCGCCGTCGGCCGGGACGGCGAGCCGCTGTACGACGTCGTCACCTGCGGCCTCGACGGCGGACCGGTCACCACCAGCGCCGACTTCACCCTCGCGGTGCCGCACGGCAGCGAGGCGCTCGCCGCCGCCGACACCCTGGTGATCCCGCCGTTCACCTGCGGCCCGGACGGACCGCGCGACTGGCTCCCGGACGAACTGGCCCGCGCGCTCGACCGGCTCCCGCCGCACGCCCGGATCGTGTCGATCTGCACCGCCTCGTACGTGCTGGCCGCGGCGGGCCTGCTCAACGGCCGCTCCGCGACCACGCACTGGCGGGAGGCGGAGCGCTTCCAGCGGGCCTTCCCCCAGATCGACGTCGACGCCAGTGCGCTGTTCATCGACGACGGGCAGGTCCTCACCGCGGCCGGGGTGGCCGCCGGGGTGGATCTCTGTCTGCACCTGGTGCGCCGCGACCACGGCAGCGAGGTCGCCAACCATGTGGCGCGGCTGTGCGTCGTACCGCCCTGGCGCGAGGGCGGCCAGGCCCAGTACATCGAACGCCCCGTCCCCAAGCCGTCCACCACCGGCACCGCCGCGACCAGGGACTGGGCACTGCAGCACCTCCACCGGCCGCTGTCCCTGGCGGAGTTGGCGGCACACGCGCAGATGAGCGTGCGGACGTTCTGCCGGCACTTCCAGCACGAGGTGGGGATGCCGCCCGGACGCTGGCTGGCCCAGCAGCGGGTGGAGCACGTCCGGCGCCTGCTGGAGACCACCGACCTGCCGGTGGAGCAGATCGCGGCGCAATCGGGTTTCGGCACCACCGCCTCGCTGCGTCAGCATCTGGCCGCCGTACTCGGCGTCTCCCCGACGGCCTACCGCAGCGCCTTCCGTACGCGGTCCCGGCTCACGCGGGCCGGTTCACCGGGGCGTCGCCGGTAGCCCGCAGGCGACGGCGGCGGTCGCCCGGCGCCGGACCGGGCGAAGGCGCCGCCGGGCGCACGGTCGGGTGCGGGATACTGCCGTACACAACTGCAGGCAAGGGGGGAGCGGTGCGACCGCTGGCGAAGAACGATCCGCGGCAGATCGGCCCGTTCCGGATCATCGGGCTGCTCGGCGGTGGCGGCATGGGGCGGGTCTACCTCGGCCGTGCGGCGGACGGGCGGACGGTGGCGGTGAAGACCGCGCGCGCCGAACTCGCCGACGACCAGGGCTTCCGTACGCGATTCGCCCGTGAGGTGGCCGCCGCCCGGCGGGTGGGCGGACCGTTCGTGGCGCCGGTGGTCGACGCCGCGCCGCACGACGACACACCCTGGATGGCGACCGACTACGTGCCCGGCGTCTCGCTGACCGCCGCCGTGCACGACTGCGGGCCGCTGCCCGAGCACACGGTGCGGCTGCTGACCGCCGGGCTGCTGCACGCCCTGACCGCGGTGCACGCGCACGGCCTGGTGCACCGCGACCTCAAGCCGTCGAACATCCTGCTCACCGCGGGCGGCCCGCGCGTCATCGACTTCGGCATCGCGCACTCCGCCGCGGACACCGCCCTGACGACGACCGGCACCGCCCTGGGCACCCCGGGGTTCATGGCCCCCGAGCAACTGGTCATGACCGGGCCCGAGATCACCGGCGCGGCGGATGTGTTCGCGCTCGGCGGGGTGATCGTCTTCGCGGCGACGGGCGGCGGCCCGTACGGGAACGCCGAGCCGCAGATCCTCATGTACCGCACCGTGCACGAGGAGCCGCTGCTCGACGAACTCCCGGTCACACTGAAGGAGTTGGCGGGGGACTGTCTGGCGAAGGAACCGGCGCGGCGGCCCGCGCTGCCCGCGCTCATGGCGCGGGTGGGCGCACCGGGCCCGTACGGCGACTGGCTGCCGGAGCCGATCGCCGCACAGCTGCGCCGGCTGTCCGCGCGGCTCGGTGACCCCAGGGCCCAGGACGCCCTGGCACCGCGGCCACCGGCCGAGCCCGCCGGCGTCGCCTTCGACCGGCTGCCGACCCGTACGGCGGCCGACGGGCCGGCACCCTTGCCGCCCGCCCGGCCGACGCACCCACTGGAGCGGCCCGCGTCCCCGGGTCCGAGCCGGCGCCGGGTGCTCACCGCGCTGTCCGCCGTCGGGGTGGTGGCCGGCGGCGGGGCGCTGGCCTGGACGCTGCGGGCGGAGGGCGGGGACGGCGGCAGCACCGGTACCGGCACCGGGGGCAAGCCCGGCAGCAGCGGGAAGCCCTCCGCCCAGCTGCCGGCGGAGATACGCACCAAGGGCGTCGTCACCATCGGTGCGGACCTCGCCTACGCGCCGATGGAGTTCCTCAGGGACGGCACGCCCGCCGGCCTCGACGTCGACCTCGCCACCGCCCTCGGCCGTGAGCTGGGAGTGCGCTGCAGGTTCCAGAACTCCACCTTCGACGCCCTGCTCGCCGGCCTGCAAGCGGGCCGCTTCGACCTGGTCATGTCGGCGATGACCGACACCAAGGACCGCCAGCAGGGGACCGGGGCCGCCGCGAGGACCGGCGGCGTCGACATGATTGACTACTTCAGCTCCGGTGTCGCCGTCGTCGTCCGCAAGGGCAATCCGGAGGGCATCGAGAAGCCCGTGGACCTGGCCGGCAAGACGGTCGCCGTTCAGCGCGGCACGCCGGCCCATGACCTGCTGGGCGAGCTGAACCGGCAGGTACCCGCGAAGGTGAGGATCAGGCCGTTCGACTCACCGGCCGAGATCTACGACGACGTCGCCGAGCGCCGCTCCTCGGCCTGCCTCGACGACTTCCCGGTCGCGGCCCACACCGCGGCGACCCGCTCGAACGGCGGCGCGCTCCAACTCAGCGGCACACCGCTGGAGCCGTTTCCCCTCGGCATCGCGGTAGCCAAGGCCGACACGGCCCTGCGCGACGCCGTGCGGGCGGCCCTGGACAGCCTCATGGCGAGCGGCGAGTACCGGAAGATCCTCAAGAGGTGGTACGTCGAGGACGGCGCGATGGAGCGGGCACTGATCAACGGCGGCCGGTAGCCGGCGCCCTCACTGCCAGCTGGAGACGGAGACCGACTGCACGGAGCCGCCCGGCCGCAGTGCGCCGACCTGCACCGCGCAGTGCGGCGCCGAGTAGAAGGAGCGGGACCGGTCGCCGTTGTTGTAGATCGACTGCGCGGGCTGGACGGGCGTGGCCGCGCACCCGCGTTGCGCATCCGGCACGGTCCGCATCTCCCCGTGGAAGGCGGGCTCCGGCCAGAAGCAGACCGAGCCCCGCGGGCAGCCGTGCGGGTCCGACGCCCGGTCGGTCCCCGCGTGCGCCGGGACGGTGGTGGCCAGGGCGAGAGCGGCCGCGGCGGCCAGGGAACCGAGTGCCGCGGTGACGTGCTTGAGGCGCATGGGATCTCCCGTGACAGTCGAAACGTGATCCGCACGGGGCGCCCACCTGGGCATGCGCCGGATGTGCGGGCGGGCTTGGCCTGGTCACACCCACCGGTCCGAGGGACCTTGACCAGGCCAAGGCCGTAGGGACGAGTGTGTGGCAACAGCCGGCGCCACGTCCGGCGTTCGAGTCGCTGTCACGCTTCCGGGCAGCGTTGTACGAGTGTCCGCACGCGCGAGCCGACGCGTTGTTCGAACTGTGCGATGCGCTGTGGCGCCGAGGCGGGCGCGGCGGCGTCCCGGCCCCGGCCGGTCACTCCGTTCGATGCTCAGCGCGGAGTGATGGCGATGCCTTCGGGCTCGTGCCCGGTGGGCAGGGTGGAGCGGAGCCGCCGGGCGAAGGGGTCGATGACCGACACGGTGTCGGACTGCTCGTTGGTCACCCACACCCGGCGGCCGTCCGGGGTGACGGCGACCCCCTGCGGCTGCACGCCGACGTGGACGTGGCCGACGATGTGACGGGTGGGGATGTCGATGATCAGCAGGCAGTCCCGGGCCGAATCGGCGACGTACAGGCGCCTGCCGTCGGGGCTGACCGCGTTGCCGAGCGGCGCCCGGCCCCCCGGCAACGTGGCGACCACGGTGTCGCTGTGGGGGTCGATGACCGACACCGTGCCGGAACCGGTGTTGGAGACGAACACCCGGTTGCCGGAGGGCGAGGAGCTGATCCCGCTGGGGAAGTCCCCCACATGGATCTCCCGGATCGCATGCGAGCCCGGGTCGAGCACGGTCACCTCGCCGCCGCCGTTGTCGGTGACGTAGGCGCGTCCGTCCGGAATCGTGGTGATGCTGTGCGGCAGCGGCCCCACCGGCACGGTGGCGACCACATGGCGGGCCCGTACGTTGATGACCGAGACCGTGTCCGAGCCGAAATTGGCCACCAGCACACGGTGGCCGTCGCGGGACGGCATCGCCGCGAAGGGCCGGCGTCCCACATGCACGGTGGCGATGACGAGCCGGGAGGCGGTGCCGATGAAGGAGACGGTGTTGGAACGGCTGTTGGCGACATAGACCACCTCGCCGTCCGGCGCCGCGCCCACTCCGGTCGGGCCGTGCCCCACCTGGACGTCGCCGACCCGGCGGTCGAGACGGGTGTCGTAGGTCGAAACGGTCGCCGAGCCGCTGTTGGCCACGTAGGCGCTGACGCGCACGGGGTAGCGGGCGGCGGCGTGCCGGGGCGGGGGGTTCGGTGGTGTGCCGGCCGTGGCCAGCGCGCAGAGCAGCAGCACGGCGGTGGCCGAGCCCCACCACAGGCGACGGCGGCGGGACGGAGGCGGAAGGTTCGGAAGGTGCCGGTCAGGTGCCTCGCCGGGCGGGGCGCCGGTAAGAGGGAAACGGTGCATGGCTCTCCTGAATCAAAAGTGATCATTACGGCTCCACAAGATCAGGGATCCCGGGCCACCGCCCTCGGCCATGCCCCAGGCGAGTGAACCGCCACCGGCTCGTTGTGCGGTGCACGCGGTCTGCCGTCGCCCGGTTGGCCGAGCGGACGGATCCCGATCCGTCCGCTCGGAGGCCGGCCGGGTCGGCCCGGTCGGCGGCGCCCGCCTCCGGCCATCCGCCGGGCGGCCCGCGCCGGACCGCCCCCACGGTGCCCGCCGCATCGGCCGGGCCGGCCGACCGCCATACTGCGTGCGTTCTTTCCGACGCCCGAAGGGAACCGCACGCCGTGCCCACTCCTGCCGAACTCACCCTCACCCGCACCTCGGTGGCGATCGTCGGTGCCGGTCCCGCCGGCCTCGTCGTCGCGAATCTGCTGCGCGCCGCCGGCGTGGACTGCGTGGTACTGGAGGCGGAGAGCCGGGAGTTCATCGAGCAGCGGCCGCGTGCCGGGTTCATCGAGGAGTGGGCGGTGCGCGCGCTGGCCCGGCACGGGCTGGCCGACCGGCTGCTCGAACGGGCCGAGACCCAGGCGGAGTTCGAGTTCCGGTTCGACGGCGAGCGGCACACGGTCCGCACGGCGGAGCTGTCGGGGCGGCGCCACTTCGTCTATCCGCAGCCGCTGCTGGTCACCGACCTGGTCGCGTCGTACGTGGACACCGCCGGCGGCGACGCCCGCTTCGGCGTACGCGACGTGCGGCTGCACGACCTGACCGGCGAGCGGCCCGCCGTGTCCTACACCGATCCGGCGACCGGCGCCAGGCACCGTGTCGAGTGCGAGTTCATCGCGGGCTGCGACGGCGCGCGCGGGGTGACCCGGGCCGCGATACCCGCCGACCGGGCGGCCCTGACCCGCTACGACCACGGCGTCGCCTGGCTCGCCCTGCTCGCCGAGGCCCCGCCCTCCGCCCAGGGTGTGGTCTTCGGCATCCACGAGCGCGGATTCGGCGCCCATATGGCCCGCAGCCCCCAGATCACCCGTTACTACCTCCAGGTCGCCCCCGGCGAGGACGTCCGCAACTGGCCGCACGACCGGGTGTGGGACGAACTGCGGCTGCGCCTCGGCGCGGCCGGGGCCCCGTCGCTGAACGAGGGCCCCCTGCTCGAAAGGGTGGTTCTGGACATGCACAACTACGTACTGGAGCCGATGGTGTACGGCCGTCTGTACCTGGCGGGCGACTCGGCGCACCTGGTCGCCCCGATCGCCGCGAAGGGCATGAACCTCGCCATCAACGACGCGCTGCTGCTCGCCGACGCGCTGATCGCGCACCGCAGGGGCGACGACAGCGGCCTGGACGCCTACTCGACGGCGTGTCTGCGCCGGGTCTGGCAGTACCTGGAGTTCTCGCAGTGGCTGTCCGAGACGCTGCACGGTGCCTCCTCCGGCGACCGGTTCCGGGCGGGCACGGCGTCGGCCCGGCTGCGCCGGCTGCTGGGCTCCGAGTCCGCGGCACAGGCGTTCGCCGGGCTGTACATCGGGGAGGAAGCCGACCTGTGAGACGGGGCGGGACGCCGCCGGGAGGTGGTAGAACCTTCGCGAAACCTAGTGTTGAGGTACGGAGAAGGGAGACGTCATGTCCTCGAAGCGCCGTCGTAAGAAGAGGGCCCGCCGCAAGGGCGGAGCCAACCACGGCAAGCGGCCGCAGTGCTGATCTGAGGGCCGTACCCGGTCCCCGGCCCAAGGGGCACCCCCGCGTGCCCCTTGGGTATGGCCCTGTATGACCCGGTTGACGGCGGATGGACCCGCGTGTCCTATCATCGATCGATGATCTTCATCGTCGTCAAGTTCCCCGTAAAGCCCGAGCACGCCGAAGAGTGGCCCCGGCACGTCGAAGCCTTCACCGCCGCCACCCGCGCCGAACCGGGCAACCTGTGGTTCGAGTGGTCCCGCAGCATCGAGGACCCCCACACCTACGTCCTGGTCGAGGCGTTCAAGGACGACGCCGCCGAAGCGCACGTCAACTCCGACCACTTCCGCGCCGGTCTGGAGACCATGCGTCCCCTGCTGCGGCGCACGCCCGACATCGTCAGCACCACCATCGAGGGCGCGGACGGCTGGAGCGCGATGGGCGAGATCACCATCGACTAGGGCCTGACCCATCGGACGGGCCCTGACCGTCGGCAGGTGCGCGACGCCCGCCGGCTAGCCCACCAGGTGGCCGACGAACCAGTCCCTGGCGAGATCGGCGACCTGGTCGAGGGCGCCGTGCTCCTCGAAGAGGTGGGTGGCGCCGGGGACGATCTCCAGCTGGGTCTCGCAGCGCAGCGCCGCCTCGGCCTCGCGGTTGAGGTCGAGGACCAGCGGGTCGTTGCCGCCCACGATGAGCAGCGTCGGGGCCCGTACGCCGGCGAGCAGCGGCCCGGCGAGGTCGGGGCGGCCGCCGCGGGAGACCACGGCGCCGATGTCCGCGGTGGGGGAGGCGGCGGCCCGCAGCGCCGCCGCGGCGCCGGTGCTCGCGCCGAAGTAGCCGATCGGGACGGCGGCCCGGCCGCGCAGCCAGTCGGTGGCGTCGGCCAGCCGCTCGGCCAGCGTCTCGATGTCGAAGACGTTCGCCCGGTTGGCCTCCTCCGCCGGTGTGAGCAGGTCGAAGAGCAGGGTCCCCAGCCCCGCCCGGTTCAGGGCCGTGGCGACCAGGCGGTTGCGCGGGCTGTGGCGGCTGCTGCCCGATCCGTGGGCGAACATCACGATCGCCTTGGCACCGGCGGGCAGGTTGAGGTCACCGGTCAGCCGGACACCGGCGGCGTCGATCGCCACCTCCTCCGCCACGTCCGCACCGCCCCCCGCATCCGCCAGCGGATCGCTGTCCGCGCCCGCGCCCTCCCCCTGCGCGGCCCGCTCCAGCAGCGACACCACCTCGTCGTCGGGGGTCTGGGAGAAGTCCCGGTACCACTCGCCGACGGCGGCGAAGCCGAACGGGGTGGACAGGCAGACGAATTCATCGGCCTTGCTGCGCAGCCGATCGGCGGCGTCCGGAGGCGCGACCGGTACGGCCAGCACCACACGGGTCGCGCCCTGCGCCCGTACCACCTCGCACGCGGCGGCCGCCGTGGCACCGGTGGCGATGCCGTCGTCCACCACGATCGCCGTCCGCCCCTCCAGCTGCAGCCGGGGCCGGCCGGCGCGGAACCTGTGCGCCTGCCGCAGGAGTTCCGCCTCCTCGGCCTTCTCCACGGAGTCCACGTCCGACTGGTCGAGCCGGCCGCGGCGGACGATGTCGTCGCTGATCACGCGGACGCCGCCCTCCCCGATGGCGCCGAATCCCAGCTCGCGCTGGTAGGGGACCCCCAGCTTGCGGACCACGATCACATCGAGCGGCGCCTCGAGCGCCCGCGCCACCTGGAAGGCCACCGGTACCCCACCGCGGGGCAGGCCCAGGACGACGGGCTCCTCGCCCTCCAGGTGCCGTAGCGCTTCGGCGAGGCGCTGCCCCGCATCCGTACGGTCGGTGAACAGCACAGTGTGCACCCCCTACCCAGGGGAGACGGCAGCCACGTCCACACCTCACCTCCGAACTACCGCAGATGCCGGTGCTCCGCAAGTCGGGAGGCCGGTGCCGTGCGGCCGTCGGTCCGGGCCGGGCGAGGGTGGTTACCGTCGGCGTATGGCAGGAATCGGAGCGGTTCTGATCGACATCGACGGCGTGCTCACGGTGTCCTGGAAGGCGCTGCCCGGCGCCGTCGACGCCATGGACCGGCTGCGCGCCGCGGGCCTTCCGCTGGCCCTGGTCACCAACACCACCTCACGCACCCGCGCCGAGATCGCCCGGAGGCTGACCGGGGAGGGCTTTGCGGTCGACGCCGACGACATCCTCACCGCCCCCGCCGTGACCGCCGCCTACCTGCGCGAACACCATCCGGGTGCGCGCTGTCTGCTGCTCAGCAGCGGAGCGGTGGGGGACGACCTGGAGGGCGTGGAGATCTGGGCGGGCAGCGGTGCCGAGGCGGGCCGGGACGGGCCGGACGTGGTGGTGCTCGGCGGGGCGGGCGAGGAGTTCGACTACCCGGCGCTCAACGCCGTCTTCGGGTATCTGCGGCGCGGTGCCCGGCTGGTCGCCATGCACCGGAACCTGTACTGGCGGACGGCGGGCGGGCTCGACCTCGACACGGGGGCGTTCCTGCTGGGGCTGGAGCGGGCCGCCGGGGTCGAGGCGGTGGTCACCGGCAAACCGGCCGCGGAGTTCTTCGCCGCCGCGCTGGCGCATCTGGGCGTCCCCGCCTCGGCGGCGCTGATGGTGGGCGACGACATCGAGTCGGACGTGCTGGCGGCCCAGCGCTGCGGGATCACCGGCGTCCTCGTCAGGACCGGAAAGTATCTGCCGGAGACGCACCGGGCGGCCCGCGGCACCCCGGACCACGTACTCGACTCGTTCGCCGACCTGCCGGATCTGCCCGGGCTGCTCGGACGGTGACCGCGGGTGACCGCTACGGGGTGCCGGGGGTGCTGAGCAGCGTCGCGATGTCCGCGGCCGTCCAGCGGCCGGACGCTCCGGGGCAGCCCGCCAGATACTCGGCGGTCCTGAGCGGGCTCCACCCGTGGGAGTCGATGATGCCGGCCGCGATGTGCTCCAGGTAGGCCGCGGAGGGCGGATTCAGGTTCACGGCGATGTCGTCGCTGCTCCACGGGGCGGTGAGGGTCACCACCGGCAAGCCGTCCAGCGCTCCGGCGCACACCAGGGTCTCGTACCGGCCGGGGCCGATGTGGGCCCGGCCCTGGGCGAGCACATCGGTCAGATCGAGCTCGTCGCCCGGCTCGCGGTCCATCTCCTGGGCGGCGATGTCGGAGAACTGGGAGACCGTCAGAAGGTAGGCACGTCCCGGGAGTTCGGGGGGAGTGCGCTGATCCGGTGCGTAGTCGGGGTCGTAGAAGGCCCGGCCGCCGGTCCACACCGTCGATTCGGTGGCGAAGTACATCCGGCCGGGCAGCATGACCGGCGTGGTGTCCGCGGGTGGGCGGGGGTCCCGGCAGCCGGGGTGGCTGCGCAGCCCGCCGGGGGGCCGACCGCCGGCGAGGTAGTAGGTCAGCCGGTCGAGGTGCATGTTGGAGCCGTACGCGGCGTACCAGAGCTGACGGCCGGGGCGCTGGCCGTGGGCGGGACGCGGGGCTTCGGGGCGTCGGGGCCGGATCACATCCTCACGTTACGCGGCCACGCCCCGGCCGCCGGGCAGCCGCTCCGCGGCAGGGGCGGGTCCGGGCCGGCGACCGCCCCTGCCGTACGCGGGCCGGGCGGGCGGGGACGGCACCGCGGAGGCACCATGGCCCTATGCTGCTGGCCGAGCTCGCGCGGGTGTCGGGGGCGGTCGCCGCGACATCGGCGCGCTCACGGAAGATCGCGCTGCTGGCCGGGCTGTTCCGGGCCGCCACCCCCGAGGACGCCCCCGTGGTCATCCCGTATCTGGCCGGGCGGCTGCCCCAGGGGCGGATCGGGGTCGGCTGGAGCGTGCTGCGCGAGCCGGTCGCGGCGGCAAAGTCCGCCACCTTGACGGTGGGGGAGGTGGACGCGGCGCTGACCGGCCTGGCCGGCGTCTCGGGGTCCGGGGCGCAGCAGGAGCGGCGCACACGGGTGCGGGCGCTGCTGGCCGCGGCGACCGCCGAGGAGCAGCGGTTCCTGGTGGGACTGCTCACCGGCGAGGTGCGCCAGGGCGCGCTGGACGCCCTCGCGGTCGAAGGGCTCGCCGCGGCGAGCGACGTGCCCGCGGCGGACGTGCGCCGGGCCGTGATGCTGGCGGGATCGCTGCCGGATGTCGCGTCGGCGCTGCTCGACCAGGGTCCGCCGGCGCTCGCACGGTTCCGCCTCACCGTCGGCCGGCCGGTCGGGCCGATGCTCGCGCACAGCGCCAAGTCGGTGGCCGAGGCGATCGACCGGCTCGGTGCCTGCGCCGTGGAGGAGAAGCTCGACGGCATCCGCGTACAGGTGCACCGGGACGGGCCCGACGTCAAGATCCACACCCGCACGCTGGACGAGGTCACCGCCCGCCTGCCCGAGGTCGTCGCGGTCGCCCGTGCGCTGCCGGCCGAGCGGTTCATCCTGGACGGCGAGGTGATCGCCCTGGACGGCGCGGGCCGGCCGGTGCCGTTCCAGCGGGTCGCGGGCCGCTTCGGCTCAAGGGTCGACGTCGCCGCCGCGCAGGCCGCGCTGCCGCTGTCCCCGGTCTTCTTCGACGTGCTCTCGCTCGACGGCCGCGATCTGCTGGAACTGCCCGCCGCACAGCGGCACCGCGAGCTGGCCGGGCTGGTACCCGAGCAGGTGCGGGTGCGCCGCTGCGTGGTGGCGGACCCGGCCGACCCCGCGGCGCGGGCGGCGGCCGAGGCGTTCTGGTCCCGGACGCTGGGCCGGGGCCATGAGGGCGTGGTGGTCAAGGCGCTCGACGCCCCGTACAGCGCCGGCCGCCGGGGCGCCGCATGGCTGAAGGTGAAGCCCGTACACACCCTCGACCTGGTGGTGCTCGCGGCGGAGTGGGGCCACGGCCGGCGCACCGGGAAGCTGTCCAACCTCCACCTCGGCGCGCGCGGGCCGGACGGCGGATTCGTCATGCTGGGCAAGACCTTCAAGGGGCTCACCGACGCCACTCTCGACTGGCAGACCGAGCGACTGCGGGCGCTCGCGGTGGCGGACGACGGCCACGTCGTGACGGTGCGTCCGCAACTCGTCGTGGAGATCGCCTACGACGGGCTGCAGACCTCGTCGCGCTACCCGGCGGGTGTGACCCTGCGCTTCGCGCGGGTGCTGCGCTACCGGGAGGACAAGCCGGCGGCGGAGGCGGACACGATGCGGACCGTGCTCGCCGCACATGACGCCGCCGGGGGAGCGTAGGACCGTGGCGGGCAGGCGGAGTGCCGGGCTGCTGCTGTACCGCGACGGCGGCGACGGCACCGAGGTCCTGCTGGCGCACATGGGCGGTCCACTGTGGGCCCGGCGGGACGCGGGCGCCTGGTCGGTGCCCAAGGGGGAGTACCTGCCGCCGGAGGAGGCGCTGGAAGCGGCGCGGCGGGAGTTCGAGGAGGAGCTGGGGATGCCGCCGCCCGACGGGCGGTACGTGCCCCTGGGGGACGTCCGCCAGTCGGGCGGCAAGGTGGTGACCGTCTGGGCCGTGCACAGCGATCTCGATCCGGAGCGGATCGTGCCCGGCACCTTCGACATGGAGTGGCCGCGCGGCTCCGGGGTGATCCGGAGCTTTCCCGAGATCGACCGGGTGGCGTGGTTCCGGCCGAAGGAGGCCGGGGAGCGGCTGGTCAAGGGCCAGCGGGTGTTCCTGGAGCGGCTGGCGGAGCGGCTCTCGGGCCGGGGAACGGCCCGGTGACGGCGCCCTGGGCCTCGACCCACCGGACACGCCCTACGGCAGCACCTGGATCTTGCGCCCTTCGCCCGCCTGGAACCGGCCCAGCCCCTCCGCGTAGTCGTCCAGCGGCAGCCGGTCGCTGATGAACACCTCCGGATCGAGGACGCCGGCCGCGAAGAGCCCGGCGGCGCGCTCATAGCTGTGCAGGACGGCCATCGAGCCGGTGATGGTGATCTCCTGGTTGTAGATGCGGTACGGCTCGATGGTGGCGCGCGCGGCGTAGTCGGCGACGCCGAACTGGAGGAAGGTGCCGCCTCTGCCGACCCGGCCCAGCGCGTCCTGGATGGCGCGCTCGTTGCCGGTGGCGTCGATGACCACGTCCCAGCCGCGCGGGCGGTCCAGCTCGTCGGCGGAGCCGGCCGCGTTGCTGCAGCCCAGCGTCCGTGCCGTGGCCAGCCGCTGGGGGTTGATGTCGACGACGTCGACGCCGGCCGCGCCGGTGCGCTTGGCCAGCTCCAGCATCATCAGGCCCATGGTGCCCGAGCCGTAGATCAGGACGTGGGTGCCCAACTGCTGGGAGCGCAGGATGTCGTAGCCGCGTACGGCGCAGGACAGCGGCTCGATCAGGGCCGCGTCCTCGGTGCGTACGTGGTCGGGCAGCCTGACGCAGTTCGCGACGGGGGCGACGGCGAACTCCGCGGCGCCGCCGGCCGTGGTCACCCCGATCGCGGACCAGCGCTCACAGAGGTTGTTGCGGCCGATGCGGCAGTAGTGGCATTCGTGGCAGTAGAGGGAGGGATCGACCGCCACCCGGTCGCCCTCGGCGAGTTCGGTGACGGCACGGCCGGTGGCGACGACCGTACCGGCGAACTCGTGCCCGGGAACCACCGGCAGGGTGGGCGCGAACTCGCCCTGGAGGATGTGCAGGTCGGTGCCGCACAGCCCGCAGGCGGCGACCGCGACGACGACCTCGCGGGGACCGGGGGAGGGGTCCGGCACGGTGGCGACCTCGACCTTGCCGGGGGCGCTGATCACTGCGGCTTTCATTTCACGGCTCCGAGGGAGAGGCCCTGGACGAGCTTGTCCTGGGCGGCGAACCCGGCGAGGAGCACCGGGAGGGAGATGACGGTGGCCGCGGCGCACACCTTGGCCAGGAACAGGCCCTGGCTGGTGACGAAGCCGGTCAGGAACACCGGAGAGGTCCCGGCCACGATCCCGGTCAGGACCCGGGCGAAGAGCAGTTCGTTCCAGCTGAAGATGAAGGAGATCAGGGCGGTCGCGGCGATGCCCGGCATGGC
>NZ_JBWKCJ010000003.1:387904-418576 GCF_056436545.1 Streptomyces sp. NPDC043738 | reverse complement strand
CGAAAGCCAGGAGGAACGACTGCTCGAAGTCCGCCTCGCCTGCCCAGACATCGCCCGCGCATGCGACCTCGCGCGAGCCTTCGCCGACCTCGTCCGCCACCAACGCGGACAACTCCTGCTCGAATGGATCCGCCAGGCCGAGCAGGACGCCCCGAGACCAATGAGCGGGTTCGCCGGCTTCCTCCGCCGCGACCTCGACGCCGTCACCGCCGGCCTCACCCACGCCTGGAGCTCAGGCGTCGTCGAAGGCCACGTCAACAGGATCAAAACGCTCAAGAGAGCAATGTACGGCCGGGCCTCGTTCGAACTCCTCCGGACCCGCATCCTCACCCAGCCATGAGCTTCACGGAACTACGGTCAGATCCGAATTCAGGGATCTTCACCAGGGGAAGGGCGTTGATCGCCGCCGAGGGGATCCGATGTTCATGCGAGTTGCGTACGGGACATCACCTGCCGGGAAGACGCCCCTGGGCATCGGGCGCCCGGCGGCGGTATTCGTTGATCTTCGGGATCCTGCCGACTTCCCTGGCCCGGAAGTCACGGTGCCGGATCAGGGTCGGTGAAGTAGGCGTAGGGCTCGTCGGAGAGTCCGTCGTCGGCCGACAGCTGCATGCCGTACCGCACGGGATGACGCGGATAGAGGTACGGCAGCTCGGCGTCCGTGTCCTGGAAGTCCCCTGCCGCGTCGACGAGGTGGAGCTCCTGGCCGTGCCGGAGCGGCACGCCCTCCAGTACGGCCGGAACCGTCTCCTCGAAGCCCGCCCAGTCGATGGCCACCTCGCGCTCGGTCCCGCCCTCCTCGTCCGCGTCGCGGATGAACCGGCGCAGATCGATGTGGCCGGTGCGCCGGCCGTTCTCGATCAGCCACAGATCGGCGCTCTCACCTTCGAAATGCACATCTATCCAGCCCTGGCGCTCATCGGGATCCGGAGTGTCGAAGTACATGTCCTGCAGCAGCGCGCGGATGTGCTCGCGCTGGGCGTAGACGAAGAACAGACTCCAGTCGACCTGCCCGCGGTAGGTCTTCTCAAGGACATAGGCGCTCCGGCCCCGCGGCTCATCGCTCATGCCTGCCACCATGCCAGGCGCCACTGACAACGCGCCCTGTGATGGTGCGGGTGGGCTGTGGGGCAAAACCCGTTCGCTGCGCGGGAGTTGGCCGTCTGGGCGGGCGTCGCCGGCCGCGCGTACCGGCGTCGGCGCGATCCTTGGGGGCAGGCGTAGCATGGCTGTGCGGGAAACGGGGGAATTGGTCGTTACCGGCCGAAATCGCACAGTCACTCGGATGAATCAATCGAGGTGAGGGCGTATGGCCATGGCCCTCTCGCAGCGGTTCGGCAGAATCGCCGCGCTCACAGCCTTTTCGGCGGTCACCGTTTTCGGTGGAGCCACCCCTGTATTCGCCGCCGACCCGCCGCCGCCCCCGACTCATAGCCAGCCCGCGAGCCCGGTCACACCCCATGACACACCGGGCGGAAATGACTCGGGCGGCAAGAGCGGCAAGGATCGCAGTTGGGACGGGAGTGGTCGCTGGGTTAAGCCCGGCGCGCCCAGCAATCCCGGATTCATATGCGACAAGGAAAAATGCCGTAAGACGCGGCCGCATGCCCACCCCGCTCCTGCAAAGTTCAACTGCAAGGGCGCCATAAACTTCTGGATGCCGCAGCACAAATACGGTCCTGACGTCACCTGTCCCCACGGTTGAGCAAGGCCGGGCGTGAGGTCTCTCGTGCGCAGGTAGTGAGACCTGCCCGTACGTGGTGGCGTTGCTGTGCTGAGGGTTTCCGCTCTCCTGGTTGAGAGGAGGAAACTATGCGCCGCAAGCGTTGTCTCACGCTGCTTGCCCCGGTGTTCTTCGGGGCCCTCGTACTACCGCCGGCCGTAGCTGCTCAGGCCTCGGCTGCGCCGGCCCCGGGGAATTTGGCCATGGCCCCGTCGCAAGACGAACGTGGTTACGGCTACAACGACGGGTATTACGTCGGAAAACTGTGTGGTGACCGGCGCCACCCC
Source organism: Streptomyces sp. NPDC043738 (assembly GCF_056436545.1). Classification (NCBI taxonomy): domain Bacteria; kingdom Bacillati; phylum Actinomycetota; class Actinomycetes; order Kitasatosporales; family Streptomycetaceae; genus Streptomyces; species Streptomyces sp. NPDC043738. The sequence continues at coordinate 416,566 of NZ_JBWKCJ010000003.1, read as the reverse complement.
GCACCACCCGATCTCAAGGGAGTTGTGCTGGCCAGATACGAAGCAAATTGGAGCCGCGGATACGCGGACGGTAAGACCGAAGCCAAGTGCGGCGAGAGGGGCAGGTACGTAGCGCCGCCACCTTCCGCGCCGAGTAAGCCGCCGCCGACGAACCACGGCGAGACTCCGCGGCACACACCGCCGGCCGGGGAAGGCACTACGGGAATGGGGCCGGGTACCACCACGCATACCCCGAGCACCCCCGGCCCTGCCCCGCACACGCCCTGAGGAATCGGCAAAATCCGGCGATCAGCGATCAGCGATCGGCAGTCAGCAGTCAGCAGTCAGCAGTCAGCAATCAGCGATCGGCAATCCGGAGTTCGACGGATGACGGGCGCCTGTTCACTGGAGAAGGAGAACGGGCGTCCGGGAAGGGGTGTCCCTCCCGGGAGATCTGAGGCGTGGCCTCCCCCACCCATCCTCCACCTATCGCCGACCTCCCCCCACCTATCCCCACCTGTCCCCCAATTAAGAGTTGCTCCACTTCGTCAGTCGAGGTACTCCACGTTGATCGGCGCGGTGTTGTTCTCCTGGTCCGGGTCCTGCGGATCGGATTCCACCACGGAGATCGTTCCTCGGGCGTCCTCGACCCGCTTGTCGATGCGGACCCGCAGCACCGGCGTGGTCATCCGGGGTGCGGGGCACTCCACCGGTCCGTTCCCGCCCTCGAGGTATCCGCAGAAGAGGAGCTCACTGGGCTCCCCCTCGCGATGCCCCTCCAGGCTGATGCCTTCGGGCAGGGTCAGCCGCGTGGCACCCTGGTAGCCGTCCGCGTCCAGCACCTCGACCTCGACCACCTGGCCCACCTTGCCCTTGATGGTGACCTCGGGAGCCCGTGGATCGTGGACTTGGGTGGTGGAGAACTCGAGTACGTCGTTGGCCATTTCGGCCTTCCAGTGCGCGGACGTGGCGAAATCGCTGCCACTGCCGTCTACGGGGCGGAGCCCGAGCGGTGCGCCGGTGCCCCGTGGGGCCGAGCCGGGCAGCAGTTCGGCGGGGGACAGCACGTCGTGGGCCCGGTACACGGCGTAGGAGATCCGTCCGTGGAGCGCCGACTTGCCGGCCACGGCCGTGGCCGGCCCATCGGTCTCGTACGCTCTCCCGACCGGCAGCGGACCGGAGAACTCGCACACCGCTTTCGTGGGCGAGGTCGGCTTGTCGTAACGGCAGTTGCCGTACCGCTCGCGCAGCGTCGCCTTCTCCGCTTCCACCACGATGACGAGGTCGTCGTCGACATCGGTGTCCCCCCTGTTGCCGAAGGCCGGCGTCAGCCTCAGCTCGGAGCCCGGCTTCACCTCGGTCCGCGGCTTGTCCTGGCGGGCGGTCAGCACGGGAGCTCCGACGACCAGTTGGGTGGTGTGACGGACGGCGGGAGCGTTGGCGCTGGTCGCAGTGATCTTCAGGCGGCCCGCCGGCCCCTTTGCCGCTCCCGGTTGCGCCTTGATGGCGAACGGTGAGAATTCCGCGCCCTCGCCCTGTTTGACGTCCCCCGGAGCACAGGTCATGGAGTCACCCGAGCGCTTGCACCCGTACCCCTTGTTCACCCAGTCGATCGTTGCCGTGCCCTTCAGGGCGGACAGGTCGAACGTCACCTTGACGTTCTTGACGATCAGCGGGTCCCCGCCCGAGGGCGGTTTGTTCGCCGCCAGGCGGATCAGATACTCGGTGGGCCGGTTGTCGGAGTCCGCCTCGGTGGACCGGGGAAGATAGTAGGTGTTCATCGCGTACCGGAACTTCAGTTCCGGCCGGTTGGACCGCTTCCCCGCTGCTCCGGACTGCTTCCCCGGCGCTTTGGACTGGTTTCCCGCTGCGCCGGACTGCTTCTCCGGGCCTTGGTCCGGCTGCTCGGCGCAGGAAGCCGCTGCCCCGCCGAGCGCGACCAGCAGGGCGGCCGTCCCGGATGCGACTGCCCGTCGCCGCCGTAGATCCCCTCGTAAGTCCTTCATGCATGACCAGACCGGACGGCGCGCGGAGCGGTTGGCCGCGGGACGGTTACGATCCGGGCTCCACGTGCGGGCTCACGCCACGAACTCACCCTGCGGGCTTGTTCACCCGGATCAGCGTCTGCTGGCCGTTGGCGACGAGCTTTCGTTCGCCGTCGGCCTGGACGCCGTATACCTCCAACTGGCAGACGGTCAGGGTGCGTCCGGACTTCAGGACGGTTCCGATCGCCTCGAGGTGTGCGCCGACGGCGGGCGCGAGCAGGTTGATCTTGTATTCGACGGTGAGGACGTCGCTGTCCTCGGGGAACAGCGTGTAGGCGGCGTAGCCGCCGGCGCTGTCCGCGATCGCGCTGGTGGCGCCGGCGTGGAAGTAGCCGTGCTGCTGGGTCACTTCGGGGCGGGCCGGGAGCACGATGTGCACGCGGCCCGGTGCCATGTGGGATATCCGCGCACCGAGGTGAGCCATCAGCCCCTGGCGGTCGAAGCTGTCCTGGATGCGCTCTCGCACCTCGGGGCTCGCCTGTTCCTGCCGCGTCGGGTCTGTCACGCGCTCTCCTTCGTCGGACATCACGGTCGGTGAACGGGGTGCGGCGGGTTCGTCAGCCGGCCAGGCGTTCCACCAGCAGCAACCCGCCGATGGCGATCATCATGGCACCGGAGACGCGGGTGACGGCCCGGGCCGCCGAGGGCCTGGTCTTCAAAACGGTGCGGGCGAGGACGCCGACGGCGAGGTAGACCAGGGCGCAGGCCGTCATGTGGAGCGTGCCCAGCAGCCCGGTCTGCGCGGCGGTGGGCCAGTCTCCGGCGGGGTCGATGAACTGCGGGAACAGCGAGAAGTACAACAGCAGCGCCTTGGGGTTGAGGCCGCTGATCCCGGCGCCCTTGAGCATGATCTGCCCGCGCGAGGAGGCCATGGCCTGCGTGGATGCGCCCAGGACGGCCGGCCGGCGCAGCACGCCCCAGCCCAGCCACACCAGGTAGGCGGCTCCGGCGACGGTCAGCGCGGTGAGAACGGTGGCCGAGCCGGCCAGCAGATCCACTGCCAGGAAAGCCGCCACGGTCGTCGTATCCATCGGTCGTTCCCTCTCGCACGCCTTGCTTCGCGAGGGAAGATTAGGTGCGATTCGGGCGGAGATGTTTGCGTTCTTGCCTCGTGATCGGGGGAGGTGGGGGAGAATTTTGTCCATGGATGCGCTTGACCGGAAGATTCTTACCGAGCTGCAGTTGGACGGCCGTCTGACGGTCACCGAGCTGGCTGGTCGCGTGCGGCTGAGCGTCTCGCCCTGCCACCGCCGCGTGCGGGACCTCGAACGCCAGGGCGCGATCCGCGGCTATCGCGCCGTCGTCGACCCGGCCGCCGTCGGCCTGAACTTCGAAGCCCTGGTCTTCGCCACCCTGCGCCGGGAGGACCCCGACACGGTCACCGCCTTCGAGGAGGCCGTGACCGCCATCGCGCACGTCATCCAGGCCCAGCGCCTCTTCGGCGAGCCCGACTACCTCCTGCGGGTCGCCACCGCAGACCTGCCCGCCTTCCAGCAGCTCTACGACCAGCAGCTCGCGAGGCTGCCCGGTGTCCAGCGCCTGACCTCCACCCTCGTGATGAAGAACGTGATCGACGACCGGCCGTTGCCGGAGGAGTAGCTGAAGGAGTAGCCGAAGAGGGAGCCGGAGAAGCAGGCACGGTCATGGACCTGGTCGTCATGGAGCTGCCGTGGACCGATCTGCCGGCTGCTGTCGACGGTGCGGGGAAGGGGTGCCCGGCCGATGGTCGGCTTCGGCCGGGCACCCCTTGGGACGAGTGCGGGCCCCTCTGTGGAGAGGGTGGCCCGGAGTCGCGGCAGGGTTACAGAGCGCGCGTGCGCCCGAGGAAGTACCTTTCGCCGCCCCGGCCGTCGTTGTCGATGTCGATGTAGAGGATGCCGGAGGCGCTGTAGGTGCCCCGCTTGGAGGTGCTCGGGCTGGCGCAGTTGATGTTTGCTTCTTCCCTGGCGTTGATCCGTGCTGTCATGTCACAGGATCCCCGTGTGGCCTCAGTGTTGCTGGAGCCCTTCCAGAGGGTCACGTGGATCCAGAAGGAGTCGACCTTGCGCTGGCCGCCTCCGTCCGTGACCCGGCCGTAACCCTGCGCGAAGTACTTTCCGCCGACCTTGTCGACGCAGATTTCGTACTCGACGTCGATGTTCTCGCCGGGCGTATCGAACTCCTCCGTCCAGTGTCCGGTGCAACGCTCGGTGGCCTGGGCCTGGGGTCCGGTGAAGACGGCCCCTCCCGCGGCCAGGGAGAGGGTTGCCAATATGGTGGCGAATCGCTTGAACTGACGTGGCATCAGGTGTACCCCCGCGGTCGCTGTCGCTAATGCTGCCATTTGCGCATTAAGGTGCGATAAGGCTATCCAGTCATGATCATGTCAGGCAATTCCGAGGGCGGTGCGCCGCCGCCGTGTCGTCGGCCACCTGGTTGCAGGCCGCGGCGCCGCGCCCGTCAAGCCGTCTTCGGCTCGTAGCCGTCCAGTTCGCTGCGCAGCGTCTGGCCCGGGAACGGCCGCTCGTACGGCTCCAGCAGCACCGCGCGCAGGCTGCTGAGCGGGTCGACTATGGGGCGTGCGTCGTACTCGATGCCGTCCTCGTCCTCGTAGTCGTCCAGTCGATCCCACGGGGGGATGACGAAGGGGTACCACTTCCATCGGAAGCGGCCCTTCCCGTCGGGGTGCACCTGCCACTGCGTCCCCCGGTGGTGGTTGTGGACCTCGCCGAGGTACCAGGCGGCCACCTGCAGGAACGCCTCGTCCTCCTGCTCCCGGAACTCCTCCAGCGAGGTGAACCTCTCCCGCACCGCCGCCTCCAGTCGATCCAGCGACTCGGGGGTGAAGTCCCACAGGCCACCGACCTCGTGCACCCAGGCCGAGAATCGGGACTGCTGCTCACGCAGCCACAGGGGCAGCACATCGTTCTCCGACCGCAGCACGTCCAACTCGCGTGCTTCGCGGATGTCCTTGGCGCTCCAGTTCCACCTACTCATGGACCCGACCGTAGCCGTTCGCACTGACATTCCCCGTGGCAACAGCCCTGCGGGAGGGCCGAGTTGTCCCCCGGTGTTCCGCAATCGGGGGCTTGGGCTGCTCGCACGTCGTATGGCGCCGACGGCGAGCCGTATTTGCGCGCGGGTGGTGGGGCGGAACTGGGGAACGGAACCGCCGTCGAATGGTCCATCGGATGGGCAGTGGCTTGGTCGGCGGGGTTGGTTGATTCGTTGATTGATTGGTTAATTGATGGGGGGTTAAGTGAATTCGAGTTGCTGGGCTGCGAGGGCGGTGGGTGGAGGTTAAAATGCAGGTCGGCGAATTCGTGGGGTGGCTGGTCGGTTGCGGTGTCCGTCAGAACGTGCGGGGACGCGGGAACGCTTCTAGCGTGAGAGGCATGGGAACTCAACAGACAACGCGAGACACGATCTACACCGTCGTTGAGGGCGATACGCTCGGCGCTATTGCCGCTCACTACAAAACCACCGTGAAGCAGCTTCAGATCTGGAACAACATTCCGAACCCCAACATAATCAAGGTGGGCCAGCGGCTCATCGTCCGGAAGGCGGCGTCTGGGGGAGGAGCGCCTGCGCCGACGGCTCCGGGCCTGGTTCCGTTCCCGGGCAAGGACTTCTTCACGAGCCTGCCTCCTACGGAGAGTCCCATCATCCTGAACATGGGGCTGCGCCTCGTCGAAGAAGACTGCGGCACCCCCTACGGGTTCAGTGGTCCCGGGCCCCGGTGGAACGAGAAGCACCGGCAGGCCTACTCCCTCTGGCAGCAGACATTGGGCTTCACAGGAGCCGACGCGGACGGCATTCCGGGGCGGACGTCCTGGGACCGCCTCCGCGTTCCGAGCCCGTCGCCTGAGGAGTGGGGCTCCGACTGAAGGATCCGACCGAAGGAACCGTCGACCTCCCCGCCGCGCAACGCCTGTGCGCGGCGGGGAGTCGATTGTGGGGCGGGGAGGCGATGGGGCGGCGGGCGAGCTGTTGTCGGTTTGCCCGGTCGGTATCGTGGGGGGACGAGGAGATGGTGCGGGAATGGGGGATCGGTAATTTCCGCCCTGGCCGTCTTCGGGGATCGGTGGAAAGCAGGTAGTGGTCGCCGTGGGTTTTCGTAGGGCGGGGGCAGTGGAAGAGGACCGTCGTGTGGTGATCCGGCGCGCCGAGCGGCGGGATGCCCGGCGGCTCACCCGGCTCGTGCGGAGTTCGGGGGCTTATGAAGGACGGTATTCCGCGATGGTCGAGGGATATCGGGTGGGGCCGGACTACATCGAGGCGCACCGGGTGTTCGTCGCCGTGCGGGAGGGCGTTCCCGGGAGTGACGGCGGCGGTGCGGGGGCGACCAAGGGGGAGCTGGCCGGGGAGCGGGTTCTCGGGTTCTATTCGCTCATCGTGGAGCCGCCGGAGCTCGATTTGATGTTTGTGGACGATCAGGCGCAGGGATACGGCATAGGGCGTCGACTGGTCGAGCACATGCGGGGCGAGGCGCGGCGCGCCGGGATCGACCGCGTACGGGTCGTGTCGCATCCGCCCGCCGAGGGCTTCTACCGCAGCGTCGGCGCCCGGCCGAGCGGAACGGTGCGGGCGAATCCGCCGGCGGTGATGTGGGACCGCCCGGCGCTGACCTTCGTGGTGGGGGAGGGCGCGTGAGCGAGTCGCGGTCGTTCGAGGAGCTGGTGGCCGAGGCCGCGGCGGTATCGGTCGAGGGCTGGGACTTCTCGTGGCTGGAGGGGCGCGCCACGGAGGAGCGGCCCTCGTGGGGGTATCAGCGGGCGATGGGCGAGCGGTTGGCGCGGGCGTCGGCGGCGTTGGACATCCAGACCGGCGGCGGGGAGGTGCTCGCCGGGGTGGCCGAGCTGCCGCCGCTGATGGTCGCCACGGAGTCCTGGCCGCCGAACATCGCGAAGGCCACGGCGCTGCTGCATCCGCGCGGGGCGGTCGTGGTGGCCGATGCGGACGAGCCGCCGCTGCCGTTCGGCGATGCGGCCTTCGATCTTGTGACGAGCCGTCACCCGGTGACCGTGTGGTGGTCGGAGATCGCCCGGGTGCTGCGGCCGGGTGGCACGTACTTCTCCCAACAGGTGGGCCCGGCCAGCGTGTTCGAGCTGGTCGAGTACTTCCTGGGGCCGCAGCCGGCGGACGTACGGCGGGCCCGGCATCCTGAGGACGCGCGCCGGGCGGCGGAGGAGGCCGGCCTGGAGGTGGTGGATCTGCGCGCGGAGTCGCTGCGGACGGAGTTCCACGACATCGGTGCGGTGGTCTACTTCCTGCGGAAGGTGGTGTGGATGGTCCCCGGGTTCACCGTCGGCGCCTACCGGGAGCGGCTGCGGGAGCTGGATGAGCTGATCCGCGGTGAGGGGCCGTTCGTGGCGCATACGACACGGTTCCTGATCGAGGCGCGCAAGGCGGTGCGGAGGACGGGGTGAGCCCGTCCTCCGCACGCGGGGCCCGCCCGCCGCTCACGAGAGCCCGATCAACTCCCCGTGCTCCGCGCTCCACAGGTCCTCGGTGCCGTCGGGCAGGATCAGCACCCGGTCCGGGCGGAGGGCCTCGACGGCGCCGGGGTCGTGGGTGACCATCACGATGGCGCCCGGATAGCCGTCGACCGCCGCCAGCACCTCGTTCCGGGAGGCGGGATCGAGGTTGTTGGTGGGCTCGTCCAGGAGCAGCACGTTCGCGCCGGAGTGGACCAGGCCGGCCAGCGCCAGCCGGGTCTTCTCGCCGCCGGAGAGCACCCGGGCGGGCTTGTCGGCGTCGTCGCCGGTGAAGAGGAACGAGCCCAGGACGCGGCGTGCCTCGCCGTCGGTGAGGTGGGGCGCGGCGGCGGCCAGGTTCTGCCGGATGCTGGACGCCGGGTCGAGGGTGTCGTGTTCCTGGGCGAAGTAGCCCAGGCGCAGACCGTGGCCGGGGACGACCCGGCCGCTGTCGGGGGTCTCCTGCCCGGCGAGGATGCGCAGCAGGGTGGTCTTGCCCGCGCCGTTGAGGCCGAGCACGACCAGCCGGCTGCCCCGGTCGACGGCCAGGTCCACCCCGCCGAGCACCCGGTGCCCGCCGTACGCCTTGGTCAGGCTGATGGCGCCCAGCGGCGTACGGCCGCACGGCGCGGGCTCCGGCAGCCGGATCCGGGCGGTCTTCTCCGTACGCCGGGCCGGTTCCAGGTCCGCCAGCAGCCGGTCCGCGCGTCGCGCCATGTTCTTCGCGGCGACGGCCGTGGAGACGTGGGAGCGCATCTTGTCGGCCTGGGTGCGCAGTGCCGCGGCCTTGCGCTCCGCGTTGGCCCGCTCGCGGGTACGGCGTCGTTCGTCGGCCGCGCGCTGGGTGAGGTAGGCATGCCAGGTGGTGTTGTGGACGTCGATCGTGGCGCGTGTGGGGTCGAGGTGGAGGACCCGGTTGACGATCCCGGCCAGCAGGTCGGTGTCATGGCTGATGACCACCAGGCCGCCCCGATACGACGTCAGGAAGGCGCGCAGCCAGGCGATCGAATCGGCGTCGAGATGATTGGTGGGCTCGTCGAGGAGCAGGGTGTCGTGGTCGGCGGCCAGGATCCGGGCCAGCTCGACGCGGCGGCGCTGACCGCCGGAGAGGGTGCCGACCGGCTGGTCCATGACCCGTGGCGGCAGCCCCACACCGGCGGCGATCCGGGCCGCCTCGGCCTGTGCCGCATAGCCGCCGCCTGCCTGGAAGTCGGCCTCGGCGCGGACGTACGCGGCCATCGCCCCCCGCTCCTGGGACGCGTCGCCGGCCCGGGCCATCGCGTCCTCGGCGGCCCGCAGCGCTCGTACGGCACGGTCCAGGCCGCGTGCGGAGAGGATGCGGTCGGTGACGGTGGTGTCGGGGTCGGCGGTACGGGAGTCCTGCGCGAGGTGCCCGAGGGAGCCGGTGCGGGTGATGTCCCCGGCGGCCGGGCGGTGCCGGCCGGTCAGCGTGTGCAGCAGGGTGGTCTTGCCCGCGCCGTTGCGGCCCACGAGGCCGATGCGGTCGCCGGGGGCGATGTGGAAGGAGAGGTCGGACAGCAGGAGTCGGGCGCCGACGCGTACGTCGACACCGCGCACGGTGATCACGGAAAACGCTCCGGAAGGAGAGAGGGAGGTCTGAGAACTCGGAGGGCAGCTGCCGCTGTGCGTGCGGAGGCCTCGGCCGGCACGCGCCGGGTGCGGCTGCGCGCCCGCGGCTACGCGTGACACGCCTGGGTGCGGACACACCGGTGGCGTGGAAGCGAGTTTCCGAGCTAAGAGATCCGGGGCGTAGACATGGTGGGGAGGGTAGCGGGGGCGGGTGGCGGACGCAGCCGATTTTCTGCGCGACCGGGGGCGGTCCTGGGCAACCTGCGTGTCGGGCGAGGCGCCGGGTCAGTCCTGCCGGTCCCGCCCGTCGCGCCGGTCCCGCCGGTCCCACTCGCGCCGCGCGGCCGATGCGACCGTCGCCCGTGCCTCCCCTTCGGGCAGGCCGGTGTGGCAGGCGGCCTCCGTGAGCCGTGCGGCGAGTTCCTGCCCCAGGCCGGACTCGTAGGCGCGGCAGGCGGCCCAGAAGAGGCGGGCGTTGCGCTGGCCGTCCGGTGAGGTGCGGACGAAGCGTACGAGCGCGGCGGCGGGCTGGGCCGGGGCGCCGGGCGGGGATGGGCGGTGGGCGGGCGGGGCCGGGGCCGTGAGGAGGGCGAGCAGGGCGCGCGGTGCCGGGGCGGGGCGGAGCGGGGTCTCCGGCGCGAGGACGTACCGCCCCCGGGTGGTGAGCGAGCCCGGGCCGACCAGATAGCCGCCCGCACCCCGGACGTCGATGCCTGGGGCGAGCCGGCCGACCGAGTTGGGGACGGGCGGGGACGGCGGGCCGGTGAACCACAGATGGCGTCCGCCGCTGGGGGTGCGCACGACGACGGTGGGCGGGATCACCACGCCGTGCGCTTCGGCGAGGAACCGGAGGGCGGTGAGGCCGTCGGCGCCGTTCTTGGTGTCGAGGTCGATGCCGATGAGGTGGTGCGGGGGCCGTCCGCAGGCGATGCCGTAGCCGGTGGCCCAGGGGGCGGCGGCGAACAGGCGGCGGACGGCCAGGGGGTCGGTGCTCGCGTCGTGTACGCCGTGCCCGATACGGCCGCACCCGCCGCGGCAGGGCGGGACCTCGGGGTGGCCGCGGTGCGGGGAGCGGATGGCGGGGAGCTTGCCGCGGGTCAGCGGTATGACGGGGTAGCCGCGCTCGGCGGCCAGCAGGGCATGGGCGAGCGCGGCGCCGTGGGCGTCGGCGGGGGCGGCTGTGCGGGGTTCCGGCGGGAGGGCGGTGGGCGGCTCGGCATGGCGTCGGTGCATGGCCATGGCTCCATTTTCGTACGAATGTTCGATGAAGGGAAGGGGGGCGTGCGCGAGGGCGCCCGTGCGCCGGGCAGGTGGGCCGGTCGGGTGGGGTCCGTACCCCTTGCGGGGGAAGGGCTCCGGCAGGCCGTTACCTCGCGCAGGGGGGGCGGACGGAGCGAGGTGGCGCGGCAGGGGTTTACCCGGGGTTCCTCATGCTTGCGAGGGAATCGCCCCTTCGTGGCGGGTTCGCCGGGGATTCGTGGGCAATCCTGAGATCGCGACGTCGAGGAAGCATCGTGGTGGTCGGCCAACTACCCGGTGGACAAGCGGAGTTCGTGGAATCCGTGATCCGGGTCGGGCGGGATCGAGCAGGCGGGTCCAGCAGGCCGGGTCCGGCAGCTCAGGCCCAGCAGACCAGATCCAGCAGGTCAGATCCAGAAGTTGTGTTCCGTAGGAGGAATAGACATGGCAAGCACCCGTACTGCCCGCATCATCGCCGTGGCTGCCGCGCTGCCCTTCGCGGTGGCGCTGCTGTCCGGCGTGGCGCAGGCCGACAACGGCGGCTTTGCGAACAACGGGTCGAGTTCGGCGGCGACGAGCCAGACGGGGACTGGCGTCGGCCACAACAACAACGGCAACTCGACCACCGGCCAGCAGGTCGCCAACGGTGCCGGTGCCTCCAACCAGAACAACACCGCGAGCGTGAACGGCTCCGGTTTCACGGACATCGACCAGGACAACACCACCGTGAACTTCACCGAGCTGTGGTGAGCCGGTTCGCCGCCCTGGGGAGTGGCGGCCGAACCGAGGGGTGATGTCGGGGCCGGTGCCGAGAGCGAATGGGGCTGCTCCGGGGTTCAATCGCACCGGCCTTGACAGCGAGCGGGTTTCTGACGGACAGTCAGAAACCCGCTCGCTCGTTCGTACGCCCGGACACCCCTTGCGCGCCGGACGTACGGCCACCAGAAGGGGAGGCCGCCGACGTGCACCTCGCCCCCACCGCGCGCCAGGAGCAATTGCGCACCGAACTCCGTTCGTACTTCGGTACGTTGCTGCCCGACGGGCCGCAGGGGATGGCCGAGGACCCCGAGGCGCAGCGTGCGCTGCTCCGCAGGATCGGCGCCGACGGCATGCTGGGCCTGGGCTGGCCGACCGCGTACGGCGGCGCGGGCCGCGGCCCCGACGAGCAGTTCGTCTTCTTCGACGAGGCCTACCGCGCCGGCGCCCCGGTCTCGATGGTCACCCTCAACACCGTCGGCCCGACCCTCATGAAGTACGGCACACCGCAGCAGAAGGACTACTTCCTGCCGCGGATCCTCAGCGGCGAGATCGTCTTCGCGATCGGCTATACGGAACCGGAGGCCGGCACCGACCTCGCCGCGCTCCGTACCCGCGCGGTGAAGCGGACGGACGCCGAGGACGAGCCCGCCCACTGGCTGATCAACGGAGCCAAGTCCTTCACCAGCAACGCCCACCAGGCCGACTGGATCTGGCTCGCCTGCCGCACCGACCCCGACGCGCCCAAGCACAAGGGCATCTCGATCATCCTCGTGCCCACCGACGCGCCGGGCTTCTCCTGGACCCCGATCGAGACGGTCGGCGGACTGACGACCACCGCCACGTACTACGACGACGTCCGCGTCCCGGCCGGACACCTCGTCGGCGAGGAGAACGCCGGCTGGCAGCTGATCACCAACCAGCTCAACCATGAGCGCGTGGCGTTGGCCGCCCTCGGCATGCAGGCCGAGGACGCCTTCGACGCGGCGCTGGCGTACGCCCGTACGCCCGACCCGGAGTCCGGCGAGCGACCGGCGGACCGCCCCTGGGTGCGGTGCCGGCTCGCCGAGGCACACGCCCGGCTGGCCGCCACCCGCCTGCTGAACTGGCGCCTGGTCGGCGATGTGGGCGCCGGGACGCTGGGCCCCGGTGACGCCAGCGGCGTGAAGTTCGCGGGGACGGAGTCCACCGTCGAGGTCTACCGGATGTGCCAGGAGGTGGTCGGCGACGCCGCCCTGGTGCGGGCCGGTTCGCCGGGCGTCTTCCAGGACGGCGAACTGGAGCGGATGAACCGCGCGGCGCAGATCAACACCTTCGGGGGCGGTGTGAGCGAGGTCCAGCGGGAGATCGTCGCGACGATGCGGTTGGGGATGCGGAGGGGGCGGCGATGAGCGTGCCACACGGTCCGGGCGGGCCGCACGAGCGGTCGAGGACTCACGAACAGGACGAGCTGTACGAGCGGCTGAAGACCTACGAAGGGCGGCCGTCCTCCACCGCTGGGGTCGGAAAGGACCTGGTCAACGCGCCGATGATCAGGCACTGGTGCGAGGCGATGGGCGATGCGAACCCGGCGTACGACGGGCCGGACGCGAGCGCCCCGCCGACCATGCTCCAGGCCTGGACGATGGGCGGGCTGTCGGGCCACACCGACCGCTCGGGGGCGTACGACGAACTGTCCCGGCTGCTGGACGGCGCCGGATACACCTCGATCGTCGCGACGGACTGCGAGCAGGAGTATCTGCGGCCGCTGCGCCCGGGTGACCGGATCACCTTCCGCGGAGTGATCGAGTCGGTGTCCGCGCGCAAGACGACCAAGCTGGGGACCGGCTATTTCGTCACCACGCGGATGGACATCTGGGCGGACGGCGAGCCGGCGGGGACGCACCGCTTCAGGGTCCTCAAGTACGCCCCCGCCGCATCGAGGACTTCATCGAGGACGCCGTCGGGCAGCCCGTCGAGGACGCCCGAGGCCAGACGGCCCCGTCCGGTGGTCAACCGGGACAACGCCGGGTTCTGGGACGGCGTCGCCGGGCACCGGCTGCTGATCCAGCGCTGCGGCGGCTGCGGCGAGCTGCGCTTTCCGTGGCTGCCGGGCTGCGGCGGCTGCGGTTCGCCCGAGTGGGACACGGTCGAGGCGAGCGGCGCCGGCACGGTCTATTCGTACGTCGTGATGCACCATCCGCCCTTCCCGGCCTTCGACCCTCCCTACGCCGTCGGGCTCATCGAACTGGCGGAGGGCGTACGGATGGTCAGCAACGTGATCGGTGTGCCGCACGACAAGGTGCGGATCGGGATGCCCGTGCGGCTTGAGTTCCTGCGGGTGGACGAGGAGTGGGAGTTGCCGGTGTTCCGTCCCGAGGGCGAGGTGGCGGGCTGAGATGGACTTCACGCCCACGGAGGAGCAGCGGGCCGCGAGCGAGCTGGCGGCCGACATCTTCGGCGATCTGTCCACGCCCGAGCGCCTGGCCCGGCTGGGCACCGCCGCCGACGCCGAGCTGTGGAAGGCGCTGTGCGCGGCCGGTCTGCCGGGCGCGGTCGAGGAGACCGGGCTGCTGGGGCTCGCTCTGCTGTTGGAGGAGCAGGGCCGTACGACGGCGCAGGTGCCGTTCGCCGCGACCTGTGTGTACGGCCTGCTGGCGATCGGCGCGCACGGGAGCGCGGAGCAGCGGGCGCGGCTGCTGCCGGGGCTGCGGGCCGGCGAGTCGGTCGTGACCGGCGCGTTCCCGGCCCGGCGTGGTGGCGTACGGACGGACGCGGGGGACGGGACGGGGGCCGCGGCGGGTGCCGGGGCACGGGCCGAGGGGACGGCGCGGCTGACCGGTTCGGTCCCGGTGGTGCCCTGGCTGCGCGAGGCCACGCACGTCCTCGTGCCGGACGCGTCGCGCACGCTGTGGCTGGTGCGCACGGACGACACCGGTGTACGGCGGGAGCCGGTCGAGACCACCGCCCCGTGGTCGGCGGCCCGGCTCACCCTGGACGGCGCGTCCGGAGAGCGGCTGGGCGGGGCCGAGGCCTACCCCGGCACGCTGGCCGCCGCCCGCATCGCCTTCGCCGCCCTCCAGGTCGGGGTCTGCGCCGGCTCCCTCGCCCGCGCCGTGTCCCACACCACCACCCGCGAGCAGTTCGGGCGCCCCCTCTCCACCAACCAGGGCGTCCTGCTGCGGGCCGCCGACGCGTACATGGACACCGAGGCGATACGGGTCACGGCCTACGAGGCGGCCTGGCGGTACGACGAGCGACTGCCCTGCGCCGAGCACGCGCTGACCGCCGCCTGGTGGGCATCCGAGGCGGGCAAGCGCGTGGTGCACACCGGCCAGCATCTGCACGGGGGCATCGGCGCCGACGTCGACCACCCCGTCCACCGGCACTTCCTCTGGGGCCGGCAGCTCGACGCCCATCTCGGCTCGGGATCACAACTCCTCGAAGAACTGGGGGACTTGATGGCAAGCGAGGGTCAGGCGTGACGGCCGGCGGCGCGAGCGGCAGCAGAGCCGGCAGCAAAGCCGGCGGCGAGAGCGGCACCAAGGCCGGTGACGAGCTGCCACCCCTGGAGATCCCCATCACCCGCACCCTGATCGTCGCCGGAGCGCTCGCCTCCCGCGACTACCAGGACGTCCACCACGACACCGAGGCGGCCAAGGACAAGGGCTCCCCGGAGATCTTCATGAACATCCTCACCACCAACGGGCTGGTCGGCCGCTACATCACCGACCACTTCGGGCCCACGGCGGTGCTCCGCGCCGTCGCGATACGACTCGGCGCCCCCAACTACCCCGGCGACACCATGACGTTGACCGGCACGGTCACCGACGTCGACGGCGACACCGCCCGGGTACGGGTCACCGGCGCCAACGCCCTGGGCAACCACGTCACCGGCACGGTCACCGTGAGCCTCCCGGAGGGCACCGCATGAGCCTGCATCGCCCCGACTCGCTGTCCGGACGCGCCGCCATCGCCGGTATCGGCGCGACCGAGTTCTCCAAGGATTCCGGACGCAGCGAACTCAAGCTCGCCGTCGAGGCCGTCCACGCCGCCCTCGACGACGCCGGACTGACACCGGCCGACGTCGACGGCCTGGTCACCTTCACCATGGACACCAGCCCCGAGATCACCGTCGCCCAGGCGGCCGGCATCGGCGAGCTGTCCTTCTTCTCCCGCATCCACTACGGCGGCGGCGCGGCCTGCGCCACCGTCCAGCAGGCGGCCCTGGCCGTCGCCACCGGAATCGCCGAAGTCGTCGTCTGCTACCGCGCGTTCAACGAGCGCTCCGGGCGCCGCTTCGGCTCCGGCGTCCAGGAGCGGCAGCCGTCCGCCGAGGGCGCGGCGCTCGGCTGGAACCTGCCCTTCGGCCTGCTCACCCCCGCCTCCTGGGTCGCGATGGCGGCGCAGCGCTACCTCCACACTTACGGCCTGACCCCGGAGGCGTTCGGGCAGGTCGCCGTCGTCGACCGCCGGCACGCCGCCCGCAACCCGGCCGCGTACTTCTACGGCAAGCCCATCACCCTCGCCGACCACGCCGCCTCCCGCTGGATCGTCGAGCCGCTGCGGCTGCTGGACTGCTGCCAGGAGACGGACGGCGGCCAGGCGATCGTGGTGACCAGCCCCGAGCGGGCCCGCGATCTGCGCCACCCCGCCGCCGTGATCACCGCCGCGGCACAGGGCGCCGGCCGCGCCCAGGAGCAGATGACCAGCTTCTACCGCGACGACCTGACCGGCCTGCCGGAGATGAACGTGGTCGCCCGCCAGCTCTGGCGCACCTCCGGTCTCACCCCCGCCGACATCTCCGTCGCCATCCTCTACGACCACTTCACCCCCTTCGTGCTCATGCAGCTGGAGGAGTTCGGCTTCTGCGCCCCCGGTGAGGCCGCCGACCTCGTCGCCGCGGACACGCTCCCGCTGAACACCCACGGCGGCCAGCTCGGCGAGGCGTACCTGCACGGTATGAACGGCATCGCCGAGGCCGTCCGCCAGCTGCGCGGGACGTCCCCGAACCAGGTCCCCGACGCCGCACATGCGCTGGTCACGGCGGGTACGGGGGTGCCCACGTCGGGGTTGGTCCTGGGCCGGGACGGCTGAGGGGCCCGGGCGGGGACGACTCAGGGCCCGGGTGGGAATAACTCGGGGTCCCGGGTGGGGATGACTCGGGGTCCCGGGTGGGGACGACTCGGGGTCCCGGGCAGGGAGGGCTGAGGGGCCCGTCCCCCCAAAGGAGGTGGGGTGGGCCCTACCCGTACAACTTGAGACGGAGAGCGCTTCGGCACCTGGGGCCGATCCCCCGGACCCCCCTCGCTTCTAGCGTTGAGCCCATGACCACGCCAGTGTGCACAAGAGCTTCGACCGCCGCTGTGTTCCCGTCGTTCTCGTCCTATGTACGGGCCCGGGGGCCGGTCCTGCTGCGCGCCGCGCGGTCGCTGTCCGCCAACCCCAACGACGCCGAGGACCTCCTCCAGACCGCGCTGACCAAGACCTATGTGGCCTGGGAGCGCATCGAGGACCACCGCGCCCTGGACGGCTATGTCCGCCGCGCGCTGATCAACACCCGCACCTCCCAGTGGCGCAAGCGCAAGGTCGAGGAGTTCGCCGTCGACGAGCTCCCCGAGCCGGACCCGCTGCCGGCCCCCGACCCCGCCGAGCTGGAAGGCCTGCGCGACGCGATGTGGCGGGCGGTGATGCGGCTGCCCGCCCGCCAGCGCGCCATGGTCGTCCTCAGGTACTACGAGGACCTGAGCGAGGCCCAGACCGCCGAGGTCATGGAGGTCTCGATCGGCACGGTCAAGAGCGCCGTCTCCCGCGCCCTGGCCAAACTCCGGGAGGACCCGGAGCTGGCCATGATCCGGTAACCCGGAGGACACTCGTGCGCCTGCCCTATGCCAGCGTCAAGAGCGGCCTCCGGGGCGAATAGGCCCGGCATTTTGGCCACCGCACCCCGCGCGCCGGTCGGCCCCGCCCACCTGCCGGTACACACAAGTCATGACCGTCGACCTCGACCATGACGTCCACCCCGACCTCAACGACCTCGACCACGGCCTGAACCTGGGACGCATCGGCGTCTGGAGTCTGGCCTTCACCCACGGGGAGCGCGGCGAGGCCCGCGACGCCGCGGCGGAGCTGGAGGAGCTGGGCTACGGCACGCTCTGGCTCGGCGGCAACCCCGGGGGCAACCCCCGCGGCGATCTCGTCACGACGACCGAACTGCTGGCGGCGACCGAGCGCACGGTGGTCGCGCCCGCCTGCGTCTCCATCTGGCATCAGCCCGCGTCCCAGTTGGCCGCGGCGTACCACGCCGTCCCCGACCGCCGACGCGGACGGCTGCTCCTCGGCCTGGGGGTGAGCCACTCGCAGGTCGAGCAGCGCTACCACCGGCCGTACACGGCGCTCAGCGGCTATCTCGACGCGCTGGACGGCTCGACACCGCCGCTCCCCAGGGCGAGGCGGTTCCTCGGCGCGCATGGTCCGAGGATGACCCGGCTCGCCGCCACCCGGACCGCCGGCGTCCAGCCGCACCTCACCGTCGCCGACCACACCGCCCACACCCGCAAACTCCTCGGCGCCGGCCCGCTGCTGGCTCCCGCCGTGTCGGTGATCCCGGAGACCAGCCCGTCGACCGCCCGCGCCACGGCCCGCGCCGCCCTCGCCCCGTACCTCGCCCAGCCGAACTACGCCAACAACTGGCTGCGCTCCGGCTTCACCACGGACGACCTCGCGGCACACGGCAGCGACCGCCTCGTCGACGCCGTCTTCGCCTGGGGCACCCCCGAGCGGATCGCCGCCCGCATCGCCGAACGGTTCGCCGCGGGCGCCGACCACGTGGCTGTCCAGGTCGTCACGGACGGCCGCCGCCCGTACGCCTTCCCGCGCACGGCATGGCGCACGCTGGCCGAGTCACTCCTCAACGCCTCGTGAAATACGGCCTGTTGGGTGGAACGCGTCCGTGGTGCCACGTGTTTCCGCGCCATGTCACCCACAAGGGGTGTAAGTGGGCGGCAGCGGCGTAGCGGCCCATTCCCGAAGCCAGCCTCCTTGTGGAGCTCCTGACCGGGAGATCTACAAGGACCTGGGGGGAAGGAACCTCACATGCGTACACGACAGCGCGCCGTCTTCGCTGCGGCAGCTGCCTTGAGCGGGCTGCTCCTGACACTGGCCCCGGCCGCCTCCGCCACGCCGGTCGAGGCACGGGGCACCACGGCTGTGGCCGACGCGGCCGGATACTGCGGCTACTACGACGGCTCTGCCACCACCCGGCGCGGTGACATTGGCGACCGCGTCAGGGAGATCCAGTGCCTGATCAACGCTTGGAACGGCGGCTCACCACTGGCCGTTGACGGGGGCTTCGGCCCGCGTACGGAGAGCTGGGTGGTGTACTTCCAGGACGTGAACGGTCTCCAGGTGGACGGCGTCGTCGGCCCGCAGACCTGGGACGCACTGCGCGCGGTGTGACTGGCACTGCCGAATCGAGCCTGTCCGATCAGGCGCTGCTTCATGACCCGTCGGACAGACCCTGACAACCGGGCCGGGGGTGGTGATCGCCCCTGGCCCTCACTCGCTTTCGGCGCTGGCGTCCGTCGTCGTGGTCGTGGTTGTGGGTGTGCCGGTGGCCTCGGCCGATGCGGGTGCCGGGGCGCCGCCCTCGGCCGCTGCCAGGCTCTCGCGGCGCTTCCGCGCCAGTTCCGCGGCGAACTTCTCGGACTGTAGCCGCATTTCCGCTTCTGCCTTCAGGTCGAACTGCCGCACCGTGGCTCCCCCTTCTGCCGTTTGCCGACAGCGTTCCCGCCACGGCCGCGCCGACCCCGTAGGCGGCACGAAGGAAGCCCTCGGCAGTTGCACGCCCGGCGGCTACGCGCCGTCGCGCACGACCCGGCGCACGGTCAGCGCGCGGAGTCGGCGGCGTACGCGACGAAGTCGGCCCAGGTGGCCGGCGGGAGGTGCAGCCGAGGCCCGTCGGGGTTCTTGGAGTCCCGGATGTGGATGGTGGAGGGGGTGGCGGCGACTTCGATGCAGTCGGGCTCGTTGCCATTGCCGCTGTAGCTGCTCTTGGTCCAGGCGACCTCGATGCAGTCGTGGCCATCGCTGCTGTCGCTGTAGCTGCTCTTGGTCCACATGCCAGTAGGCCGGAGCGTCATGTCTCTCCCCGCAGTTTCTCGATGAAAGCCAGTGACTCCCGTGGAGTGAGAGCCTGGGCCCGGATGATGCCATAGCGCAGCTCAAGGATCCGGATCTCCTTTGGGTCGGAGATCGTCCTACCAGCGAACGCACCGTCGGAATGCCCGACGGCCGTACCGTCGGCGAACTTCAGCACCTGAATCCGACCGTTCATCCCGGCATGGTCATCGCTGTCGGTCGGCATCACCTGGATTTCGACATTCCGCAACTGACCTACCTCCAACAGGCGTTCGAGTTGTCGCCGCAGCACCATTGTGCCTCCGATGGGCCGGCGCAGAGTCACCTCTTCTTGGACGAAGGTGAGTGCAGGGGCCGGCGACCTATCGAAGATGCTCCGCCGCGCCATGCGGGCAGCCACCAGCCTGTCCATCTGGTCCTGCGAATAGGCAGGCCTCCAGGTCTCGAACAGCGCCCGTGTGTACTCCTCCGTCTGCAACAGGCCGTGCAGGTTGTGGTTGCCGTATGCGCCGAGCTCCACTGCCTCGGCCTCCCACTTGGCCAGATCTCGCACTTTCTTGGGGTACCGGGCCTGCTCCAGGTCCTTCTTCATCGCGGCGATCTTTCCGCCTGCGCCAAGCACCTCGTCGGCCATGTCGAGGAACTCCGGGCGAGGGATCCGTGCACCGCGCTCGATCTTGTAGATCAGGTTGTCGCTGTACCCCATGGACTCCCCGAATTCGGCTGGGCGCAGCCCTGCGGCCTCCCGCCACAGTTTGAGCTGGCGCCCTACAGCCCCGACGACAGCCTTGGAATCGTCGTCCTGTTCGAGGTCCCAACCAGCCTCGTCGGCCCCGTCAACGCTCATCCGCCTTCCCCTCCCGGACAGCGGGGACACCCTGGGACACCCCAGGGGACAGTCACCGCGCGTACCTGTGCAATTACTGGTCAGCGTAGATACCCGCGACCACGCTGAGTGACATGAATCAGCAAACTGCCGAGCCCAAGCTGCAGTTCAGGGTCCAGCTGTCGGCCACCCGTCGAGGGGCCCGCCTTGCGCGGCTTCTCGCTGTCGAGCAACTCCGGGTCTGGGGCGTGCCGTTCGAGCGCCCCGCTCAGGTCGTCGCCGAGCTGGCCGCGAACGCCGCCTCTCACGGACGCGTACGGGGGCGCGACTTCAGGATCGTGCTGTCCTTTGACGCGGACACGCTCCGTGTCGAGCTGGTGGACGCGCGCCCGGACCGGATCCCGGTCCAACAGGCTCCGGGTGTAGGGGAGTCGGGGTACGGCCTGATCCTCGTGGACGCGCTCGCTGATCGATGGGGGACCTGGCCTGGGCCTGTGCCCTGCAAGACGGTCTGGGCGGAGTTCGACCTGCCGCCATGGGGCTGAAGGCCGGGAACTGGGCTGGCGGTGCCACTGGCCGTAAAAGACCAAATAACCCCAGGTGAAAAGAACCAACCCACCAAACCCCACCGGGGGACCGCATGTCCGTCACTCGCTCGGGTGATCGAGTGGCGGAGGGCTCGCCTCCGCTCGTCCCGCCGTTGCACTCTCGGTAGCAGGAACACCACACACCGCAGACATGCGACGGCCCTCGACTGGGACGGGCATCCCGGACCGAGGGCCTGACCACCAAGGAAGAGAAGGCTTCCTGATGGCTAAGCCGCAGCTTAACGCGCCTTCGCGCGCCCAGTACGTCGTTCGACGATCCACCTCCGGAGTCCGCAAGGTGACTGAATTCCAGCAACCAGGCTTCACCATCATCGGCAACCATCTCGCCCAGCACAGTGAGCTGTCGTTCCTCGCCAGAGGGCTCGCCACGTACATCCAGTCGCTTCCCGAGGGTGCACCGGTCGATATCCGGACGCTCGCACGGCAGTCCCGCGAAGGGCGGGATCGCATCGCAGGCGCCCTGCGGGAGTTAGAAGCGTACGGCTACTTGGAGCGGATTCGGCAGCGGAACGATCAAGGGCGGCTCGTCACCGTAACCATCTCGTACAACAACCCTGAAGCCACCCGCGCTCGTCGCGCCCGCGAGGCCGCCGCCCGTTCCGTTCGCCGGAGCGCAGCCGAACCAGCCCCTGAGGAGCCCGCCCCATCGGCGGCCCCCAAGCTCCCGCCCGCACCGAAGACACCCCCACCCGCCCTCCCCCAACCCCGCGACCAGCACAAACATCACCCCGCCGCGTCCGCTCTGCTGGCGAACCTGCGGCGGGACGACCCCCGTCTGCTGCTCTCCGTGCAGGACGTCCAGCGCCTCGCTCCGGCCGTCGCCGCCTGGCTGGAACGCGGTGTTGCCCCGGACTCCGTACGCCGGGCGCTGACCACGGGGCTTCCGCAGCCCCTCCGCAGTCCCGCAGCCCTGGTCGCCCACCGTCTCGCCGAAGGGCTGCCGCCACCCCTCGCGCCAGTGGCTCCCGCCGGCCCCGCGCGTGCCCGGCTCCTCCCGTTCCAGACCTGCGACGGCTGCGAACGTGCCTTCCGCTCCCCGGCGCCCGGCCGTTGTCGGGACTGCCGCCAAAGAGCCGCGGAGGAGCCGCGGCGGCCCCAGTGGGAACAGGTGTCCAGCGACGCCAACTCCCCTGACCAGCCTGGTGATTGTGAGGTTCCAACGCGTCCCGAATGTCTAGACTCGGGGCATTGAGCGAGGCAATGGGGGCGTAGTTGAACAACCCGATTCCTATACCCATGTCTTTGGCGCTGCCGCCGACGCGCCCCATGGGGAGGTTGCGACGGCTCTGGCGCTCCAGAAAGGCGCTGGCGGGCCTGACGCAGTGGATCATCGACTGGGGGCTGCCCTTCGCGGCGGGCATCAGCGTGCTGTACGTCTTCGCCGCCCGGGCGGCGAGCCCCGGCAAGGTGTACAGGACGTTCACCCTGATCGATCCGCCGGAGCACGCGCTGCTGTGGCTGGCGTCCGTCATCGGCTGGCTGGCCGTCCCGGCCGTCCTCGGTGGGGTGGCCGGTCATGTGATCGCCACCCGTATCCAGAGCGTGAAGTCCATCGCGACGAGCACGCTGTTCCAGCGGCGCGGCTGGGGGGACAGGCTCAGGCCGCCGTCGCGGATCGACTACCTGGGGAGCTACTTCCACGGGACGCTGGCGGAGCAGGTCTTCGTCGACGCCTTCGTGCGGATCGCGCATCGCAACGACTGGGTCAAGGCCCAGGACCATTGGGAAGTCATCATCAGGGACACGATGAGTACGCAGCAGTTCTCCAAGCTCGACCGTCACGAGTGCCTGCGGCAGGCGCAGGACGCGACGCTCATCCATATGCGGCCGCCGGCGCTGGTCGGGCTGTGTGCGGTGTGTGTCGCCCGGAAGCCGTGAGGGCCGTGGCGATGCGCCGTACCGGGCGTGGGCCTGGATGTGGACGTGGGCCTGGATGTGGACGTGGGCGTGGGTGTGGACTTCGGGTGTGGGCGTAGCGGAGAGGGTGGCGGTGGCTGATGCAGGCGGAGAGTGCGGTGGAGATCGTCCGGGCCTCGCTGGCCCTGGCGTTTCCCACCGCTACGGATGAGGGCCTGACCAGGGCCGCGGAACTGGTGCTGCGCTGGGGCTCCGAAGGGGTGGGGGTCCAGCTGGAGCCGGATCTGGCGGAGCGGATGCTGCTCGACCTGATGGCGGTCGCGGGCCAGGAGCCGCGCGAGTTCGAGGCCGCCCGGGCGCCGCGTACCGATCTCACCTATGTGGAGCCGGCGGCGAGCCGTGCGTGGAGCCGTACGGCCGAGACGCGGGACGACGGGCTGCCGTTCATTCCCCGGCCGCCCGAGCGTCCGGGGCGGGGCCGGTTCCGCGGCGGGTGGGGCCGGGGCGGGCGCGGTTGAGCCGTAGGGGGCCCGTAGGGAGCCGTGGGGGAGCCGACCCGCAGGGGCGTTGTCAGTGGCGTCCGCTTGAATGCCTGCCATGAGCGAGCAGAACGGCCGGGGCGTGCCGCACGAACGGCCCGAGCTTGATGAGTTCCTTGCGGTCGTCCATCGCCTGGCCTGGACGGATGCGGGCGATCTGCAGTGTGAGGAGGCGGGGCACCCGGCGGAGCACGTGTGTCTGTGGGCGCCTTCGGACGGGGCCGGCTTCGCCGACCTCCACGAGGCCCTCAGTGGACGCTACGGGCAGCCGCGCAACCTCGTGATGGACGGGTTCACCGATCCGACCCTGACCCGGCGAACGGGGCTGGGGCTCCTGGCTCCCTTCGGCGAGCGGCTCGTCGAGATGCGTGCGTGGGCGCACGGGGGCCGGTGGATCGGCTGCGGTACGGCCCGTTTCGACGACGGCATACGGCCCGTGGCGCTCGTCGCGGAGGGACGGGAATCGGCAGCGGAAATGCCGGAAGGAGCTTCCTGGTTGGACGGGGTCGTCGCCGTCACGGGGTGGGACGTCACCAGCGCGCGCACGGTCGACTGGGCGGGGACCGAGGGCCGGCTCGGAACGGCTCTTCCCGGTGACTACAAACGCCTCGTCGAACTGTTCGGGGACGGCGCCTTCGACGACTACCTCCAGATCCACATACCCGGCGCCTGCTTCCAGAGCACCGACATCGTCCGGCACACCGAGTGGTTGAGCCAGTGGGCGAGTGCGAGCAGGAGCGGTCTGTGGGAGCCGTACGAGCTGTACCCGACCCCTGGCGGGCTGCTGCAGTGGGCGAGCACCGAGCAGGCCGACCAGTTCTACTGGCTGACCGAAGGCGCCGACCCTGACAGATGGCCCATCCTGATCACGGAGGACATCCCTGATTCCTGGGTGCGTTTCGACGGTACGACCAGCGAGTTCGTCTACCGCATGCTCACCGACCGGCAGCACCCGTTCTCCACGGCCCGATACTTCGACAGCCACTGGTTCGCGAGTTACGGGAGTGGCGAGGACGAAGGCTAGGGGGCATGCCCCTCAGGGGGCCGGGGGCCGGGGGCCGGGGGCCGGGGCCGGGGGGCGGTACAACCGGAAGAAAAAGAGATTGCCTCGGCGCCATGGCTCGCGTTGGCTGGGCAGCATGGCTGAACTGCGTACCGATCGCCTCGTCCTGCGCCGTTGGCGTGACTCCGATCTCGAACCGTGGGCGGCGATGAATGCCGATCCCGAGGTTCGGGAGCACTTGGGCGACCTGCTCACCCGCGAACAGAGCGATGCCTGCGTGGCGCGGTTCCAGGCCGAGTTCGACCGGCGGGGCTACGGGTGGTGGGCGGTCGAGGTGCAGGCCACGGGCGAGTTCATCGGCTTCGCGGGCCTGGACGACGTGGACGAGGACATGCCGTTCACAGGAGTGGAGATCGGCTGGCGGCTCGCCCGCTCGGCCTGGGGTCAGGGCTACGCCACAGAGGCCGCGCTGACGGTCCTGGCCCATGGCTTCGACCGGCTCGAGCTGCCCGAGATCGTCGCTGTCACGACGGCCACCAACCATCGTTCGCAGGCGGTGATGCGCCGGATCGGCATGACCCGGGACCCGGCCGACGACTTCGAGGACCTCTCCGAGCCCGAAGGGCCGCTGCGGCCGAACGTGCTGTTCCGCATCTCCCGCGGCGCGAGGAGCTGACGCTCTCCGCTCATCGGGCCCGGTCTCCTCGGGCCCGGTCTCCTCGGGCCCGGTCTCGCCGGGGCGTGCGTCTACCCGGTCCGGTTGGTCAGCAGCCGTCCCACCGCCTCTTCCAACTGTGCGATGCGGTCGGCCAGATCGGACGCCGCGTCCCCTTCCGGCTCGCCGCCGTGCGCCTCGCCGCGGTCCGTCTCGTCGCCGCCGGCCTCCGGGCCCGACTCATGGCCCGCCCTGTCCCGCAGGAGGAATTCGAGCTGGGCGAGCTGGGCGGCGACCTCCGCCAGGCGGGTGGTCTCGGTGGACGGGGCGGCGGCCGCGGGCGGCTCGCCCAGCTCCTCGGTCGCGTGGCCCTGCGGTGCACCGGACGCCTGCGAGGCTTCCGGGGTATCCGCCGCCGGGCCGCCGGGGCGGCCGCCGTCCGAGGTCAGCAGCCGCTTCAACTGTTCTGCCTGGGCGGCCAGTTGGCGGTTCTTGCGGTGCAGTTCGAGGAAGACGTTCACCTTCGTCCGCAGCAGCCACGGATCGAAGGGCTTGATGAGGAAGTCGGCGGCACCGACCGTGTAGCCGCGGTAGGCGTAGTTGGGGTCGACCGAGGCGCCGGTCAGCAGGATGATCGGGACGTCCTTCGTCTGGTCCAGCCCCTTGATGTTGGCCGCCGTCTCGAAGCCGTTCATGCCCGGCATCAGGACGTCGATGAGCACCACGGCGAACTCCTCGCGGAGCATCGCCTTGAGGGCCTCCTCGCCGGAGCGGGCACGGACGACCTTCTGGGTGAGGGAGCCGAGGACCGCCTCCAGCGCCACCAGGTTCTCCTCCATGTCGTCGACGATGAGGATGCTCGGCGCGGTGTCCGGTGTCGTCGTCATGGCCGCTGCCCCGCCGTTCCCCGGTCGTCCCGGTCCGTGCCGGCGGAATCGGCCTCGTCGCTGGTGGCGGGGCCGGGGCCCGGCGTGCCGCTCTCGGGGTCCAGGAGGGCGCAGATCACGGACAGCAGGCGGTCCACGTCCACCGGTTTGGGGATGTAGTCGTTGGCCCCGCTGTCGATCGCCTTCTCCCGGTCGCCCGGCATGGCCTTCGCGGTGAGGGCGATGATCGGCAGGTCCGCGAAGCGGGGGGCTTGCCGGATCGCCTTGATCATCTCGTAACCGTCCATTTCGGGCATCATGATGTCCATCAGCACCAGCGACACGTCCGGCGTCCGGTCCAGGACCTCCAGGCCCTCGCGGCCGTTCTCGGCGTACTTCACGCGGATGCCGACCCGGCCCAGTACGTGGGTGAGCGCGAAGACATTGCGGATGTCGTCGTCGACGATGAGGATCCGGCGGTTGGCCAGCACCTGGCCGGGGCGCCCGCTGAGCCAGTCCTTGAGGCGGGTGGTCTCGGGCCAGGTGACATCGCCGCCGTCGCCGGTGCGGGGTCCCGCATGGGGCGCCGGTTCGTGCTCGCGCACTTCCTCGGTGGCGAAGACGTCGCCCCGTGACGAGCCCTGGTCGGGCCTGATCACGGGCCTGGGCCGGGTGGTGAGCTGTTCGGCGAGGACGGGGCGGGGCGTGGGGGCGGAGCCGTCGCCGAGGGCGGGGAGCGGGGTGGTGTAGCGGGCCGGCACGTACAGGGTGAAGGTCGAGCCGACGTCGGGCTCGCTCTCCGCGGTGATCCGTCCGCCGAGCAGCGCCGCCATGTCGCGGCTGATGGACAGGCCGAGGCCGGTGCCGCCGTACTTGCGGTTGGTGGTGCCCTCGGACTGCTGGAACGCCTCGAAGATGTCGTCGAGTTTCTCGGGCGGGATGCCGATCCCGGTGTCCTTGACGGAGAAGGCGAGGACGTCGTCGGCGGTGCGCAGGGACTCCTCCTCGAACTCGCTTCCCGGTACGCGCCGGACGCGGAGTTCCACGCCGCCGGAGGAGGTGAACTTGACGGCGTTGGACAGCAGGTTGCGCAGGATCTGCTGCAGGCGCTGCTCGTCGGAGAACAGCTCCTTGGGGACGTCGTCGCCGACCTGGACGTCGAAGGTGAGGCCGCGGTCGAGGGTGAGCGGCTTGAAGGTCGCCCGGACGTAGTCGAGGAGTTTGATGAGGGGGAGCGGCTTGGGATGGACGTCCATCCTGCCCGCCTCGATCTTCGACAGGTCGAGGATGTCGTTGATCAGCTGGAGGAGGTCGGAGCCGGCGCGGTGGATGGTGACGGCGAACTCCACCTCCTGCGCGTTGAGCCGGCCCTCGGGGTTGTCGGCGAGGAGCCGGGAGAGCACCAGCAGGGAGTTCAGTGGGGTGCGCAGCTCGTGCGACATGTTCGCCAGGAATTCGGACTTGTACTGGGACGAGGTCGCGAGCAGTGCGGCCTTCTCCTCCAGCTCGGCGTTGGTCAGCTGCAGCTCGTCGGAGCGCTGGCGGAGCTCGGCGGTCAGCCGCTGGGACTCCGAAAGGAGCGACTCGGTACGGGCGTTGGCGATGATGGTGTTGATCGAGACGCCGATGGTGTTCACGAACTGGTCGATGAAGGCCAGGTGCACCTCGCTGAAGCGGCTGAAGGAGGCCAGCTCGATGACGCCCAGCACCTGGTCCTCGAAGAGGACCGGGAGGACGACGATGCTGGCGGGGGCGGCGGCGCCGAGGCCGGAGCTGATGGTGATGTAGTCGGGCGGTACGGCGTCGACGACGATGCGCTTCTTCTCCATGGCGGACTGGGTGATCAGGCCCCAGCCGGGGGAGCCCATCCGCAGTCGCGGCAGCCGGCGGTGGGCCTCGGGCTGGCCGGTGCCGTAACCGGCGATGAGTTCGAGCCCCTCACCCGGCTCGGCACCCGCCTCGGCCAGGAAGAACGCGCCGAACTGCGCGTTCACCAGAGGGGTCAGCTCGCGCAGGATCAGGTCGGCGACCTCGACCAGGTCGCGGTGGCCCTGCATCAGGCTGGCGATACGGGCCAGGTTGGACTCCAGCCAGTCCTTGGCGCGGGTGGTCTCGCGGAGGTTGGCGACCATCAGGTTGATGTTGTTCTTCAGCGCGGCGACCTCGCCCTGGGCCTCCACGGAGATCGAGCCGGACATGTCGCCCTGGGTGACCGCGCTGGCCACCTCGGCGATCGCGCGGACCTGCGTCGTCAGGTTGAGCGCCAGGTCGTTGACGCTGGTGGTCAGGCGCTTCCAGGTGCCGTAGACGCCCTCGACCCGGGCCTGGCCGCCCAACTGGCCCTCGCTGCCGACCTCGCGGGCCACGCGGGTGACCTCGGAGGAGAACGAGGAGAGGGTGTCGACCATCGTGTTGATGGTCGTCTTCAGTTCCAGGATCTCGCCGCGGGCGTCGACGTCGATCTTCTTCGACAGGTCGCCCTTGGCGACCGCGGTGGCGACCTGGGCGATGTTGCGGACCTGGGACGTCAGGTTGTCGGCCATGAAGTTGACGTTGTCGGTGAGGTTCTTCCAGACGCCGGACACGCCGTGGACCTGGGCGCGGCCGCCCAGCCGGCCCTCGGTGCCGACCTCGCGGGCCACCCGGGTCACCTCGTCCGCGAACGCCCGCAGCTGCTGAACCATGGTGTTGACGGTGTCCTTCAGCTCCAGGATCTCGCCGCGGGCGTCGACGTCGATCTTCTTCGACAGGTCCCCGTTGGCCACCGCCGTGGTGACCTGGGCGATGTTGCGCACCTGGGAGGTCAGGTTCAGCGCCATGAAGTTGACGTTGTCGGTGAGGTCCTTCCAGACCCCGGAGACCCCCCTGACCTGCGCCTGACCGCCCAGGTTGCCTTCGGTGCCGACCTCGCGGGCGACGCGGGTGACCTCGTCGGCGAAGGCCGAGAGCTGGTCGACCATCGTGTTGATCGTGGTCTTGAGCTCCAGGATCTCGCCCTTGGCCTCGACGGTGATCGTCTTGCCGAGGTCGCCCTCGGCGACGGCGGTGGCGACCAGGGCGATGTTGCGGACCTGGGACGTCAGGTTGTCGGCCATGAAGTTGACGCTCTCGGTGAGGTCCTTCCA
>NZ_JBWKCJ010000003.1:272930-387806 GCF_056436545.1 Streptomyces sp. NPDC043738 | reverse complement strand
CAGACCCCGGAGACGCCTCTGACCTGGGCGCGGCCGCCGAGCTGGCCTTCGGTGCCGACCTCGCGGGCGACGCGGGTGACCTCGTCGGCGAAGGCCGAGAGCTGGTCGACCATCGTGTTGATCGTCGACTTCAGTTCGAGGATCTCGCCCCGGGCGTCCACAGTGATCTTCTGGCTCAGATCGCCGTTGGCCACCGCCGTGGTGACCTGGGCGATGTTGCGGACCTGCCAGGTCAGGTTGGACGCCATGAAGTTGACGTTGTCGGTGAGGTCCTTCCAGACCCCGGAGACGCCTCTGACCTGGGCGCGGCCGCCGAGCTGGCCTTCGGTGCCGACCTCGCGGGCGACGCGGGTGACCTCGTCGGCGAAGGCCCGCAGCTGGTCGACCATCTTGTTGACGGTCATCTTCAGCTCCAGCAGCTCGCCGGTGGCCTCGACCGTCACCTGCTGGGTCAGATCGCCGCGCGCCACCGCCGTGGTGACCACCGCGATGTCGCGCACCTGCGCCGTCAGCCGCGACGCCATGGTGTTGACCGCCTCGGTCACATGCAGCCAGTCGCCGGAGAGCCCCTGGACCTTCGCACGACCGCCCAGCCGGCCTTCGGTGCCGACCTCCCGGGCGACGCGGGTGACCTCGCCGGTGAACAACGAGAGCTGGTCGACCATGCGGTTCACCCCGCTGCCCAGGCGGCGCAGATCGCCGTGCAGCTGGCGGTTGCCGTCGTGCAGGTCGACGTGCTGGGTCAGATCGCCGTCGGCCACCGCGTCCAGCACCCGGGTGGCCTTGGCGAGCGGCACGACCAGCGCCTCGAGCACGGTGTTGGCCGCTTCGATGTTCGTCGTCCAGGTCCCCTGTCCGGGGCTCGCGGAGATCCGCTCGTCCAGCCGGCCCTGGCGGAGGATCTCGCCGCGTACGCGCTGCAGCTCGGAGGCCAGATGGACGTTGCGGGCGACGATCTGGTGGAAGACGCCGACCATGTCGGCCAGCACACCGTCCGGCGTGCCGCCGTCGGGGAAGCTCTCCACGCGGGTGGTGAAGTCCCCGTCACGCAGGGCGTTCATCGCCGCGAGCAGCGGCCGCAGCTCGCTGGTGCGCACCCACTGCCCGTCCCCGTCGGACCGGGCCGCGGCGGGCGGCGGTGTGGCGGGCGGCGACGGCGCGGTGGGCCGCGACGACACGGAGCGCCCGGCGGGCGCGGAGGCGGATTCGGGTGGGGGCGGGTCGAGAGCCATGGCGCACCATCCCCCGGTGGTCGTTGTGAAGAGGTCCTATTCCTGCAGAATGATCAATTTGGGCGGATATGACATAGTATAAAGCGCTCGTAATTAGTTTTTCCCGGCACACTCAGGGGGCACAGTGGCAGCGCTGTCCTCCCCGTACTCGACGGAATCCGTGTCCCGGAAGGGGCTGCCGGCCAATCAGCTCGCGGCCTCCGGAGCGCGGAAATTCGTGCGCGCGCTGCTGACCGAACGGGCGGGCGCACCGCCCGCCACGGCGGGTCCCGGCGCCGCGGCGATCAGCTCGGAGCTCATCCACACCGCCGTCCTGCTCACCAGCGAGCTGGTCACCAACGCCGTGATGTACGCCGGCACGGACATCGACGTCACCTGCCGCCTGGAGCACGGCCCGCCGCCCGATGCCGAGACGGGGGCCGGCCGGGCGAAGGTGGGCGTGGTGGTGGAGGTCTCCGACCGCCACCCGGCCCGGGGCGTACGCGGTGGAGTGGACGCCCGGACCGGTGAGCCGGGCTACGGCCTCCAGCTGGTCGGCGCGCTGGCGGAGTCCTGGGGGGTGACCTACCGCAAGTCGGTCAAGACGGTCTGGTTCCGGCTGGAGGCGACCGAGGGGGAGCCGGCCCTCGTCGGCACCGCGCCCGAACCGCGCGGCGCCGAGCCCCCGGTGCGCCTGGCCCACCCCGTCGGCCAGCGCGGTCATCTGCGCGGCCACCCCGCCGAGTGGGCCGACCGCGGCGGCCCGTCCTTCCTGGCCGAGACCAGCGAGCTGCTGGCCGGGCAGCTCGACCAGGACATGGTCACCGCGCTCGCCGCCCAGCTGCTGGTGCCCCGGCTCGCCGACTGGTGCGCCATCTGGCTGAGCGTCGAGGGCGGCGGAATGCAGCTCTCCCGCGTCTGGCACGTCGACGAGCGGCGGATCAATCCGCTCCGCGCCGACCTGGAGAGCGAACCGCCCGTCGACATGGTCCGTACCGCCGGCACCCCCTGGCCCTGGCCGGAATGCGCCGGTGCGGCCCCCTCGGGCGGCTCCGCGCTCGCCTTCCCCCTGGTCGCCCGGGACACCGACCTGGGCGTACTGCTGCTCGGCCGGTCCGGGCACCTGCAGATGACCGACACCGTGGTGCGGATGGTCGAGGACGTGGCGCGCCGGGTCGCGCAGGCCGTGTACACCGCCCGCCAGTACACCCGGCAGACCACGATCAGCCTGGCGCTCCAGCGCCGGCAGCTGCCCGCGTCGCTGGCCAGCATCGTCGGCGTGGACACCGCGATCGTCTACGAGCCGCACGGTGAGGGCCAGACCGTCGGCGGCGACTTCTACGACGTCTTCCCGATGGGCGACCGCCGCTGGTGCTTCCTGCTGGGCGACGTACAGGGCAAGGACCCGGAGGCGATGTCCGTCACCGGACTGGCCCGGCACCTCGTACGGCTGCTGGCGCGCGAGGGCCATGGCGTCGAATCGGTACTCGGACGACTGAATCTGGCCATGGCGGAGGAGAGCGCCGAGGCGGTGGAGCTCGGCGGTGAGCAGGCCAGCTCCCGCTTCCTGAGCCTGCTCTACGGCGAGCTGGAGGTCGACCCCGGCGTGCCCGGAGCGCGCTGCACGGTCGCCAGCGCCGGCCATCCGCCGCCGCTGCACATGTTCCTCGACGGCGCCGTCGAGCCGGCCTCCGAGCCCCAGATGCTCCTGGGCATCGACGAGGGCACCGAGTACCAGGCCAGCTCCTTCGATCTCGCCCCCGGCGAGACCCTGCTCTGCGTCACCGACGGCGTCACCGAACGCCGTTGCGGCAACTGGCAGTTGGACGACAACGACGGTCTGATCGAGGTTTTGAAGGACGGCCTGGGCCTGGGAGCCAAGGCGCTGGCCGAGCACGTCCGGCGCGCGGCGCACGACTTCGGCACCGGCCCGGTCGAGGACGATCTGTCGGTGCTCGTCCTCCAGGCGGTGCCGCCGACGGTCGACCCGCGGCCGTGAGCGGCGAACCGCCGGCCGGGCCCGGTTTGCGCCCGTTCTTGCTGATCAGTGGCCGTCCGCGGGCCCGTACACGGTGTCGAGAGCTGGCAAGAAACACACCCCCGGGGGCGTGACATACCGCGCGGTATGCGATGACAATCGCAGCACCACTACCCGCCCGTAACAAAGCGGAGGCACCCGGTGCTGAGCACGATGCAGGACGTACCGCTCACCGTCTCGCGAATCCTGGACCACGGATCGACGGTCCACGGTGAGTCGCAGGTCATCACCTGGACCGACGGTGAACCGCACCGGCGCACCTTCGCCGAGATCGGCCGTCGGGCCGCGCAGCTGGCCCATGCGCTGCGCGACGAGCTGTCGGTGGCCGACGACGAACGGGTCGGCACCCTCATGTGGAACAACGCCGAACACATGGAGGCATACCTCTCCATCCCCTCCATGGGCGCGGTACTGCACACCCTCAACCTGCGCCTGCCCGCCGAGCAGCTGGTGTGGATCATCAACCACGCCGAGGACCGGGTCGTGCTCGTCAACGGGAGCCTGCTGCCCCTGCTGGCGCCGCTGCTGGCCCAGCTGCCCGAGGTCGAGCACATCGTCGTCGTCGGCGCGGGCGACACCTCCGTCCTCGAAGGCGCGCGGGCCCGGGTGCACGACTACGAGGAGCTGCTCGCCGGGCGGCCGGAGACCTACGACTGGCCGGAGACCGACGAGCGGGCGGCCGCCGCGCTGTGCTACACCTCCGGGACCACCGGCGACCCCAAGGGCGTGCTCTACAGCCACCGTTCGCTGTATCTGCACTCGATGCAGGTCAACTCCGCCGAGGCGTTCGCGCTGACCTCCCGCGACATCACCCTGCCGGTCGTGCCGATGTTCCACGTCAACGCCTGGGGGCTGCCGCACGCCGCGTTCATGGCCGGTGCCTCGCTGCTGATGCCGGACCGCTTCCTGCAGCCCGCGCCGCTCGCCGAGATGATCGAGACCGTACGGCCCACGGTCGGCGCCGCCGTCCCCACCATCTGGCAGGGCCTGCTCGCCGAACTGGACGCCACACGGCGGGACGTCGCCTGTCTGCGGACGGTCGTCATCGGCGGCTCGGCCTGCCCGCCGGCCCTGATGCGAGGCTTCGAGGAGCGGCACGGCATCCGCGTCGTGCACGCCTGGGGCATGACCGAGACCTCGCCGCTGGGCTCGGTCGCGCACCCGCCGGCCGGCGTGAGCGGCGAGGACGAGTGGGGCTACCGCGCCACCCAGGGCCGCTTCCCGGCGTCCGTGGAAGCCCGGCTGATCGGGCCCGGCGGCGAGCGGCTGCCGCACGACGGCGCGTCGGCCGGCGAGCTGGAGGTCCGCGGACCGTGGATCGCGGGCGCGTACTACGGCGGCGCACAGGGCGGAGCGCTGCGCCCCGAGGACAAGTTCAGCCCCGACGGCTGGCTGCGCACCGGCGACGTCGGCACCATCACCCCGAACGGCTATCTGACCCTGACCGACCGCGCCAAGGACGTCATCAAGTCCGGCGGTGAGTGGATCTCCTCCGTCGAGCTGGAGAACCACCTGATGGCGCACCCGCATGTCGCCGAGGCCGCGGTGGTCGCCGTACCCGACGACAAGTGGGGCGAGCGGCCGCTGGCGACCGTGGTGCTCACCCAGGGCGCGACCATCGGATACGAGGAGCTGAAGGCGTTCCTCGGCGAACGGATCGCGCGCTGGCAGCTGCCCGAACGGTGGGCACTGATCCCGGCGGTGCCCAAGACGAGCGTGGGCAAGTTCGACAAGAAGGTGCTGCGCAGGCAGTACGCGGACGGGGAGCTGGACGTCACGCTGCTGGCCTGAGCCGGGCGGCGAGCGAGGCCGGGAGTCCGCGGTGCGGGCTCCCGCCCTCGCACCGCTCGCCGCCGCGTCGGTCCCTCAGTTCGTACCGATCTTGGCCAGCAGGTCGACGATCCGGGCCTGCACCTCGGCGCTCGTCGAGCGCTCCGCGAGG
This sequence comes from Streptomyces sp. NPDC043738, assembly GCF_056436545.1. Taxonomy (NCBI): domain Bacteria; kingdom Bacillati; phylum Actinomycetota; class Actinomycetes; order Kitasatosporales; family Streptomycetaceae; genus Streptomyces; species Streptomyces sp. NPDC043738. The sequence goes on along the minus strand of NZ_JBWKCJ010000003.1, from coordinate 382,615 downwards.
AAGAGCACCGTCTCCCCGGCCGCCAGCCGCGGCAGCTGCGCCGGGTCCATGTCGGCGGAGGTGTAGACGACCAGCGGCGTGTGGTCGAGCAGGCCGTTGGCACGCAGCCAGTCGACGATGCCGGCCCGCCGTCGGCGCACCTGCATCAGGTCCATGACGACGAGATTCGGCCGCATCTGCGTCGCCAGGGTGACCGCGTCGCTGTCCGCCCCGGCCCGGGCGACCTGCATCCCGCGCCGCTCCAGCGAAGCGGTCAGCGCGCCCGCGATGGCGTCGTTCTGCTCGATCAGCAGCACCCGCGGCGGGTGCTGCTCGCTGTCCCGCGGCGCCAGCGCCTTGAGGAGCACGGCCGGGTCGGCGCCGTACGCCGCCTCCCGGGTGGCCTGCCCCAGACCGGCCGTCACCAGGACCGGGACCTCGGCCGCGCCCGCCGCCTGACGCAGCGACTGCAGCGCGGTGCGGGTGATCGGCCCGGTCAGCGGGTCGACGAAGAGCGCCGCCGGATACGCCGCGATCTGAGCGTCCACCTCCTCGCGGGAGTTGACGATCACCGGGCGGTAGCCGCGGTCGCTGAGCGCCTGCTGGGTGGCGACGTCCGGCGCCGGCCAGACCAGCAGCCGACGCGGGTTGTCGAGCGGCTCGGGCGGCAACTCGTCGTCCATCGGCAGCGGCTGACGGTCCACCACCTCTATCGCGCCGTTCGGGCCGTCCAGCGGCTCGGGGCCCTCGCTGCCCTCGTCGGGCGCGGAGATCGCAAAGGCACGGCCTTCACTGGCGTCCATCAGATGCGGCTGCGGCTGCGGCTGGGCCGGCTGCTTGGGCTGCGCGGGGACCGGGCTCCGGTCCGGCTGCTCGCCCTGCTGCGGCTGCGGCTGCGGCGCGCCCGGGTGCGGACGCGCCCCGTCCGCCGCGGAGTCGGCCGCGAGGGCGCGCTCGCCGTCCTGCGGGGGCGCGGCGAGCTTACGGCGCCGGCCCGAACCGGCGGACGTCCCACCGGGCGGTGTGCTGCCGGGCGGCGCCGGCGGACGCTGCTGGTCGGCGATCTGCTGGGCGAACGGCACGCCCTGCCCGAGCGTGCGCACGCTGAACGCCCGGGAGTGCCCCGCCGACTGCCCGTCGTCCTCGGTGGCGGGCGGCAGCGGTTGACGGTGCGCCGGCGCGGGGGCGTGTCCCGCGGCCTCCTCGGCGGGGCTGGGACGGCCACGGCGGCGGCCGGTGGGCGCGGGGGCAGCCGGGTCCTGAGGCGTCTGGGGCGCGCCGCCGTTCGGGGCCGGGGCGGTCCCGGGCGCCCGGAGCGCGTCGTTGCCCGCCACCGGGCCCATCCCGGGCGCCAGGCCGGTTCCCGTCCCGGTCGCCGACACCGGATCCGTCGCCCCGGCCGGCTCGACGGGCTCGGTGCCCCCGGCCGGACCGTCGGCCTCGGCCGCCTGCGCCACCAGCCCTTCGGGACCCGCCACGAACGTGCCGGACGACTCGGCGTCGGCCATCGCGGCCGCCGCGCGCTCCTCGGCGGCGGCGCGCCGGGCCCGCCGACGGCCGGTCGGCTCGGCCTCCGCCGCACCCTGCGGCGCACCGGGGGCGGCGGCCGCCTCCAGCTCGTATGCGGACTGTTCCGCGGGCGCCGTCGGCTCCGGGCCACCGGCCACTGGGCGGCGGGCACGACGGCGCCCCGTCCCGGCGCCGTCCTGCGCGGGCACCTGCTCGGCGGCCGCGGGAAGTGCGGGCAGCGCGGACTGCGCCGGCTGCGGGGTCTGGTCCGCCGCGGCGGGCGGCAGCGCGAAGGCCGTGCGCGCACCGGCCGACTGCTGGGCACCGGCCGCCGCGGCCGCCTGCACCCGCTCGCCCTGCGCGGCGCGCTCGGGCGCCTCGGCCAGCGCCCGGCGCGCCCGCCGGCCGCTCGGCTGGACGGGGCCCAGACCCTGCGGCTGCGCCTGGCCGGGCACCTGCGGCGGAACCGGAGCGGAGGCCTGACCGGAAGCCGGGGCCTGCCCCGGAACGACGGCCCGGCCCGGCACCTGCGGACGGGCGGGCACGGGCACCGGACCCGAGGGAGCGGCACCGCCCGGAGTACGTGCCGGTGCGCCCGCCGAGGGCTCCTGAGGGCCGGCGGGCTGCTGCCCGGGCGCCTGGCCGGCGCCGGCCGGCAGCGCGGGCAGCCCGCCGCCCTCCGGCGCGTCCTGCCGGGCCCGCCGACGACCGGTCGGCGGTACGGCCTCGGCCCCCGCCATACCCGGCGGCAGCCCCGTACCATCCGTGCCCGCCTGCGGGCCGGCCGCCGCCGCACCGCCGTCCTGCGGACGCGCCTCCGGGCCGCCGTCCCGCCGCGTGCCCTCGCCCGCCGTACCACCCGGAACACCGGCACCCTGCGTACCGCCGGCCACCGGGCCGTTGCCCGCCCCCGCGGCCGGTGCGCCCGACTCCGCGTTCTCTGCGTTCTGCTCCGCGCCCGCGCGCCGGGCCCGCCGACGGCCGGTCGGCTGTGCGAGGGGCTCACCGGCCCCGCCCGTGGCACCGTCACCCTGCGCCCGGCCCTCGGCGCCCGCGCCCTGGTCCACGGGCCCCTGGCCGCCGTCCGCCGCATCGCCCTGCGTGCCGCGCGCACGGGCAGCCGGGACCGGCATCACCGTCGTCTCGTTGCCGACCGGCCCGTCCGCCCGGTCCGCGCCGGCCGTCGCCGTGCCGTCCGCCGACACCGGCAGCTCCAGCACATACGCGCTGCCGCCCGCACCGGGCCCACCGCCCTGCGCCCCCGGCACTTCGTGTGTCTGCATCAGCCCGCCGTGCTGCCGCACGATGCCGCGCACGATCGGCTCATGGACCGGGTCACCGCCGTCGAACGGCCCGCGCACCTCGATCCGTACGACGTCGCCGCGCTTGGCCGCCGCCACCACGATCGTCGAGTCACCGGGGATCGCCCCCATGCGCCCGCCCGCACCGGGCCCGGCCTCACCGACCGGCATCCGGCCCGTGGAGTCCACCCCCGCGACATCCGCGATCAGGTGCGACAGCGCCTGCGCGATCCGCTCCGGGTCCACCACCGCCTCTATCGGCGGCGCGTGCACCGCGAACTGCGCCCGGCCCGGCCCGATCAGCTCGATCGCGCCCTCCACACCCGCGGCGACCACCGCGTCCAGCGACACCTTGGTGCGGTTGAGCTTCTCCTTGCCCGAGTCCAGCCGCTGGTAGCTCAGGACGTTGTCCACCAGCGTCGTCATCCGGGCGTGACCGGCCGCGAGGTGGTGCAGGATCTGGTTCGCCTCGGGCCACAGCTGGCCGGCCGGATCGGACGCGAGCGTGCCCAGCTCGCCCTTGAGCTCCTCCAGCGGCCCGCGCAGCGCCTGGTCGAGCACGGCGAGCAGCTGGGCGTGCCGGGCAGCCAGCGCGTCGAGGGCGCGCCGGTCGGTGAAGGTCATCACCGCGCCGACCAGCTGATCGCCGTCCCGCACCGGCGCCGTCGTCAGATCGACCGCCACCGCGCGCCCGTCCTTGGCCCACAGCGCCTGACCGCGCACCCGGTGCTTGCGCCCGGACTTGAGCGTGTCGGCCAGCGGCGTGTCCTCCCACGGCAGCGCCGACCCGTCCGCCCGCGAGTGGTGGATGAGCGGATGGAGTTCCTTCCCGCCCAGCTCGCTCGCCCGATAGCCGAGGATCTGCGCGGCCGACGGGTTGACGAGGACGACCTTCCCCTCCGCGTCGACCCCGACCACGCCCTCGGCCGCGGCCCGCAGGATCATCTCGGTCTGCCGCTGCTGGCGGGCCAGCTCGGTCTCGGTGTCCAGCGTGCCGGTGAGATCCCGTACGACCAGCATCAGCAGCTCGTCGCCCGTGTAGCCGTTGCGGTGATCGGCGTACGCGGCCTCGAAGGCGCTCTCGTACGGGGTCCGCCCGTCCTCCAGGTTGGCGCTGGTCACCTCGACCAGCAGCTCGGTGCCGTCGGTACGCCGCGCGACCATCCGCGTCGGCTTCGTCCGCTGCCCCTCGATCTCCTCGTCCCGGCGCCGCATGGAACCCGGGATGCGCTTGGAGTCGAAGGACGGCAGCAGATCGAGCAGCCCGCGCCCCACCAGGGCCGTACCGGGTGCCTCGAAGGTCTCCAGGGCGATGGTGTTGGCGTTGACGACCGTGCCGTTGCAGTTGACGAGCAACAGCGCGTCGGGGAGGGCGTCGAGTATGGCTGCGAGGCGAGCAGCGCCTCGGGATGGCCTGCTGCTCACGAGACGCTTCCCTCCTGTTACCGCACCGTGCCGACCCACCGTGGCGGATCGCTGGGATGGAGTCTACGGGCACTTGCCCGCGACGCGGAGGCGGATGACGAGGAGGTAATGGCACGGCCGTGGGCGACTCGCCGCACGCCCGACATGTGCCCCTCGTCCTGACCTGGCGCGCTACTGCGGCACGAAACAGGTCACAAAGTGGTCCGGGGGAGCAGAGGTTCGAAGCGGCTCCAGCGGCTGATCTCACATCCGTTGGTGCGCTTGAAGTCGGCGTCGACCGGACGCCCCGCCCAGGTTCCGGACACGTGCGCGGTGGCCGGACCGCCGTACATCATCGTGCACTGCGCGCTCTGCGGAACGGGGGCGAACGGGTCCTTGCCCCACTTCGTCATCTCGTCCAGCTTGTCGCAGGCGCGCCTGGCGTCGAGGTGGCTGCCGCGGCCGGGGTGGCAGTACAGCTCGAAGGTGCCGTCGGTGCGGACCGAGCCGGAGCCGTGGACGGTGACGGTGAGGTGGTCGCTGGGCGCACGATGGCGGCCCGCGCCGTGGGCGGGGCTCCGTCGGTCGGCGATCCCCCGCTGCCCCTGCTGCCCGTGCCGTCCAAGGCGTCCGTGCTGATCGACGACGCCGAGGTCGCCGATGCCGTCCGCGATGCGGGTGATGTCGGCGACGTTGGTGATGTTGTCGATGCTGCCGATGCCGGTGCCGTTGGTGATGTCGACGGGCGTCGGGTGGCCACCGTGCCCGTGGTGGCTCGCACCGCTCGATCCGCTCGTGCCGCCACCGGACCGGTGGTGCGGCAGCGGGATGGGGGCGGCCGACGCGGCGGACGACGCCAGGGCCAGTGCGGCGGTGGCGGCGGTGGCGGCCGCGGCGATGAGGGAGGGGGTCCGGCGGTGCGGCATCACAGGCTCCAGAGAGGCGAGTGCGGGGCGGTACGCGGTACGTACGCGCCGGGGGCGCACGACACGCGTGTCGCCACGGCCCCAACACTCCTAACGCGCCGCCGCCCCCGACGTTGCGCCGCAGGAACGTCTTTGCCGGGTGGCCCGCGCGCCTAGTACCGTAGGGGGCGATTGGTGACAGCCCTTGGAGCTGTGCCATCATCTGGACACACCACAGCGTGCGTGCGCGCATGTGGAGTGTGTGGAGGCGTCGCCTAGTCCGGTCTATGGCGCCGCACTGCTAATGCGGTTTGGGGCTTACCCCCCATCGAGGGTTCAAATCCCTCCGCCTCCGCTCTTCTTCGCTCAGGCCCCGGTCACTCCGACCGGGGCCTGAGCGCTTTTGCGTACGGGGGCCGGACGGGGCGGGTGCGATCCCAGGGCGCGCGAGCGGGGCGGGGCGGGTGCGATGCCCGGGTGCGCGAGCAGGGCAGGGCGGGTGTCATGCCCGGGTGCGCGAGCGGGGCCGGCAGGGCGCGGGCTGGGCGGGCTGGGCGGGCACGCGAGCGGGAGGCGGGTGCGAGGCGGGGCGGATACGGGGCCGTTGTCCCGCGTCGCACCCCACATGATCACCGCCGCCTGATTCCGACACCCCGCGTCGACACCCCGCGTCGAGACCCGGCACCGACACCCGCACCGCGCACCACGAATCCCGACCTCTGACGCCTGACGCCCTCGGGCCGCGCAACGTGATCACTGACTTCCGACGCCCCGGGCCGGGCCGCTACGCCCCCTCCCGCCCCGGACCGCTTCGAAGAGGACTGCACCCGCCCGAACTTCGTCCGGATCATCGAGAACGCTCCCCGGCCCCCGCAGTCCCCAGCAGCCACCACGAGCGCATTTCCGCAGGTCAGAGGGGCTGTGCCTAATGGATTTCGCCTCACGGCGCAGGTCATGTAATGTTGTTCCCGCAACGCCGACCGGCAAGAAAAACCGCCGGAAAGCCAAGCGCTCGTAGCTTAACGGATAGAGCATCTGACTACGGATCAGAAGGTTGCAGGTTCGAATCCTGCCGAGCGCACAGCAGACCGGAGGCCCCGTTCGATATCGAACGGGGCCTCCGGTGTTTCTGTTGGCGGCAGTGATTGACGGCAACCGCCTCCGAGCGCTGGCGTGGCGGATCGAGCTGTGGCCCAGGACTTCCATGATCATGCGGGCATCGGCGCCCTGCTCGTGGAGCAGTGACGCGCATGTGTGACGCAGGTCATGAAAGCCGACTCGGTGGACCTCGGCGCGGGCGCACAGAGCCTCGAAGGACCGGTTCAGGTTGCGCGGCTCGATGGGCGTCCCATTTTTCGTGGTGGAGGCCGGGGCGTGCCCGTTTCCCTTCAGGGTCTCTCCCGTCGCCTTCCTGTCGGTGATCTGCTGGGCCGAGGAGGACCGCCGGCTCCTGGCCGCGGCCCATAGCCGGTTGGTCCGGGCCGTGGGCAGGAGCCGGCGCCCTTCCTTGGCCGCGAGCGGTTCGATCTCGTGCTTCGTGCCCATGCCCAGCTCGACGTTCCGGGCCACGTTGCGCGGCAGCTCGTCCTCACGCACCGCGTGCTGGGGGGCGGCACGCAGGAGCACCAACAGGCAACGCACGGTCCGGTCGGACGGGAGCTTCTTGCAGCACTTCCCGAGGGCGCAGCACCGCTGCTTGTGCTTGGGACGGTTCCTGTCCTTGCCCCTGCGCGCAGCACTGGGAGGTGGCGGCCGTCTTGAGCCTTGAGCCTGGCCGGCTTCTCGTGTGCGTCGTCCCAGGTCCCTGCCGTAGATGCTGCGCCGCTCGTAGGGGGTACGTACGTGGCCAACCCGGGCGGGGAAGAAGGCGGCTGAACGTGGCTCAGCAGTACGGGACCTGATTGGTCAAGGTCGCTGCCACCCGCAGAAAGACTCCCAGCAGCCGATAGAGGTCTGGCAGCTGCGCCGTCACCTCGACGGTCCTGCTCTCGCTCCGTGTCACGCCGGGGATTCCGAGCAAGTGGGTCGCTACCGCCGCTGACTGCCAACGGACCGCAAGTGTCGCCGGCTTCTGCCCGGGAGCCCGTTCACGAGAGGAGGCGAGGCGGCTGGCGACGGCGCTGTGGGCGGCGGCCTGGATGGCCGCACGCGACTCTGCCGGGGGCCGCAGTTCGGCGGCGAACCGGTCGCGAGCCGTCTTGACGGCGACAGTTGTCACCTCGCTGTCCCACTCTGCCATTTCGACGCACGCGGCATCGTCGCCCGACAGCAGTGCGACGGGAACCCCGATGGCTGCTGCCGTGGCATGCAGCAGTCCGATCTCCCCCACCAGGCGGCCGTCGAGCCACATGTCCTCGATCTCGTGCCCCATGAAGCTGTGGCTCATAACCCCCGGCGACCCGGCCCTCGCATGGAACCCGACGCACAGCACGACGTCGAAGTCCGCCTCCAGACCTTCCAACATGCTCATCGGCTTCGACCGCCCCTTGATCAGACGGGCCCGCGGATGCAGCTGATCCGGGAGCAAGTTGCGCATCGGACCGTGCGCGTCGTTCACCAGGACGTCGGTCGCACCACCGGATAAAGCCCCCCGAATCGCGGCATTGACGTCTTCGGTCATCATCATGCGGCCGTGTTCGTAATCCCTGCCCGGCGGCTGTACGTCCTCCGCGTCCACGAGGCCGGTAATACCCTCCATGTCCGCGCTGATGTATACCCTCATGTGGACGCCCTTACGTGGGTCGGAAAGCGGTCTCGTCGGCAGTGGCGTTTTGCCCGGGCGCTAGGGGTGGCTGAAAATCATTGGCTTGTTCTGTGTGGGTGGCATCGTCGGTTCGGCGTCCGCGGGAGACGCCATGCTATCGTCACGATTCGCATCGTCATGATTCGCATCGTCATGATTCGCTCTGCTCGCCATGTGAATTGCGTGCGTGCGACCGGCCTGCGGAAGGAATATGGGGAACATTTCGGTCCGGCATGACGTGCCGTATTACTCGCAATGGGAATCCGCGGAGCTTGTACCTGATCTGCTTTCCGGGCAGGTAAAGGCTGAAGATGATCCTTTCTGGCGTCGCTCGGGGGCGGATACCGCTGAGGACTACGCCTTCTGGTCGTGGCGCATCTGCGGTATGGCCTGCCTGCGCATGGCCCTGGAATACTGGAACCTGAACCCTCCACGTCTCGTGACCATGGCCCGGGAGTTCCTGGACGCCGGCGCGTACGTACGCCGCGAGGACGGCGTGGACGGCCTCATCTACGCTCCGTTCGCCGAGTACGCCGTGAAACGGTGGGGAATCGAGGCCGAGGTTCACGGAAGGCTGGCAACCGAGGAGATCCCGGGTTTCCTGGAAGACGGCAAGCTGGTCATGCTCTCCGTCCACCCTTCGATCCGCGAGCCGGGTAGTACACCTCCCGGCCGCGGCGGGCACTTGGTCCTCGCCGTCGGCAGCTCGCCCAGCCACCTCCAAATCCATAACCCGTCGGGCCTACCAGGCGTTTCCCAACGCTTCGCCGAGGTGTCATGGGAGCTGCTGCCTCGGTTCTTCGCGCAGCGGGGGGTCACCTTGGGGATCAGCGGTCGGTAGGGCCGGGCTCGGGTCAGCCAAGGATGCAGTCACTCCAGGTCTGATCATCAATGTTGCCGCCGGAGACCACGCAGAGTGCCACCTTTCCGGGATCGGGATCCTGCAAGGCCGCCGCGAACGCCGCAGCCCCCGCCCCCTCGGCCCGGATGCCGGCCTCGGCCCACAGAATTCGCATGGCCCGATGCAACTCCACGTCGGTGACGGTGCGTATCTCCAATTCGTAGTCCCGGCAGGCCTGGAAGGACCGGTCCCCGATTCGGCGAACCAGCAGTCCTTCCGGCAGTCCGCGGGCTGCGTCCAGGGTGATCCGGCGTCCGGCCCGCAGCGACATTTGCATCGCAGGTGCGCCTTGGTACTCGACCCCTACGATCCTGGTGGACGCCTCGCCCCATTCGGCGATACCTGCTGCCACCAGACCTCCCCCACCCACCGGCACGAATGCGGCGTCGGGGAGATCGGCGTCCTCGCGCACCTCGCGGTAGAGGCTTCGATGGCCCTCGATGATGTCGGGGTCGTCGAAACTGTGCACGAAGACGGCGGCGTTCTCGTCGGCGAACCTGCGCGCGAGAAGCTCGCAATCGTCGTAGCCGCCGTCCACGAGAACGACCTGAGCGCCGGTTCGGATGATCCTGTGTTGCTTGGCCAGGGGAGTTGTCCGGGGAACGAACACCCGCAGGGCCAGGCCGTGGGCCAAGGCCGCTTCCGCCAGACCCGACGCGTGGTTCCCGGTCGAGGCCGTGACGAGCGCGCTGCCCTCCGGCAGCCCCGCCACTTTGTGGGCATTGCCCCGGTATTTGAACGCCCCGGATATCTGGTGGGTCTCATCCTTGACGAGGATGCCCCGCCATCCGTGGGGCTGAAGCCGGACGACGCGGGTGCGAATAGGCTGGAGCCGTTCCTTCTGCTGTACAGACATTGCCGTCCCATCAGTGTCGCGACCGAATACATGTGTTCGTTCAATGGCCGACGGCCTGGTCAGTGACTGATGTCGTACTCCTTGACCTTGTCTCGCGCGGGACGGTCGTCGTAGTCGCTGGATGCCGCGATGACGAGGTCGGTGATGGTGCGGCCGACCGATGCCAGCGCCATCGGGAAGATGCTGCCGGACATCAGGCCGGGCAGAGTGTTGATTTCCAGGAAGTACGTTTCGTCGTCCCTGACGAGGAAGTCGCAGCGAGCAAAGGTTGCTACCTCGGTCGCCTCGAAGAGCGATTGCGCGTAGTCGCGGATGGCCTTGGTCGTGGGGTCCTCAGTGCACAGTTCGATACGTGCATGTCCCTTGGTGTGCTTCTCCTCGTGACCGAAGAAGCCCTGGGACACCACCTCTGCCACCGGAAGGTCGATGAAGTGCCCGTTCTCCCGGTACACGCTGCAGGAGTACTCGCGGCCGCTGACGAACTCCTGTACCAGGACCTGGTTGTCATACGGCGCGGCTTGTGCGACTGCCTCCGCCAGGGTCTGCTCGCTCGGATCGCGCAGGCACGTCGTGAGCAGCGAAGCGCCCATGCGATTGGGCTTGACCACGAGGGGACCAGGGCCGATCTCTTGCAGGACGCGTTGTGCGTCGAACGACTCTGTGCGGGCCAGGACAGAGCGCGGAGTGCGCAATCCAGGCAGCAGAGCGGTCGCCACGCCGGCCTGGAGGTACTTGTTCATGCCCAGGGCGGAGGCCAGCGTGGGACCGAAGTTCCCCCGGATCCCGAAGACTTCGGCCAGACCCTGCCAGCCGCCGTCCTCCCCCTCGTTCCCGTGCAGCAGGGAGAAGACGAACGAGCGGCCCGACTTGAGGCGTTCGACAGCCGTGCCCAGGGGCAGAACTTCGCCTGCACGGAGTGACGCCTCCTCCTGAGGCCACGGCCCCTGGTCGAAGACATGGGCCGCGCCTTTGCGGTCGATATAGAAAACGGAATCGACGACTACGCGATCCGGCTCTTTGAGTAATTCGTCGAGTACGTGGTGGTAGCCGTGAAGGGACGCATCATGTTCGGTGCTCCGGCCGCCGACAAGGAGCGTGATGTGCAATGACACAAAATACCTCGGAATCGTGATGGCTGAGACCTCTGCAAAAACCAAGCCTCAAGGCTAGACACCCGTTGACAATCGAGTCAATGTATTAACCATGCACTTGACTGATAGGTGTGCCTCGGGGCCGGAACTCGCCCATCATCATCCTTGCAGGTCGGTTTTTTTACTGCGCTCCTTTCGCGTACCAGAGAGTCATTGACGTGACTTTGATGTTGACTACACCTGCGGCGCCTCGTAGGTTGCTCGCCGGTAGCACAACGCCCGTCTGAACCCGAGGAGTTACGCGTGAGCAACCAAAATGAACTGCCCAGGCTCGTCTTTCTCGACGGTCCTGGGCCGCCTCCGCCGGCGTGGTATCTGCCGAAACTGAACGAGAATTTCGAGGTGCACGTCCTATGGGCTCCGACAGGCGATGAGAAGCGGGACGAATTACACGCTAGGACGCTCAGTCAGTACTGTGGGAATTCTCCGCTGCTGGGCGGTGACGATACCTTGGGGTCCGTTCTGGAGTTCTCTCGGAAGTGGGAGCCGGAAGGAATTCTCGGGTTCAGCGAGATGGTCGTGACGGAGACACATGCGGCTGCCCTGGAACTGGGGCTGCCGGCGAACCTGCCGGAATCCCTCCATGCGCTGAGGAGCAAGGAAGAGCAGCGCATCGCGCTGGCGAAGGGCGGAGTACCGGTGCCGCGGTTCGCTTCCGTGCTCTCGCTGTCCGATCTCCTCGGGGCAGTGGCGGAAGTGGGCCTCCCCGCGGTCCTCAAGCCGTCCGCCGGCGTCGGCAGCATGGCCACGTACCACGTCACGGAGGGGGTCGACCTGACCGAGTTGTGGGACACCGCAACCTCCCACTACACGGCAGATCCGCGCGGGAACGGCACGGTGCACTTCGTTCTGGAGGAGATGCTGATAGGCGAGCGGTGGCACGACGACCCCCGTTACGCCCCCTACATCAGCGTTGAGTCGCTGGTACAGAACGGTTCCGCGACACATTGCGCTGTGACTGACAAGTTCCCGCTCTCGGAGACATTCCGCGAGAACGGCGGCATCCTGCCCTCAAGCCTCCCCGAACATCGGATCAACTCTGTTTTGGAGTGCGCGACGCAGGCCATCTCGGCCATGGGGATCACGAACTCGATGGTGCACACGGAGGTCATGCTCACAGCGGCCGGTCCGAGGATCATCGAGGTCAACAGCCGACTAGGGGGAGGAGTGATCGAGCATCTCCACCTCAGTTTCGACTACGACATCGTCACCGCAATGGCCAACGTCGCCACTGGACGCCCTGTTGCGCCGATGGGTCCCCGGCTGCTCAGCTCGGCGCTGTACTTCCCGCAGTCGCCAGCGAGAGACGCCACCCTTGCCAAGGTTCCGACTGTCGACGATCTGCTGGCCTTCGACGAGGTCGTCGAAGCCGAGCTGTTCTACGCGGCCGGCGATTCCCCGGACTGGGCGCGAGGGACATCGGGCGGCAAGCTGGCCCGCGTCATCGCGGCATCCGAATCACCGAACCAGCTCCTTGACCTGGCAGATTTCCTGGCCTCGGACAAGGCATTCACTTACGTTCCCGACTGATCCCGCCGGTGAGGCGGGGGTCTCCGCGTCACCTCAAACGGTTCTAGGGAGGGCACGAGCCGGAGACGTCGTCCGGCAGGAAGCGTGAGGAATGACGAATCCACAAGACGAGCTGGCGCCGGACGGCCGGGAAGCCACAGCACAGCCCGTCCCGGTCAGCAGTGTGTGGCAGAAGTGGACCGGCGGCCTCACAGGCCACTTCTGGGTGGTCTGGGGTGCCACCCTGACGAATCAACTGGGATCCATGGTGATCCCCTACCTGAGCTACTACCTCATACAAGAACAGAACATTTCGCTCTCCGCCGTCGGCGTGGTGCTCGCCATGTCCGGTTTCGGCGGCATCATCTCGCAACTGTGCGGCGGACTGCTGGTCGACCGCATCGGCTATCGGGCCACGATGACGCTGGGGATGACCGGAACGGGCGCCTTCCTCTTTTTCCTCGGCGCGGTGGACCAGGTGATCTTGATCGCCCTGTTCGCCTTCCTGGTCGGTCTGGCGGCAGAGATGCACAGACCCGCCTCGGCCTCGATGATCGCCGCCTACTACACACCAGCCAACCGCCCAAAGGCGTACGGCCTGCTGTACTGGGCCGTGAACCTCGGCTACGCATTCTCCATGGTGTTCGGAGGCTCACTGGTCCGCCACGGCTTCACCGTTCTCTTCTGGGTCAACTCCGCTGCCTGTGTCGCCGCCGGCCTCCTGGTGTGGTTCAAGGGGAAGCCGACGGAGGGCGCCAGGCAAGCGGCCGACTCGGATGCCCGGTCGGGCAGCTACCTGGACGTCGCGCGTGACCGGCTCATGCTGGCCTATCTCGGATCCTGGTTTGCCTACGGGATCGTCTTCTGCCAGGCGCTGACGACACTTCCCCTGGCCATGAAGCTCGACGGAATCGCTCCTTCGACCTTCGGATATGTGATGGCTACCAACGCCGTTGTCATCATCATGGTTCAGCCCGTGGCAGGCCCGCTGCTCTCCAGGCTGGACCACAGCCATGTGCTCATCGGCGGCATCATCGTCCTAGGGGCTGGGTACGGCGCCACGGCACTCGTCTCCACCCCGGTCGGATACGCGGCCACCGTGGCCGTATGGACGCTGGGAGAAGTGGCCGTCAGCTCGGTGAACCAGGCCGTGATCGCTTCCTTCGCACCCGCTGCATCGCGCGGGCGGTACTACGGGCTCTACGGCATGACCTGGTCCACGGCTTCGCTCGCCGCCCCCCTGATGGGCACGTGGCTGCTGCAATGGCGAGCCGCCGGACTCTGGACCGTCTGCGTGTTTTTGTGCCTCGCTGCCGCGGCGGGCCAGTGGCTCCTCATTCCGAAGATCAGGGCGCGGTCCGGCAGGGTGCACCCGTTGCCATCAGCCACCTGAGAGGGCGGCGGCCGGCGGTCGTGGGGAGGGTGTGGATGGTGGGGGAGTTGGGAGGTGGTCGGGGGCGTGCTGGGGGTGGGGTGGGAGAAACGATTAGGCGTTGGGGCGGGAGTCGCGTAGTGTTCGGGGAACCGACGCGGGGTGGAGCAGCTCGGTAGCTCGCTGGGCTCATAACCCAGAGGTCGCAGGTTCAAATCCTGTCCCCGCTACTGATGCCGTAGGCCCAGTGGATTCGTATCCGCTGGGCCTACGGCCTTTTTTGCGTTCAGTCGTGGGCCGGGGGCGGTGGGGAGGTGTAGTGGGCGGCCGGGCCGGTGGGGGTCGGGGCCAGGTGGGGGTGGAGGAGGAGGTCCTCGTCGTAGTCGCCGGTGTTCTGGTGGCGGAAGGGGAGCGGCTCGGTGGTGGGGAGGGTGCGCAGGCGCTCCCGTAGGCGGGCGGCGGCGGTCCCGTAGGCGGTGGGGGTGGCGCGGTCCGCGCCCGGGATCAGGAGGGGCGGGACGACGGAGATCCCCGTGTACCAGAGGGTGCCGTGCTGGAGGGGGAAGAGGAGGTCGTTGAGGTCGCCGTTGACACCGCGCGGGCCGAGGGTCGCGGCGCGGGCGCCGGCGGTGGTGATGACCATGGCGCGCTTGCCGGTGAGTCTGCCGTCGCCGTAGCGGCGGGGGCGGCCGGTGGCGGGGTCGTTGAGGCCGAAGGCGAAGCCCTTGACGAAGACGCGGTCGAACCAGCCCTTGAGGATGGCCGGCATTCCGTACCACCAGAGGGGGAACTGGACGATCAGGGTGTCCGCCCAGGTGAGTTTCCGCTGTTCGGAGGCGATGTCGGGACTCAAGTGGCCGTTGGTGTAGGCGCGTTCGGAGGCCTCGCCGACCAGGAGGCGGTCGGACGGGTCGTGGCCGTAGTCGGCGGCGTCGACCACCGGGTTCCACTTCATGGCGTACAGGTCGGAGACGCGGTACTGGTGGCCGTGGGCTTCGAGGGTGCGCAGGCCCTCCGTCTTGAGGGCGCCGCTCAGGGAGCGCTGGTCGGGGTGTGCGAACAGCCAGAGGACCTTCATGGCGTCCACTGTCCGGGGTGGGCGGGACGGCACACGAGTGGCCGGATGGTCATAGAGTGCAAGGATCGGGCCATGAGGGGGGCGGCGAGGGGTGCGGTGGGTGTGGGGGATGCGAGGGGTGTGAGTGGCGTGAGCGGTGCGAATGGTGTGGGTGGTGTGAGGCGTATGCGTGGTGTGGTGGAGGGACGTGGTGGGGGTTCGGAGTGGTCGGCGGGTGGTGAGGGGCGGCGGCACCGGGTGGCCGTGCTGGTGCGGGACGGGATGCTGCCCATCGAGGTGGGGATCGTGCACCGGATCTTCGGGGAGGCCCGGTCGGCCGCCGGGGAGCCGCTGTACGAGCTGGTGACCTGTGCGCTGGAGCCCGGCGAGGTGCGTACGGACACCGACTTCACGGTGAACGTCGAGCACGGCCCGGAGGCGCTGGCGGAGGCCGACACCGTGGTCGTGCCGGCGGCCAACGCGGACTACGGCCCGGGGGAGGAGCGGTGTGCCGGGCTGCTGGGCGCGGCGATGGCCGACGCGCTGCGGCGGATCCGGCCCGGGACCCGGGTCGCGTCGATCTGCACGGGGGCGTTCGTACTGGCCGCGGCCGGGCTGCTGGACGGGCGGCGGGCCACCACCCACTGGCGGTCGGTGGACGACTTCCGCCGGCTGTTCCCGGCCGTCGAGCTGGATGCGGATGTGCTGTACACGGACGAAGGGGATGTGCTGACGGCGGCCGGGGTCGCGTCGGGGATCGACCTGTGTCTGCACATGGTCCGGTCCGACCACGGGGCGGCGGTCGCCAATGACGTCGCACGGCGGACGGTCGTGCCGCCGCACCGGGAGGGCGGTCAGGCGCAGTACATCCGGCGGCCGATTCCGGAGCCGCAGGTGTCCTCCACGGGGGCGGCGCGGGCCTGGGCGCTGGAGAACCTGGACCGGCCGCTGAGCCTGCGGGAACTGGCGGCGCGGGAGTCGATGAGCGTACGGACCTTCACCCGGCGCTTCCGGGAGGAGGTCGGGGTCTCGCCGCTGCAGTGGCTGACCCAGCAACGGATCGAGCGGGCGCGGCAGTTGCTGGAGGAGACGGAGCTGACGGTGGACCGGATCGCGGCCGAGGCGGGGTTTGGGACGGCGGCCTCGCTGCGCGCGCATCTCCAGTCGGCGTTGGGGGTGTCGCCGCGGGCTTATCGGAGCACGTTTCGGGGGGCCGGGGCCGGGGCGGGGGGCGGTGTCGCCGGTGGCGGCGGCGGTGGTGGTGGGCTGGTGGCGTGAGCCTGGGGGAAGCCGGTGCGGTCCGGGGCGGCGCGGGGGGAGGACCGGGGTCGGTCGGGGTGTGGTGCGGTGGCGGGCGTTGTCAGTGGGCGGTCGTACGCTGGCGATGTGTGGCGATGCACGGGACCACGCTGGTCGGGCGGCGGGTCGGGCAGGGGGACGGGGTCGGTGCCGGGGCCGGAGGGGCCGTTCGGGCAGCGGCTCGGCTGGTACTGCGCAGAGCGGGGCGAGGAGCGGGTCAGCATGCTCCCCGCGGGCAAGCGGCTGGCGTTCGCCGCACAGGGTGAGCGGCGCTGCCTGGGGGTACGGCGGGCCGGGGGCTGGATCGTCTGCCCGTATGCGGCGGTGCTCGACGGTGCGAGCGCCAAGGACCAGTGCGCGCGCTGTGCTCAGCTGGACCGTTCGCGGTCGGTGGCCGCCGACACCATGGCCGACGATCCGCGCCCGTACGGCGTCTATCTCGCGTACTTCGGTCCCGGTCTGCTCAAAGTGGGGATCACGGCCGCCGAGCGCGGCTCGGCGCGCCTGGTGGAGCAGGGCGCGGTGGCGTACGCCTGGCTGGGGCGCGGGCCCCTGATGGCGGCGCGGCGGGCGGAGGCGCTGCTGGGGAGCGCGCTGGCGGTCCCCGACCGGTTCGCGAAGGCGGCGAAGCGGGCGGCGCGCGGGGCGCTGCCGCCCGTGCCGGAGCGGGCCGCCGAACTGGCCCAACTGCACGGCAGGGCGAGGGAACTGGCGGGCTGGCCGGAAGCGCTGGAGCCGGTGACGTTCGCCTGTACGGACCATGCGGAGCTGTTCGGGCTCGACCGCATCCCGCACGAGGTGGCGGAGCTGGGCGGGATGACGGCGGGCGCGGAGATCGTGGGGGAGGTGCTGGCCGGGGTGGGCTCGGATGTGTATGTGCGGCTGGCCGGGGAGGTCGAGGGGGAGGCGGCCGGGGAGGTTGGGGTGGTCGGGGGAGAAGCCGGTGAGGTGGCTCGCGGAGGGGCCGGCGGGGTGGTCGGTGGAGCGGCCGGCGGGGTGGTTGCGGTGCTGGATGCCAGGGGGTTGGCGGGGTGGGTGCTGGGGGCGGCTTCGGGGCGGGTGACGACCGTTCCGGTTCGGGCGGCGGCGTCCCGGACGAGGGAGCGGGAGGGGGAGCAGGAGGGATTGTTCTGATCCGCGGGAGGGGGATGTGGGCAGGGCCCTTCCGGTTCCTGGTGGACCTAGCGGGCCTACTAGGCCTGGTGGGCCGGTGGGCCGAGCGGGACCGGCTGGACCGAGTGGGACCGGATAGACCGAGTGGCGCTGGTTAGGCCGAGTGGGACTGGTGGGCCTGGTGGTGGGCCTGGTAGGTCTGGACGTGGGCGGCCTGCGAGTGGGTCGGAGGCGTCGGGGAGGGGGCCTGAGTGGCGGACGGCGATGAGCGGGTCGGTGCGTTCTGGCGCGGGTTGGGGCTGCCGGGGCTGATCGATGTGCATACCCACTTCATGCCCGAGCGGGTGATGGCGAAGGTCTGGGCGTACTTCGACGCCGCCGGCCCGCTGGTGGGCCGCAGATGGCCGATCGAGTACCGCTTCGAGGAGGACGAGCGGCTGGAGGTGCTGCGCGGCTTCGGCGTACGGGCCTTCACGTCGATGGTCTACCCCCACAAGCCGGGGATGGCGCGGTGGCTCAACGGATGGGCTGCCGACTTCGCGGCCCGTACGCCCGACTGCCTGCGGACCGCGACGTTCTTCCCGGAGGACGCGGCCGCGGCGTATGTCCGCGACGAACTGGCCGACGGCGTACGGGTCTTCAAGGCGCATGTGCAGGTGGGGGCGTACGACCCGGCCGACGCGCTGCTCGACCCGGTGTGGGGCGCCGTGGCGGAGGCGGGTGTGCCGGTGGTCGTCCACTGCGGGTCGGGGCCCGTGCCGGGCAAGCACACCGGGCCCGAGCCGATCGCGCGGCTGCTGGCCCGCCACCCTCGGCTGCGGTTGATCATCGCGCACATGGGCATGCCGGAGTACGCCGACTTCCTGGACCTCGCGCAGCGTTATCCGGGTGTGCACCTGGACACGACGATGGCCTTCACGGATTTCTCCGAGCGGGACGCGCCCTTTCCGCGGGCGGAACGCGGCCGGCTCGCGGACCTCGGCGACCGGGTGCTGTTCGGCAGCGACTTCCCCAACATCCCCTACGGGTACGCCCATGCGCTGGAGGCGCTGACCCGGCTGGAGATGGGGGACGAGTGGCTGCGGGGGGTCTGTCACGGGAATGCGGCGCGGCTGTTCGGCGTGTGAGGGGCGGGCGGGCAGTGTCCGGCGCTTCGACCGGATGACATGGAGCCTCAGGCTGGATCACACGAGGCGTCAGGCCGGATCAGGGGTGGACGGGGCGGTGACGGCTGCGGCGAGCTGAGCCATGGCTGTCGCCAGGTCGGCGAGGGTGGGCTCGTCCGTGACCCGTTCGGTGACGGCGTCGATCTTCGGGCCGATGGCGGGGATTTCGCGGCAGGCGGCCGCGACGACCTCACCGGTCATCATGCGCAGGGTCTCGCGGAGCTGGGCGTTGGCGTGGTCGCCGCCGGTGGGGAACGGGGAGGCGGTGAGCACCGCGACCGGCTTGTTGACGCATTCGCCGCTGCTGACCAGCCAGTCGAGCGCGTTCTTGAGGACGCCGGGGACCCCGTGTGCGTACTCGGGGGTGACGAGGAGCAGCGCATCGGCGGCCGCGACGGCCCCACGCAGGGCGGCGACGGGGGCGGGGGGAGTGGCGTCCTCGCCGTCCAGGTCGGGGTTGAAGTGCGGCAGCGCGCCGATGTCCGCGGTGGTGGCCGGCCCGTCCCAGAAGCCGAGGGCGGAACGCAGTACCGCCCCGTTGGAGGAGCGGGCTCGCAGGCTGCCGGAGAGGGCGAGGAGTCTCATGGGGTGACGGTACGGGGTGCGGCGGAGCGCGGATGGGGGAGGGGCCTCAGATGAGGGGAAAGTGCAGGTCAGGTGCATTGTCAGTGGTGGGTGCGATGCTGGGGAAGTGGTGATCGACCTGGACCGCGCGGGGGGCGGCCCAGGTCCGTCGCGGCGGGGGACAGGGGGCAGGAAGACAGGGGGACAGGGGGACCGACGGGGGAGCGGGGCACGGGGCGGACCGTAGGGAGGAACACGGGGACGAACACGAGGAGTTGGTTTCTCAGGAGATTCACAGAAAGGGGAAAGGAAGCTTTCACAAGGGTGGGTCAGGCTCGGGGGCATGACCGTGACTTCGTCGTCCTCAGCTCCCCTTCGTGCGCCGGCAGCGGCCTCGTCTTCCAGGGGCGCGCCCGGCAAGCAGCCGGAGCTGTTGCGGGCCGACGGCAGCCCCGTACGGGTGCTGGTCGTGGACGACGAGTCCTCGCTCGCCGATCTGCTGTCCCTCGCGCTGCGCTACGAGGGCTGGGACATCCGTTCGGAGGGGGACGGCGCGGGTGCGCTGCGCTGTGCGCGCAGCTGGCGGCCGGACGCGGTGCTGCTCGACGTGATGCTGCCCGACATGGACGGGCTGACGGTGCTCGGACGACTGCGGCGTGAGCTGCCGGACGTACCGGTGTTGTTCCTGACCGCCAAGGACGCGGTCGAGGACCGGATCGCCGGGCTCACGGCGGGGGGCGACGACTACGTCACCAAGCCCTTCAGTCTGGAAGAGGTGGTGGCCCGGCTGCGGGGGCTGCTGAGGCGGGCCGGGGCGGCCGCCGCACGCAGCGAATCGCGGCTGACCGTGGGCGACCTGGTGCTCGACGAGGACAGCCACGAGGTGTGGCGGGACGGCCAGGAGATCCATCTGACGGCCACCGAGTTCGAGCTGCTGCGATACCTGATGCGCAATCCGCGGCGGGTGCTGAGCAAGACGCAGATCCTCGACCGGGTCTGGAGCTATGACTTCGGCGGTCAGGCGAACGTCGTGGAGCTGTACATCTCGTACCTGCGGCGCAAGATCGACGCGGGGCGGGAGCCGATGATCCACACCCGGCGGGGTGCGGGCTATCTGATCAAGCCGGTTGGGTAAGGCGGGTGGTGAGCGGCGTGTCCCGCCGCCGGCGCCGTTGGTCGCTACGGGCGCGGCTCGTGGCGTCGGCCGTGGCGCTGATCGCCGTCGTCGGGGCCGTCATCGGGGTGGTCACGACGATTGCGCTGCACTCCTATCTGCAGGGCGAGTTGGACAAGCAGCTGGGCGAATCCGTCGGGCGGGTGGAGGGGTTTCGGCTGCATGCTCCGCCGCGCGGCGGACCGCTGGATTTCGTGGCGATGGGGGGCCAGCCGCTGGGGACGGTGGGGGCGCTGGTCGGCCCCGACGGCACGGTCGACCTCGCGGCGAAGCTGAGCGATTCGACGAGCCGGGAGCCGGGCGAGCGATTGGCGGGGCTGACCCGGGGCCAGGTCAGGGCGCTGAGCGCGGTGCAGCGGGACGGTAAGCCGCACACCGCCGAGATCCCCGGGCTCGGCGACTACCGCGTGAGGTCCGCCAAGGACGGCTCGCTGCTGCTCGGGCTGCCGCTCGCCCGTGTCCAGGGCACGGTCGGCAGGCTCGTGGTCATCGAGGAGTGCGTGACGGTCGCCGGGCTGATCGCGGCCGGAATCGCCGGCCACTCCATGGTCGGCTTCGCGCTGCGGCCGCTGCGCCGGGTCGCCGCCACCGCCACCCGTGTCTCCGAACTCCCCCTCCACCAGGGCGAGGTGGTGCTGCACGTCCGTGTGCCGGAGTCCGAGGCGGACGGGCGTACGGAGGTGGGACAGGTCGGTGCGGCGCTGAACCGGCTGCTGGGGCATGTCGGCTCGGCGCTCTCGGCCCGCCAGGAGAGCGAGATGCGGGTCCGGCGCTTCGTCGCCGACGCCAGCCATGAGCTGCGTACGCCGCTGGCGTCGATCCGGGGCTATGCCGAGCTGACCCGGCGCGGGGACGAACGGCCGGGGCCGGTGACCCGCCACGCCCTGGGGCGGATCGAGTCGGAGGCGGAGCGGATGACGGGGCTGGTGGAGGACCTGCTGCTGCTCGCCCGGCTCGATTCCGGGCGCCCGCTCTCGTATGAGAGCACTGATCTCTCACCGTTGGTGGTGGATGCGGTCAGCGATGCACGAGTGGCCGGGCCCGGCCATCGGTGGCGGTTGGAGCTGCCCGATGAGCCGGCGTTGGTGTACGGCGACGGCGGCCGGCTGCACCAGATATTGGTGAACCTGCTGGCCAATGCCCGTACGCACACCCCGGAGGGGACGACGGTCACGGCGCGGGTGCGCGGCGCCGGGCTGGGGGGCGCGTACGGAGGCGCTGAAGGTGCCGCCCCCGAGGGCGGTGGGAGGGGCGTTCATGGAGGCGTTCGCGCAGGCGTGGTGCAGTTGGAGGTGCAGGACGACGGGCCCGGTATTCCGGCCGAGCTCCTCCCGCATGTCTTCGAGCGGTTTGCGCGCGGTGACGCCTCGCGGTCACGCGCCGCCGGAAGTACCGGCCTCGGGCTGGCGATCGTGCAGGCGGTGGTGGCCGCGCACGGTGGCACGGTCGAGGTCGAGAGCGTGCCGGGCCGGACGGTGTTCACGGTGACGCTCCCGGTGGTGGGCTCCGGCAGCCGTCCGGCCGTCGCCGCGGTGTGATCGGCCCGGCGTCACCCGCCGACTCACAGCGCCGGCACAGGCTCAGCACACGGCCGTGACAGCGGGGTTGGCGAGTGTCGTTGCCATGACGACGACTCAGCCGCCCCGTGCTCCACTGGGCTCCCTGCCGCCACGCGAGCATCTGCCGCTCGGGCGGGTCGCGACCGTTCTCGATGTGGTCATCCCCGTCCACAACGAGGAGAGTGATCTCGAGCCGTGCGTCCGGCGCCTGCACGAGCACCTCGCCCGGACCTTCCCCTACGGGTTCCGGATCACCATCGCCGACAACGCGAGCACCGACCGTACGCCGGACGTCGCCGCCCGGCTCGACGACGCGATCGACGAGGTCACGGCGGTACGGCTGGAGCAGAAGGGGCGCGGCAGGGCGCTGCGCACCGTGTGGTCGCTCTCCGAGGCGCCGGTGCTGGCCTATATGGACGTCGATCTGTCCACCGACCTCAACGCCCTGTTGCCGCTGGTCGCGCCGCTGATCTCGGGGCATTCGGACCTGGCGATCGGCTCCCGGCTCAGCCGCAGCTCGCGCGTCGTCCGCGGGCCGAAGCGGGAGTTCATCTCCCGTACGTACAACCTCATCCTGCGGGGCTCGCTCGCCGCGCGCTTCTCCGACGCGCAGTGCGGGTTCAAGGCCATACGGGGAGACGTGGCGGAACGGCTGCTGCCGATGGTCGAGGACACCGGGTGGTTCTTCGACACCGAGATGCTGGTGCTCGCGGAGCGGGCCGGGCTGCGGATCCACGAAGTGCCGGTGGACTGGGTCGACGACCCCGACAGCACCGTGCACATCGTGCGGACGGCCATGGACGACCTCAAGGGCGTATGGCGGGTGGGGCGGGCCCTGGCGACCGGGGCGCTGCCGCTGGACCGGCTGGCCCGGCCGTTCGGGGACGACCCGCGGGACCGCGAGCTGTCCGGGGTGCCCGGCGGTCTGGCCCGTCAGCTGGTCGGCTTCTGTGTCGTCGGCGGGCTCAGCACGCTGTGCTATCTCGCCCTGTACTCCCTCTTCCGGCTCGGTCTGGGGCCCCAACTGGCCAACGCGGCCGCACTGTTGGTGTCGGCGGTCGGCAACACCGCCGCCAACCGGCGGCTGACCTTCGGCGTACGGGGGCGGGACCGGGCACTGCGCCATCAGGCCCAGGGGCTGGTGGTCTTCGCCATCGGGCTGGCGCTGACCAGCGGCTCGCTCGCCGCCCTCGACGCCGCCAGCGGCAACGCCTCGCACGGCACCGAACTCGCGGTGCTGGTCGCGGCCAACCTCGCGGCGACGGTGCTGCGGTTCCTGCTCTTCCGCGCCTGGGTCTTTCCGGAGCGTGAACGCGGGGACGACCACGTCACCCCGCCGCTTGACCGGCACGAGTCGCGTGACCGGTACGAGTCGCTCGACCGGCACGACACGAACGACACCCCCAGGAGCACCCGATGACCCGGCACCCGTCCCCCACGCCGTCCGCCCCCGCGCGGGTCCTGCGCGGCCACCCCACGGATCCGCGCTGGGCGCGACCCGCGCTGCTGGCGTTGTTGCTGGTCACGGCGGTGCTCTACCTGTGGAGCCTGTCCGCGTCCGAGTACGCCAACCAGTTCTACTCGGCCGCCGTACAGGCCGGCAGCGAGAGCTGGAAGGCGTTCTTCTTCGGCTCCTCCGACGCGGCGAACTCCATCACCGTCGACAAGCCGCCGGCCGCGCTGTGGCCGATGGCGCTGTCCGTACGGCTCTTCGGGCTCAGTTCCTGGGCGATCCTGGTACCCGAGGCGCTGATGGGCGTGGCGACGGTCGGCGTGCTGTACGCGGCCGTACGGCGGCGGTTCGGCGCGGGGGCCGGGCTGCTCGCGGGCGGGGTGCTGGCGGTGACGCCGGTGGCGGCGCTGATGTTCCGCTTCAACAACCCCGATGCGCTGCTGTGCCTCCTGATGGTCTGTGCGATCGCCGCCGTGCTGCGTGCGCTTGCGGACGGCCGGACGAAGTGGCTGGTGCTGGCCGGGGTCTGCTTCGGGCTGGGATTCCTCACCAAGACGCTCCAGGCGTGGCTGATCCTGCCGCCGCTCGCCGTGGCCTATGCCTGCTGTGCGCCGGTCGCGCTGCGCCGGCGGCTCGGACAGCTGCTGCTCGCCGGGCTGGCGATCGTGGTGTCCGGCGGCTGGTGGGTGGCGGTCGTCGAGCTGTGGCCGGCGGCCTCGCGCCCGTACATCGGCGGCTCGCAGCACAACAGCTTCCTGGAGCTGACCTTCGGCTACAACGGCTTCGGGCGGATCACCGGCGACGAGACCGGCAGCGTCGGCGGGGGCGGCGCCCGCCCCGGCGGAGGCGGCGGAGGCGGATGGGGGGAGACCGGCATCACCCGGCTTTTCTCGGCCGACATGGGCGGGCAGATCGCGTGGCTGCTGCCCGCCGCGCTGATCCTGCTGGTCGTGGCGGTGTGCATGCTGTGGCGGGCCCGCCGGACGAGCGCCGCCGAACAGGCCGAACAGGCAGTACAAGCCGAACAGGCAGCACAGGCAGCACAGGCCGTACAAGCCGAACAGGCCGGTCAGCGGGCGGAGTTCCTGGTCTGGGGCGGCGCGCTGCTGATGACGTTCACGACCTTCAGCTTCATGTCCGGGATCTTCCACCAGTACTACAACATCGCACTGGCCCCGTACATCGCGGCGCTGGTCGGGATGGGCGCGACGCTGCTGTGGCGGCGCGGCGGGCGGTTCGCCTCGATCGTGCTGGCCGCGACGGTCGCGGTGACCGCCGCCTGGTCGTACGTGCTGCTGGACCGTTCACCGGACTGGCTGCCGTGGCTGCGCTGGACGGTGCTGGCGCTCGGGGCGATGGCGGCGCTGGGCCTGCTGGTGCCGCTGCGGCGGGCGGGAGCGGCGGTACGGAGTGAGGCGCCGGTGCCGGCGGGCCGCCGGGTCGCCGTGCTCGCGGCCGGGGCGGGGCTGGTGGCGGCGCTGGCCGGGCCGGTGGCGTACACGCTCGATACGGTCGACACACCCAAGGGCGGTTCGATCATCACGGCCGGGCCTTCTGTGCGGGGCGGTATGGGCGGACCTGGAGGCGGGGGCTTCCCCGGTGGCCGCGGCCGCGGCATGTGGCCCGGTATCAACGCCGGAGCCAACGCCAACGGAGGCAACAACGCCAACGGGGGCAACAACGCCAACGGAGGCAACAA
Source organism: Streptomyces sp. NPDC043738 (assembly GCF_056436545.1). Lineage (NCBI taxonomy): Bacteria > Bacillati > Actinomycetota > Actinomycetes > Kitasatosporales > Streptomycetaceae > Streptomyces > Streptomyces sp. NPDC043738. Next base: position 357,901 of record NZ_JBWKCJ010000003.1, on the reverse strand, counting down.
CGGCCTGCCGGGCCGCTCCCAAGGCGGTGCCCCAGGCGGCGCGCCCGGAGCCGGCCGGCCGGGCCAGGGCAACCCGGCAGGCCAGGCGCTCCCCCCGGGCCGGAGCCAGGGCGGGCAGGCCTTCCCCGGCCGTATCGGCGGAACGGGCGAGCGCGGCGCCGGCCGGATGGGCGGCATGGGCGGCCTGCTCAACGGCAGCAAGGTCAGTGCCAAGGCCGAGGCCCTGCTGGAGAAGGACGCGGACGACTACACCTGGGCCGCCGCGGCCGTCGGCTCCCAGAATGCCGCGAGCCACCAACTCGCCACCGAGAAGCCGGTGATGGCGATCGGCGGTTTCAACGGGAGCGACCCGTCACCGACCCTCGCCCAGTTCAAGAAGTATGTCGCGGACGGGAGGATCCACTACTTCATCGGTGGCGGACGGGGCGGCTTCGGCGGCCCCGGAGGCGGCCAGGGCAGCTCGTCGAAGATCAGTTCCTGGGTGGAGAAGACCTTCAAGAAGGTCACCGTCGGCAGCGCCACCTTCTACGACCTGACCCGGAAGGCCTAGGGCGCCTCCGATGGGGCACGGCCGGGTCTGACCCGTCGGGCACGCTCCAGCGGGCCTCGCTCGGGGACTTCCCCTAAGGGGCCGATGGCTCCCCTGGCAAAGCCCTCCCCAGGTGGTCGGGCAATAATTCAATTGTACGGCGTATAACTCTCCCTGTACGGTGTAAAGCATCCGCTCGCACCGTACAGGGAGCCCGTATGACCTCCGTGGCCTCCGAAGCCACCACCCTGCAGTCGACGGGACGGCACTCCGCCCGCTGGCTGATCCTGGCCGTCATCTGCATCGCGCAGCTCACGGTCATCCTCGACAACACCGTCCTCAACGTCGCGATCCCCTCCCTCACCGAGGACCTGGGCGCGACCACCGCCGACGTCCAGTGGATGATCAACGCCTATTCACTGGTCCAGTCCGGCCTGCTGCTCACCGCGGGCAACTCCGCCGACCGCTACGGCCGCAAGAAGATGCTCGCCGTCGGCCTGGTGCTCTTCGGCGTCGCCTCGCTCGGTGCCGCACTCGCCCAGTCCCCCGGCCAGCTGATAGCCGCCCGCGCCGGCATGGGCGTCGGCGGCGCGCTGCTGGTGACCACCACCCTCGCCGTCGTCATGCAGATCTTCGACGACGCGGAGCGCCCCCGGGCCATCGGCATCTGGAGCTCGGTCAACTCCCTGGGCTTCGCCGCCGGGCCGCTGATCGGCGGCGCACTCCTCGACCACTTCTGGTGGGGCTCGCTGTTCCTGGTCAACCTCCCCGTCGCGGTCATCGCGTTCGTGGCCGTCGTCACCCTCGTCCCCGAGTCCAAGAGCCGGGCCGGTGAGCGCCCGGATCTGCTGGGCGCCCTGCTGTCCACGATCGGCATGGTCGGAGTGGTCTTCGCGATCATCTCCGGACCGGTCGAGGGGTGGCTGTCCGGCCAGGTGGTGATCTCCGCCGCCATCGGCATCGCCGCGCTCGCCCTCTTCGCGGGATGGGAGCTGCACGTCCCGCACCCCATGCTGGACATGCACTTCTTCCAGAACCGCCGCTTCATCGGTGCCGTCTCCGGCGGCATCCTCGTCGCCTTCGGCATGGGCGGTTCGATGTTCCTGCTCACCCAGCACCTCCAACTGGTGCTCGGCTACGGTCCGTTGGACGCGGGGCTGCGGATGGCGCCGCTCGCCGTCACCGTCATCCTGATCAACTTCACCGGCCTGAGCGCCCGCCTGCTGCCCAAGTTCGGCACCCCCGGAATGATCGTCTCCGGCATGTCCCTGCTCGCGGCCGGCCTCGCCGCCATCTCCCTGCTCGGCGGCCACAGCTACGGCGGCATGCTGACCGGCCTGATCGTGATGGGCATCGGTGTCGCGCTCGCCATGCCGACGATGGCCAACGCCATCATGTCCGCCATCCCGCCGGCGAAGGCCGGAGTGGGCGCCGGCGTCAACGGCACGCTGATGGAGTTCGGCCAGGGCCTGGGCGTCGCCGTCCTCGGCGCGGTCCTCAACTCCCGCTTCGTGGCCCTGCTCCCACTGGTCGCCGCGGGCGCCGGCTCGCTGCCCGCCGCCCTCGACCGGACCCGTACCGACGCCGAACGCTCCGCCGTCCAGGACGCGTTCGCCTCCGGCATCGGCACCAGCCAGCTGGTCGGCGCGACCGCGGTGTTCCTCGGCGGACTGCTCGCGGCCGTACTGCTGCGCCGGGCGGAGCGCACCGCCCAGCAGCCGACGGCACCGGGGGCGGCCACCGGCCCGGAGCCGGCCGCCGCCGCGGCCGAATAGCATCGACGGTGTACGTGATCGTGAACGGCGCGTACGGGCGGTCCGCAGCACCTGGGCGACACTCGGAGGCTGCCGGAGACGGCCGGGGAAACCGGGACGACCCCCAAAAGACCCGGACGACGCCCGGACGGCACCCGTGCGCACCGTTCACCGGCCACGACACCGACACAGCAACCCGGACACCCGGACACCCGGACACCCAGACACCCAGCCACCCCGTCGGCAAGGACTCCCGCCGGGACCGGCACCGACGACGCTCAGGAACAAGGAGGGGCGCCATGGCAGCGACGGACGGCCGCGCCAGAAAGCGGCCGAGCAGCGTCTGGCTGACCGAACGGCCCCCGCTCAAACGGAAGGCGGACCAGCCGGCCGGACTCGGCCTCGACAAGATCGTCGCGACCACGGTCCGGCTGCTGGACACCGAGGGCCTGGCGAAGTTCTCGATGCGTCGGCTCGCCGCCGAGCTGGGCGTCACCGCGATGTCCGTCTACTGGTACGTCGACACCAAGGACGACCTGCTGGAACTCGCCCTGGACAGCGTCATGGGCGAGATGCGGATGCCGGACGAGGACGCCGCGGACCGCGACTGGCGCGACCACCTGCGCTCACTGGCCGGCGAATACCGCGCCCTGCTGACCGGCCACCCCTGGGTGGTCCGGCTGCTGGGCACGTACATCAACATCGGCCCGCACTCCATCGCCTTCTCCAACGCCACCATGCGGGTGATGAAGGAGAGCGGGCTGTCCCTGGAACAGATCACCGGCGGGCTGTCCGCCGTCTTCCAGTTCGTCTACGGCTTCGCCACCATCGAGGGCCTGTTCGACGCCCGCTGCGCGGAGGCGGGGTTGCCCGTCGACGAGTACTTCCAGCAGGTGATGTCCGCGGTCCAGGGCCGTCCTGAGTTCGCGGAGACGATGGAGAACTCCACCAAGGTCATGGAGGCCCGCGGCGGGTCCACCGTGCGGGACATGCGCGACCGGGACTTCGCCTTCGCGCTGGATCTGCAGATCGCCGGGATCGAGGCGCTGCGGGACCGGGGCGACGACCTCGGGCCGGGCCCCGGGTAGGAGGCCCGGCCCGGCGGAAACCGCGAAACCGCGAAACCGCGAAACCGCGGAGCGCGTGCGGTGGACGGTCAGGGCCGGACGAGGACGATCGAGTTGATCGGCGTCAGGTCCTTGTCCACGTAGTAGCCCGGGTCCATGAAGCCCTGGCAGTCGCCGGTGCCGTTGTAGCCGGTGCAGGTGCGTGCCTTGGCGCCACCGGTCTGGTTGTTGAAGACGTAGTGCCGCCCGACCTGGCCGCTGAGGTTGTGGGCGCCGTAGCTGTAGTACACGTGGGACGGACGGTCGCCGTTTCACCCCGCGTTCTGCGGGTAGACGCACACGGCGCCGGACGGGCAGCCGTGCGAGGCGCCCGCCGGTGCCGCCTGGGCGCCGGCCGCGCCGACCGTGGCCAGGGCGCCGACGGCGAATGTGAGCGCCGCGGCCGTCTTCATGATCCTTCGCATGGTTCTCCCCCGTTTGCTGGTCGAGTGGGTTCGTCGCTGGTCGAGTGGGATCGACCTCGCGACATGGAGTCTGTCCGGGGCGCCGGGGATGCGCCATCTTTTCGATGTGGGTCGAAAAGGGCGCTTCGTGGATCGGCGCGCATCCACGACCGCCCCATCCGACCGCCCCACGGGACAGCCCACCCGACCGCCCCACGGGACAGTCCACCCGACCGCTCCACACGAGAGCCCGAAAAAAATTCCGGCGGCGATGTCGAGAACCCGTGACCGGCTCCGTCCCCGAGGTGAACGCGACCACAATGGGTCGCACCAGCACCGAGGAGAAGCATCATGGCCAAGTACTTGCTGCTCAAGCACTACCGCGGCGCTCCGGCTGCGGTGAACGACGTGCCCATGGACCAGTGGACGCCCGAGGAGATCTCGGCGCATGTGCAGTACATGCAGGACTTCGCGGCCAGGCTGGAGAAGACCGGTGAGTTCGTCGACGGACAGGCGCTCGCCCCCGAGGGGACCTGGGTCCGGTACGACGGCGAGGGGCGCCCGCCGGTCACCGACGGCCCCTTCGCCGAGACCAAGGACCTCATCGCCGGCTGGATGGTGATCGACGTCGACAGCCACGAGCGCGCCGTCGAGCTGGCCGGGGAGCTGTCGGCCGCCCCCGGGGCGGGCGGGAAGCCGATCCACGAGTGGCTGGAGGTGCGCCCGTTCCTGACCGCGCCGCCCACCATCTCGGAGTGCGCCTTCCATGGATGAGGCCCTGCTCCGGAGCCTCACCCCGAGCGTGCTCGCCGTCCTCGTCCACCGCGGAGCCGACTTCGCGGCGGCCGAGGACGCCGTGCAGGACGCCCTGGTCGAGGCGGTCCGCGTCTGGCCGGCCGACCCTCCGAGGGATGCGAAGGGCTGGCTGGTCACCGTGGCCTGGCGCAGGTTCCTCGACGCCACCCGCGCCGACACCGCCCGCCGCCGGCGCGAGGACCGCGTCGACCAGGAGCCGGCCCCCGGGCCCGCGCCCTCGGCGGACGACACGCTCCAGCTCTACTTCCTGTGCGCCCACCCGTCGCTGTCGCCGTCCTCCGCGGTCGCGCTCACGCTGCGCGCCGTCGGCGGCCTGACCACCCGCCAGATCGCCCAGGCCTACCTGGTGCCCGAGGCGACCATGGCGCAGCGCATCAGCCGGGCCAAGCGCACCGTCTCCGGCGTGCGCCTGGACCGGCCCGGCGACGTCGCCACCGTGCTGCGCGTCCTCTACCTGGTCTTCAACGAGGGCTACTCCGGCGACGTCGACCTGGCCGCCGAGGCCATCCGGCTCACCCGGCAGCTCGCGGCCCAGGTCGACCACCCCGAAGTGGCGGGGCTGCTCGCCCTCATGCTGCTCCACCACGCCCGGCGCGCCACCCGGACCGCACCCGACGGCAGCCTGGTGCCGCTCGCCGAGCAGGACCGCGGCCGGTGGGACACCGCCGCGATCGCCGAGGGCGTCGGGATCCTGCAGGCGGCCCTCGCCCGCGACCGGCTGGGCGAGTTCCAGGCCCAGGCCGCCATCGCGGCGCTGCACGCCGACGCGCCCACCGCCGAGGAGACCGACTGGGTGCAGATCGTCGAGTGGTACGACGAGCTCATGCGCCTGACCGACAGCCCGGTCGTCCGGCTCAACCGCGCGGTCGCCGTCGGTGAGGCCGACGGCCCGCGCGCCGGCCTGGCGGCGCTCGCGGCGCTGGAGGACTCTTCCCCGAGCTCGTCGAGCAGGGGATACTCCGTCCCCCGCCACGCCGCGGTGGCGGCGTACCTCCACGAGCGCGACGGCGACCCGGCGACGGCGGCCCGGCTGTACGCCGAGGCGGCCCGGAAGGCACCCAACCTCGCCGAACGCGACTACCTGACGCGCCAGGCCGCCCGGCTCAACGCCCGCCGGCGCCGCTGACGGGTCGCGCGCGGACAGCGACCACGGGCGCGCCGGCCCGCCCGCCGCGCCTCACCCCATCGGCAGCGTCTCGCCCTGCACCGCCTGGATGTCCAGCTCCACCTTCAACGTCGTCCCGATCGCCGCGATGCCGGCCGCCACGACCTGGTTGTAGTTCATCTTGAAGTCCTCGCGGCGCAGCTCGGCGGTGGCGCGGAAGGCGGCGCGCACCCCGCCCCACGGGTCGGGACCGGTGCCGAGGTAGCTCAGTTCGAGGTCCACCGGCCGTACGACGCCGTGCAGCGCCAGCTCGCCGTGGACCGTCCAGCGGTCCGGGCCGGCCGGCCGCAGGCCCGAACTGCGGTAGGTGATCTCCGGGTGCTCCTCGACGTCGAGGAAGTCCTCGGAGCGCAGATGGCCGTCGCGCATGCCGTTGCCGGTGTCGATCGAGGAGGCCTTGATCGCGGCCTCGACCCGCGACTCCGCCAGGTCCTCGGCGATCTCGATCCGGCCGCTGAACTCGGTGAACCGGCCGTGCACGCTGGAGATGCCCAGGTGCTGGGCGACCGCGGCCACCGTCGAGTGCATCGGGTCGATGGTCCACGGTCCGGGCGGCGGCAGCTCGGCCCCGCCCTGCCGGGCCAGCACGACGCTGCCCACGTCCATCCGGCCGCTCGCCGTCACGATCGCGCTGGAGGCGACCGGCGCGTAGCCGACGGCCGTCACGATAACCGTGTACGGGCCGGCGGGCAGCGGCTGCCCGCTGCGGATGGCGCCTTCCTCGTCCGCCGCCGCGCGCAGCACCTGTGCGCCCGTCATGTCGGTGACGGTCAGTACGGCGTGCTGGACCGCCCAGCCGTCCCGTGTGCGGACCTGCGCCCTTACGCCCGCAGCTCCCGCGCCCGTCGAATGCATTGCCTCTCCCGTTTGTTGCCTGGTCTGGGGTCTCCCCTGCTCATGGGGGGCCGAGTGTCGGGCTCCGGACGGCGGCGTGCAGGCCGTCCCCTGCCTGTGCGCAGCGCCGCCGCCGGAGCCCTGGTGTCCGGTCCGGGGCGCGTCTCCGCTCAACGCGCGCCCCGGGCCGGGGTCTTGCCGCCCCGAAGGTGGTCCTCCGGGGGCTTCTTCGGGGTCAGTCCCCTGGGTGCGCGAGCTCGACGTCGTAGCCGTCGACCCCGCGTGCGTCGACCGAGAGGCCGTTGGCGACCGGTGGGTAGCCGCTCGCGATCACCGTGTAGTCGCCGGCGTCCAGGTCGGTGAAGGCGTACGCGCCGTCCTCCCCGGTCGTCGAGGTGGCCACGACGTTGCCCGCCGCGTCCACCAGCGTGACCCGCGCGTCCGTCAGCGGCCGGCGGTCGGCACCGGCGCGCACGACGCCCTGCACCCGGGCCCCGGACAGCAGCTCCACCTCGATGCGGGTCGTGCCCTGCCCGCCGACCTCGACCGGCAGCGCGGACGGGCGGTGACCGGCGGCGTTCACGGCGACGGTGAAGGTCCCCGGCGCCAGCTCGTCGAAGGCGAAGTAACCCTCGGCGCCGGTCTTTCCGGTGGCCAGCACCTCACCGCGGACGTCGGTGACGACGACCATCGCACCGTCGACCGGCTCGCCGGTGACCGCGGCGCGGACCTGGCCGGCGAGGCCGCTGGTGCCGCTGAGCAGGATGTCGTAGCCGTAGGGCTGGTCGCCGACGACGACCGTGGACGCCTGCGGCTGGTGCCCGTCGGCCGCGGCGATCAGCACATACGAGCCGGCGCCGGGGGCGCTGAGCGCGTAGGAGCCGTTGGCCTGGGCGACCGCGCGGGCCAGCTGGCGCCCGCTGAGCGAGATCAGCGTCACCGCGGAGCGCGGCACGGGGCTGCCCTCCGCGTTGCGGACGAAGCCGTGCACCGACGGGCCGGCCGGGGTGGCGTCGGAGCCGCCGGCGGAGGCGAAGGCCTGGAGCGGCTGAGTGGCCGGCGCGGCGGCGGGCTGCGCCCAGGACGGGGTGTGGGCGTCGTCGTCCGAGGTGAGCGGGGCGCCCACCAGCGCGGGCTCGCGGTCGGCGGCCGGTGCCGGCGCGGCGGCCTGGGCAGGAACGGCGGCGTCCGACGCGGCGGCCTCGCTCTCGGCGCTCTGGGACAGTCCGCCCCGGGTCTTCAACGCGACCTCCTTGATGAACAGGGTGAAGAGGAAGGCGAGCAGCGCGCAGGGCGCCGCGTACAGGAAGACGTCGGCGACGCCGTGGCCGTAGGCGCTCTCCATGACGGTGCGCAGCGGCGCCGGGAGGGCGTCCAGGTCCGGGATGCCGCCGCCGCTGTTGCCGGCGCCGTGCGCGGCGGCCTTGGCGGCCTTGGGCCCGAGTTCGGCCAGGCCGTCCTTGACGTAGTGGGTGACGCGGTTGGCCAGCACCGCACCGAGGGCCGAGACACCCACCGCACCGCCGAGGGAACGGAAGAAGGTCACGACGGACGAGGCGGAACCGAGGTCCTCGGGAGCGACCTGGTTCTGCGTGGCCAGCACCAGGTTCTGCATCATCATGCCGATGCCCAGGCCCATCAGGGCCATGAAGATCGCGATGTGCCAGTACTCGGTGTCGTAGCGGATGGTGCCCAGCAGACCCAGGCCCGCGGTCACCAGCACACCGCCGCTGACCAGCCAGGCCTTCCACTTGCCGGTCTTGGTGATGATCTGGCCCGAGACGGTCGAGGAGATGAACAGCCCGCCGATCATGGGGATGGTCATCACGCCGGACATCGTCGGCGACTTGCCGCGCGCCAGCTGGAAGTACTGGCTGAAGAACACGGTGCCGGCGAACATCGCGATACCGACGAACAGCGAGGCCAGCGACGCCAGGGTGATCGTCTTGTTGCGGAACAGCCGCAACGGGATGATCGGCTCCTTGGCCTTGGACTCGACGAAGACGAAGATCGCGCCGAGCACGACCGCGCCGCCGACCATCGCGGCGGTCTGCCACGACATCCAGTCGTACTTGTCACCGGCCAGCGTCACCCACACCAGCAGCAGCGAGACCGCCGCGCTGATGAAGAAGGCGCCCGCCCAGTCGACCTTGACGCCCTCGCGCCGGACGACGGGCAGCTTCAGGGTCTTCTGCAGCACGATCAGCGCGATGACCGCGAACGGTACGCCGACGTAGAAGCACCAGCGCCAGCCGAGCCAGCTGGTGTCGGTGATGACGCCACCGAGCAGCGGACCGCCGACGGTGGCGACGGCGAAGACCGCGCCGAGGTAGCCGCTGTAACGACCGCGCTCACGCGGTGAGATCATCGCGGCCATCACGATCTGGGCCAGCGCCGACAGACCGCCCACGCCGATGCCCTGCACCACACGGCAGGCGATCAGCATGCCGGTGTTCTGCGACAGGCCGGCGACGACCGAGCCCGCGACATAGATCACCAGCGCGAACTGCACCAGCAGCTTCTTGCTGAACAGGTCGGAGAGCTTGCCCCACAGGGGCGTGCTCGCCGTCATCGCCAGCAGCGCGGCGGTGACCACCCAGGTGTAGGCGCTCTGCCCGCCGTCCAGATCGTGAATGATCTCGGGCAGCGCGTTCGAGACGATCGTCGACGAAAGAATGGCGACGAACATGCCGAGCAGCAGCCCGGACAGCGCCTCCATTATCTGGCGGTGCGTCATGGGCGCCCCGCTGGAGGTGCTGTGTCCGCCCCCTCCGTGCTTGGCGTGGCCGCCCCGCACACCTGCCGGTGTGGTCGTAGCCATGTGGTTCCTTTTCATCCTGCGGGTGTACGGGTGGTGAAGTCGTGGTGGGCCCGGGTGCGGCAGTCGCCGAAGCTCGTGCGGAGCCTGGCGAGCAGTTCGATGAGGTGCCCGACGTCGGTGTCGGTCCAGTCACCCAAGTACCGGGCGAGTGCTGCCGTGTAGCGCTCGGCGAGCTCCTCCAGGAGCTCCCGTCCGCTCGGGGTCAGGCGCAGCAGCCGCGAGCGCTTGTCCGCCGGGTCGGGCTTGCGCTCGACCCAGCCGCGCTCGCAGACGTGCGCGACGTGCCGGCTGGTCACCGACATGTCGATGGCGAGCAGCTCGGCGAGCTGGCTCATCCGCATCTCGCCGTGCCGGTCGAGGAGGGTGAGCACGCCGGCCGAGGCGGGCGGGCAGTCCTGGGGCAGCATCCGCCCCATCTCGCGCTTGACGGCGCCGATGGCGCTGAGTTGCCTGGCCAGCTCCTCGTACTGACTCTGAGCGGCCATCGGCTCCTCCACGCGTCCGTCGGACCTCTCGCACATCTTTGTTGCTTGAGGCAACCATGCGACTGTACGCAATGTTGGTTGCTGAAGGCAAACGATTCGAGGTCCCCGCACTTAAAAGGGGCGAAAAGTCTGGACCGGGCATTGGTCAACGGCTCCCCATGACCCACATAAAGCCGCAGGTCGAGCAGGGGGCGCCCGCCCTGCGCTTTTCGGTCATCTTGTGGCGCGCTTCACGACCCCCGCCACCCGCTTGACGGGACCGTATCGATTATCGATAACATCGAAAAACGATACGGTCCCGGAGGGGGAGCAGGAACATGAATGACGCGTCCTGGTGGACACGGGCAATGGAGCACGTGCTGGAGCTGGTCCTGGGGCTGGCCCTGCTGCTGGTGGGGCTCTTGCAGGTCCTCATCCCGATCCTGGGGGTGACCGGCCCGCTGCCGCCCGTGGCCTCCCGCGAGGTGCGGGTCGACGCCGCCGCGCACCTGTCCGGCGCCACCGCGTCCGGACCCGTGACGCTGCAGGGCACCGACCGCGCCCAGCTGACCTTCCACGCCCCCGGCCTGGGGCAGCGCGTGCTCCTGGCCCTCCCGGACATCGCGGGCGGCCTGCTGGTCGTCGTGATCCTGATGGTGCTGCTGCACATGGCCCGTACGTTCCGGGACGGCGACTTCTTCGTGCCCGAGAACACCCGGTGCCTGACCGTCGTCGCCGTCGCCCTCGTCCTGATGGGCACTGTCGTACCGTTGCTGGACATGATGACCACGAACCTCCTGGTCCATGGAGAAGCGATGGCACTGGCACAGGCGGTCTCACCCGCCAAGGACTATGCGGTCGAGCCCGTGTTCCTGGCGGTCCTCGTCGGCGCCGCGGCCGGAGCGTTCCGCAACGGCACCCGCCTGCGCGCCGACACCGAAGGGCTGGTCTGATGCCACCGGAGGAGGCGCATCAGATCGAGTGCCACCTGGCCCGCCTGCTGGACGAACGCGGAATGACCCTGGCCGAACTGGCCGCACGGGTCGGGGTGACCGTCGCCAACCTCTCCATCCTGAAGAACGACCGGGCCAAAGCGATCCGCTTCAGCACACTCAGTGCCATCTGCCGCGAACTGAACTGCCAGCCCGGAGACCTGCTCACCTTCGCCGCGCGGTGAGACGGCATGCGGCGGTCGTTTCGTACGCGACCCAGGGGTGCCCCCGCAGCACCGGTTCGCTAGGGTCCTTCCCCATGGCGACCAACCCGCAGAACCAGGCCGGCGGCAACTACGACCCGGCGGGCAGCACGCAGATGTTCCGGGCCTTCGTGGACGAGGGCGGCACCCCCCAGGCCGGCGGCCGCCGGGCCCCTGCTCCCCAGCAGTCGGCGGGTCCCCGAGTGGGCGTCATCCTCGGCGTGATCGTCGCCATCCTCGTCGTCGCGGGTGCGGCCTGGCTGGCGCTGTCGTAACGAGTCCTGACCCAGCCGTCTTCACGCGTACGGGGCCCGGCACTGCCATGCCGGGCCCCTGATTCTTGGGCCCGCACGCCTGCCCGCTACGCGAGTCGACCGCCCCTGCTCTCGGCGACCCGTCGTGCTTCCCGCAGCGCTTCACACAACCTGTGGACACAGAAGCGGAGTTCACCGGCGGACACGGTCGCTCCTCCGCCGGGCAACGCGGTGACGAGATCGAGCACCGCTGCCCGCCCTGCCCCGCCCAGGGTTGCGGCTCCGCCGACTCCCGGCGCCAAGGGGGGCGGGCCTCTTCAACTGGCGGGTGGTGGGGGCTGCTACGAGCCACCCTTCTCTCCGTCCTCTCCCTCGCCGCGCGGCCACACCGCGAGAGCGACCAGCACGGCCGCCCAGACACCCAGCGGCAGCAAGGGCCAGTAATACGTCAGTTCGTGCTTGCGGACGCAGTTCGCGCCCCAGATCGCTGACATGATCACCGCGCCGCCGAGCCAGTAGCGCCACTCCTCCAGCCATTCGCGCAGTTCCAGCGCCCCGTCACGCTCGCGGTCCGCGATCCGGACGGAGGGATCAAGACGATCGTTCACCGTGTCCCCTTTCGCCTCGGCCGGTTTCCGCATGCCCCGGCCGATCTTTGAGATACGACCGTATCTCAAAAAGAATACGAGCGTATCCTGACGGCGGAAGGACCCGGACGGATTGCGAAGCGAGGAGCCGCGCAGCGTGCCCAAGACCGTGGACCGCGACGAACAGCGGCGACAGATCGGCGCCGCCGTGCTGCGCCTCGCCTCCGAGCAGGGGCTGGACGAGGTCAGCGTGCGCACGGTGGCCGCCGCGAGCGGCCGGTCCCCGGGAGCCGTCCAGAAGTACTTCCGTACCAAGGACGAGATGCTGACCTTCGCCGCAGAACTGGTCGGCGAGCGCATCGAGGAGCGGATGGCCGCTGTCGACTTCGGCCTCCCGCCGCGCGAGGCGCTCCGCGCACTCGTCCTCGCCACCCTCCCCGTCGACGCGGAACGCCGGGCCGAGGCCGCCGCGCAGCTGGCGTTCGCCGCCCGCGCGGCCCACCATCCCGGACTCGGTGCGATCCGCCGACAGGTCGACCAGGACGTCCGCGCGCTCCTCGCCGACTGGTTGGCATCCGTCGGCCACGGCAGCGGCCCGGCCCCGGCCGACGACTGCCTGGCTCTCGCCGATGGCGTGATCGCGCTCTGCGACGGGCTGGCACTGCGGCTGCTGTACGCGCCCGACGACCGGGAAGCGCTGTTGCGCGCCCTCGACCGGGCCCTGGACGCGCTGCTTGCGTCGTGCTGAATCGGCCACTTCGCAGGTCGACGTAGCCGCGGCAAGCGGGCTCATACTGGCAATGTGCGGCGTACGGATTCCGGGCGCTACGGCGAAGAGGTGTTCCGTCCGGGGGAGAGCGGCGAGGCCGAGCGCATCGATCTGGGAGCGCTCGCCTATGACGAGGTGAGCGCCGCGCGGCTGACGGCGCTGGGCGTCGGCCCCGGCTGGCACTGCCTGGACGTGGGCGCGGGGACCGGCACCCTCGCGCGGTGGCTGCTGGAGTCGGCGGGTGTCACGTCCGTCCTCGCCGTGGACCGCGACACCCGGTTCCTCGCCGGCGACCAGACCCCGGGACTGGTGGCGCAGACCGCCGACATCACGGCGCCGGGCTTCGACCCGGGCCGGTTCCACCTCGTGCACGCCCGCTTCGTGCTGATGCATCTGCGGTCCTGGCGCCGCCTGATCTCCGTGCTCGGTTCACTGCTGGCCCCCGGTGGTGTGCTGGTGCTCAGCGACGCCGTCGACCTGACCACCGCCGACGCGCCGGCCTCCCCGTACACCGCCGTGATGCGGGCGATGTGGCAGGGGTTGCGGGAGACCATCGGTACGGACATCTCCTGGGTGCCGGACTACCCCCGGCTCCTGCTGGAGGAGGGCCTGCGGTCCGTGGCCGCCGAGATCCACGTCCCCCCGCTGGTCCCCGGCAGCCCGGTCAGCCGCTTCTGGGCCGACACCTGGGAGCGGTCGCGGGCGGCCATGCTGGCGACGGGGCGGGTGGACGACGCGCAGATCGACCGGGCCCTGCGCGATCTGTCGTCCCCGGAGACCGCCGGTCTCGCCCCCGGGATGATCACCGCCTGGGGCTGGAAGCCTCCACACACCGCAGGCACGGGGCCGGGAGCCCCGGGACACCGCTGACGTGGAACTCCCGGCAGACACCCAGGGCGTGTCCGATGGGTCAGGTCGGATGGGCCTAGTAGGCCGCGTCCGCCGCCGCCCGCAGCGCCGCGATGTCGATCTTCTTCATGCCGAACATGGCCTTCATGGCGCGGGCCGCGCGCTCCTGGTCCGGGTCGTTGAGCATCTCCGCCATACCGCCGGGTGCGACCTGCCAGGACAGGCCGTACTTGTCCTTCAGCCAGCCACAGGGGCCCTCCTCGCCGCCCTCGGGGAGCTTGGCCCAGTAGTAGTCGATCTCGTCCTGGTCGGCGCAGTCGACCATCAGCGAGACCGCCTCGGTGAAGGTGAACTCCGGGCCGCCGTTGATGGCGATGTACTCCTGGCCGTCGAGCTCGAACTCCACGGTCAGTACGGTGCCGGCCGGGCGCGGGCCCGCCTCGTTGTAGTGGGTGACGTTCTTGATCCTCGAGTTCGGGAACACCGAGCAGTAGAACTCGGCGGCCTCCTTGCCCTGGGTGTCGAACCAGAGGTTGGGCGTGATCTTGGGCATGGCGCTCTCCTGGCGTCGTCTGCGGGCCGGCCTCGTGTCGGGACGGGCCACTGTGTGTATTGACCGTGGCGGCGCGCGGAAGTCATCGGTGTTCGCCGAACGGGTGCGACCGGCCGGTGCGGCACGCCCACCGCTCCGCACCGGCCCGCACCCGTTCCCGCTGGTCCCCACCGGAACGCTCGCGGTCACTTCCAGGCGAAGGCCACGTCCTTGGTGTCGAGATGCATGCCCGCCGGCACCCGCCAGGCGTCGACGCACACCCGCCAGCTGCCGGTCCTCCGCCGGCCGGGGGCGAGCGGCAGCGGGAGCCGGTGGCTGGAGGTGATCGTCGCCCAGTCGATGCCGAGCGCGCCGATGACGTGGGCGCCGAAGGTGACCGTGCCGGAGGTGACGGGGCGGTCACCGGTGTTGAGGAAGTCGATGCGCACCTTCTCGCACCAGCGGACGTCGGTGTCGGCGAGGACCGGCTTGCCCACGAGGAGGCCGGCGGGGGCGGCCGGGCCGGCGGGGACGGTGGGCGAGGGCGGCCTGGGCGCGGGAGAGCCGTGCGGTGGCGTGGATGTGCCCGATGGGGAGGGCGAGTTGGGCGAGACCGTGCCGTCCGTGCCGGAGACAGGAGGCGGTGCGGCGGAACCGGAGGGGCCGGGGGAGCCGCCGGGGGTGGGAGCCGGGCGGCCGGAGCGCGTGGCGTCGCCGCCGGTGCTGTCGCCGCTGCGGGTTCCCCGGGCCTTGGGGGCCTCATGGCCGTCCAGCGGGGTCAGTACCACGCCGCCTCGCGGCGGTACGGGCCCGGCCGGCGCGCGCCCGTCGCCGGGGCCTGCCGCGCCCACCGCGACATAGCCCTCTTCGGCCGCGCCTGCGCAGCCGGTGAGCAGGACACCCAGACACAGCACGGCCGCCGAGGCGGAGGCGTAGGTCGTTGTCGTCCGTCGCATCGGGACAGTGTTGCTGACGATGCGTCAGCTGTAAAGGTCGAGGATGCGTCAGCTCTACGGGTTGCCCCGCGAAGGTCCTGCAGCTGTCTGCGAAAGTCCTGCAACTGTCCGCCGAGCGGCGCGGAGCATCTGACGGCTGCCCCTCGGCGGACCGTTCCTCAGTCGGAGATCAGACCCTCGCGCAGCTGCGCCAGGGTGCGGGTCAGCAGACGGGAGACGTGCATCTGGGAGATGCCGACCTCCTCGCCGATCTGGGACTGCGTCATGTTGGCGAAGAAGCGCAACATGATGATCTGGCGCTCACGGGCCGGGAGTTTGGCCAGCAGGGGCTTGAGGGACTCGCGGTACTCCACGCCCTCCAGGGCGCTGTCCTCGTAGCCCAGGCGGTCCGCCAGGGAGCCCTCGCCGCCGTCGTCCTCGGGCGAGGGGGAGTCGAGCGAGGAGGCGGTGTAGGCGTTGCCGACGGCCAGGCCGTCGACCACGTCCTCCTCCGACACCCCCAGGCACAGGGCCAGTTCGGGGACCGTCGGGGAGCGGTCCAGCTTCTGCGAGAGCTCGTCGCTGGCCTTGGTGAGGGCGAGCCGGAGCTCCTGGAGCCGGCGCGGGACCCGCACCGACCATGATGTGTCGCGGAAGAAGCGCTTGATCTCGCCGACGACGGTCGGCATCGCGAACGTCGGGAATTCCACCCCGCGTTCGCAGTCGAAACGGTCGATCGCCTTGATCAGGCCGATCGTGCCGACCTGGACGATGTCCTCCATCGGCTCGTTGCGGCTGCGGAAGCGGGCCGCCGCGTAGCGCACGAGCGGGAGGTTGAGCTCGATGAGCGTGTCACGGACGTACGTACGCTCCGCGCAGTCCTTGTCGAGCGAGGCCAGCCGCAGGAACAGGGAGCGGGAGAGCGTGCGGGTGTTGATGGCGTCGTCGTCGTGCACGTGCGGTGCAGGCGCGGGAATCGCGGAGAGCACCTTCGAGCTGCCCAGTTCTACGGACATGCCACCCCCTTGAGGTCGCGGACGGGTCGCTGCGGCGTCCCCGGCCCGGGGCGGACCGAGGAGTGATACCTCCACCTGAATACCGGAGGCAGCGCTACGGCAAACGCGGTTCCTGCAGAATGTCACATGTCGGCAACACGCTGTAGCGCCATGTCGACATATCTGCGCAGGAACGGGTCGTCCGTCCCGGTTATGTGTCGATCCTGTTTGCGGATCGCAGGCGGGCGAAGCTCCGCGAGAGTAGCCGCGACACATGCATCTGCGACACCCCCAGTTCGGCACTGATCTGTGACTGCGTCAGATTGCTGTAGTAACGCAGCAGAAGGATCCGTTGCTCGCGTTCGGGAAGCTGGACGAGGAGGTGGCGCACGAGGTCGCGGTGCTCGACGCCGGCCAGCTCGGGGTCCTCGTAGCCGAGGCGGTCCAGCAGGCCGGGGAGGCCGTCGCCCTCCTGTGCGGCCTCCAGTGAAGTGGCGTGGTACGACCGCCCGGCCCGCAGGCAGGCCAGCACCTCGTCCTCGCCGATCTTCAGCCGCTCGGCGATCTCGGCGGTGGTGGGGGAACGCCCGTGCAGCACCGTCAGATCCTCGGTGGCGCCGTTGACCTGCACCCACAGCTCGTGGAGGCGGCGCGGCACATGGACCGTACGGACATTGTCTCGAAAGTAGCGTTTGATCTCGCCGACGACGGTGGGCATCGCGAAGGTCGGGAACTGCACACCCCGGTCCGGATCGAACCGGTCGATCGCATTGATCAGACCGATCGTGCCGACCTGGATGACGTCCTCCATCGGCTCGTTGCGGCTGCGGAAGCGCGCCGCGGCGTAGCGGACCAGCGGCAGGTTGGCCTCGATCAGTGCGGCGCGGACGCGGGTGTGCTCGGGGGTGCCGGGCTCCAGGTCCGCCAGCTCGGCGAACAGCACTTGTGTGAGCGCCCGCGTGTCCGCGCTACGGCTCTCGCGGGATGGAGCCTTGGGCGCAGTACGGGCCGTCACGGTCACGCCACCCTTTCACGGTGCTCACAGTGCATGAATCCGGCAAAAGCGGTCATAGCATTACAAGACAGGTGCACGGTGCGCAAGGACCTCATAACACCGTGTTGAACAGAGAGTTGGGTGGTCTGAGCGGGCCTTGGGGGAGGCGCGCGGGGCGGGCGGGTGGTGTACCCGGGGTGGGGTACGGCAAAGCCCCCCGCCCGGTGGGGCGAGGGGCTCGGCGTACGGCGTACGGGGAAGTGCGCGGCTCAGAATTCGTAGTCGGCGATCACCCAGGTGGCGAATTCGCGCCACTGGGCGGCGGCTGCCTGGTGGGCCGGGTGCTCCAGGTAGCGCTTGAGGGCGTCCGCGTCGGCCACGGCCGCGTTGATCGCGTAGTCGTAGGCGATCGGGCGGTCGGTGATGTTCCAGGCGCACTCCCAGAACTCCACTTCCGGGATCTCGTCCTTGAGGACCTCGAACGCGTGGACGCCGGCTCGCACCCGCTCGTCGTCGCGGGCGACGCCGTCATTGAGCTTGAACAGGACCAGGTGGCGGATCACGGGGGCCTCCGTACGAAGGGTGATCACCGGGGGCCGCCCGGCGGGGCGGCGGACCCCTAGTTGATCAGCTGGGTCATGAACTCGCCGACGCCCTGGGCGGCGGACGAGATGCCCTCGAAGCCTATCTGGACCAGGTCGGCGGCCCGTTGTGGGGACGTGATGATCGTGTACAGCACGAAGACGATGATCAGGTACATCGCGATCTTCTTCGCCTGTGCCATCAGTCCCGTCTCCCCTACGGCAGTCCCCTACGGCAGTCCCGGCAGTTCCCGGTTGCAGTCGGGTGAGTGTAACCACACGTGTTCGAGCGCGGGAGCCGCGACGGCGGTGGAACCGGGGTACTGATCCGGACTTTATGGACCAAAGGCCCGCCAAAGGAGGCCCTTCGTCGGCCTGTTGAGACGCTTCGGGGGAGCACCATGAGTGAGTGGCCCAGTGGATCTGGCAGGAATTCCCGGGCCCGGACCAGGGCCTCACTGCGGGGTCCGCGCCGTGCGCCCCCCTGACGCGGCGTGGACTTTGGGGTTCGGTCCTCGTCGGGGGAAGCGGCCGTCCCCCGACTCCGCTTCCCCCGACCATAATGGCGGGACGCCTGAACCGAGGGGGGACCCAGAATGCCCATGAACTCCGCACGGCCCGAGCCCGATCCGTCGTACCCGGCCGGCCGTCTGCCCGACCCGGCGCGTCGCCTCTCGTCGAATCCCGCGCGGCCCGCCGTCGTGCTGGCGCTGCTGATCGGCCTGCTGGCCGCGGCAGTCGCCCCCGCGGCGGCAGCCGGCCGCGGCGCGGGGCAGGCCGTACGGACGGCGGCCGTCACGAGCACGGTGAGCCGCACCGCCGAGGCGCCCGGCGCCGCGGCGGCGCCCGCGCAAGCCGCCTCGTACCGCCACCACAACGCGCACCACGGCGTGCACCAGGCCACGCACTACAAGACGGCCTTCAAGTCCAAGAAGGGCAAGTGGAAGTCGAAGGTCAAGAAGAAGAAGGGCTTCTTCAAGAAGCTCGGCATCTTCCTGATCGTGCTGTTCGTCGTCTTCCTGGTCGTCCTGATCCTGGTGATCTGGCTGCTCGTCCGCTTCGTCCGCCGCGCGGTGAGCCGGCGACGCGACGCGTAGGGCGTGTCCGATGCGTCATGGCCGGGTCCCCGCGGGCCCGGACATGACGAAGGCCCCGATCCCTGTGGGATCGGGGCCTTCGTTCGAGCGGTAGCGGTGGGATTTGAACCCACGGAGGAGTTGCCCCCTCACGCGCTTTCGAGGCGCGCTCCTTCGGCCGCTCGGACACGCTACCGAGAGAGAGCTTAGCCCACGGGGGGCCGTGCTCTGAAATCGGATTCCGGGGAGCGGGCCGGACACGGTCCGCGCGGGCCCGTGCCGCCGGTCAGCGGTCGCGGAAGAACGCGGTGAGTTGAGCCGCGCACT
This sequence comes from Streptomyces sp. NPDC043738, assembly GCF_056436545.1. Classification (NCBI taxonomy): domain Bacteria; kingdom Bacillati; phylum Actinomycetota; class Actinomycetes; order Kitasatosporales; family Streptomycetaceae; genus Streptomyces; species Streptomyces sp. NPDC043738. The sequence goes on along the minus strand of NZ_JBWKCJ010000003.1, from coordinate 338,914 downwards.
CGGCTTCGAGGACGCCGGTGACGACCTCCGGCCGGTGGTTGAGACGCCGGTCACGCACGACGTCCCACAGGGAGCCGGCCGCGCCCGCCTTGGCGTCGCGGGCGCCGTAGACGACGCGGTCGACGCGGGAGAGGACGACGGCGCCGGCGCACATCGTGCAGGGTTCGAGGGTGACGACGAGGGTGCAGCCGGTCAGCCGCCACCGGCCCGCCGGACTCCCGCCGCCCGGGCCGGCGTCCTCCGGTGACCGCGCCGGGAAGGACCCCGCGCGCGCGGTCTCCTCCTGGAGGGTGCGGGCGGCCGCCCGCAGGGCGAGGATCTCGGCGTGCGCGGTGGGGTCGCCGGTGGCCTCGCGTTCGTTGTGGCCGGTGCCCAGCACCCGGCCGTCCGCGGACAGCACGACGGCGCCCACCGGGACGTCACCGGTCCCGGGGGCGCGGGCGGCCTCCTGAAGCGCCTGCCGCATCGATGCGATCCAGGGATCGCGCAGCGGGTCGGGCGCGGGGGAGGAGGGGGAACCGTGCAGCGGATCGGACTGGGGGGCGCTCATGCCCCCCAGTGTCGGTGACGGGGCTACCGGACGGCCTCCAGGATGTCCGTGCAGCCGAGGGCGTCGGCGATCGCGCCCAGGGCGTCGCCGTCGAGGGTGAGCAGTTCCTTCTCCCCGATGCCGAGGTCCTCCAGGAGCCGGGCGTCACCGAGCGGGCCGGCCGGGACGGGGGTGTCCGCCTCGTCCTCGCCCTGCTGCGTCTCGGGTTCGCCGTCCTCCGTGCCGTCCAGGTCGAGGCTTGCGAGTTCGTCCTCGACGTCCTTGTCGCGGCCGAGCAGCTCGTCGGTCAGCATCGCACCGTACGAGCTGCGGGCCGCCACGGCGGCGTTCGAGATGAAGACACGGGGGTCGTCGTCGCCGTCCAGCCGGATGACGCCGAACCAGGCGTCCTCCTGCTCGACCAAGGCCACCACCGTGTCGTCGTCCACCGCCGCCTCTCGGGCCAGATCGGCCAGATCGGTCAGCGTTTCCACATCGTCGAGCTCTGTATCGCTCGCTTCCCACCCGTCTTCGGTGCGCGCGAGCAGTGCGGCGAAGTACACCGTGACTCTCCCACTGGTCATAGGCGTGCCGGGCCGGGGCGGGGCGGCGCTGCACGCCGGTGGTCCCGCCCCTTCGGAATCGTGGCAGAAACATGGCGTTCGCGCGGGGTCTTCGACGCTGCGTCGTGCGGAGGTTGTGCGAGATGTCGCTCACGTGCCGCAGCGCGGGCGGGTGCGCGACGGATTTCCGCTACCGGCAAAACGGTCTCCGCTACCAGCGGAAAGTGCGCATCCGCATGGCCATCCGCATGCGCTCGGCCCGCACCCGGCGCGGCTGGACGCGGTCGCGCAGCTCCTTGGCCTCGTGCAGGTCACGGAGGAATTGCGCGCGGCGCCGTCGGCGCGCCGCCGCGCTCTCATCGCCCGGCTCGGTGCCGGAGGACGGCCCCGGATCGCCGTGGACGGCGTCGTTCGTGTCATCGGTCCGCTTGCGGTCGGGCACGCTGCACACCACCTCGGGCGCGATCTTTCGCCCGATGACGGGACGGCCGATCGGGCGTACGTGCCCACTTTCCCTCCTTTCGGTGCGGTCATGCCAGCCGAGCCGGGCGACCGTGGCCGGCAGCCGGGCGCCGCACGGCGGGCGTCGGGGCCCGCCGGCTCGGTTACTGTCGATGTCATGCGGATCCACGTCGTCGACCACCCGCTGGTGGCGCACAAACTCACCACACTGCGCGACAAGCGCACCGACTCCCCCACCTTCCGGCGGCTCGCCGACGAGCTGGTGACCCTGCTCGCCTACGAGGCCACGCGTGATGTGCGCACCGAGCAGGTCGACATCGAGACCCCGGTCACGGCGACCACCGGCGTGCGGCTGTCGCATCCGCGCCCCCTGGTCGTGCCGATCCTGCGGGCCGGCCTGGGCATGCTCGACGGCATGGTCCGCCTGCTGCCCACCGCCGAGGTCGGCTTCATGGGCATGGTGCGCAACGAGGAGACGTACGAGGCGCACACGTACGCCACGCGGATGCCCGACGACCTCTCGGGGCGGCAGGTGTACGTCGTGGACCCGATGCTGGCCACCGGCGGCACGCTGGTCGCGGCGATCCGTGAGCTGATCAAGCGCGGTGCGGACGACGTCACGGCGATCTGCCTGCTGGCCGCGCCGGAGGGCGTCGCGGTCATGGAGAAGGAGCTGGCCGGGACGCCGGTGACGGTGGTCACCGCGGCCGTCGACGAGCGGCTGAACGAGGACCGCTACATCGTGCCGGGCCTCGGCGACGCGGGCGACCGGATGTACGGCACCGCCGGCTGAGCGAGCGCCTCTCCCCCTGATCACTGTCGGGCCCCGCACCACCGGTGCGGGGCCCGCTCGCGTGCGATCAGCAGGTGTCCTCGGCGGGAGCGGGGGACGGGTGGGCCAGCACGGACAGGGACTTGGCGGCGGCCTGCTGGGTGGCCAGGTCCTTGAAGGCGTCGCCGAGGATCAGGTCGAGTTCGGCGCTCTTGCGGTCGTCGGTCTTCTGCTGGGCGCCGGCGAGCTGGGTGGCCAGCACCTTCAGCGGGCCGTCGACCGCCGCCTTGGGGCCGAGCAGTATCCCGGCGCCCTTGACCTTCTTGTCGTAGGCGGCCGGGGCGTTGCCCACCTTTCCGATCTTGAAGCCGCGCTTCTTGAGCTCGTCGGCGGTGCGCTTGGCGAGACCGGAGCGCTGGGTGGCGTTGAAGACGTTGACGGTCAGGGTGCCGGGCGCGGGCGGCTTCTGCGCCGCGGTCCTGGCCCGCGCCTCGTTCGCCCGGCCGCTGTCCTGGCAGTGCTTCTTGCCCGGGGAGGCCTGGGCGGTGTCGCCCTTGCCGCCGAAGACGTCGATGAGCTGCAGCGTGCCCCAGCCGATCAGACCGAGGGCACAGACGGTGGCGACGAGGGTGAGGACGATCCGGCGACGGTGCCGGGGACGGCGCATCCGCGGATACCTGTCGCCCGTGACGCGGTACTTCTTACCGCCCATGCCTGGAGGCGTCAGCATGCTCATGGGCGCAGCGTAGTGCGGACGGCGGTCCGTGCCTACTAAATGATCAACGCGTGGCGCAAGACCCAACCCAAAAGGATCAATTCGGGCGGTGGGTGGTCCGGCGCGCCGGGAAAACGCACCGCGCGGGCCGGGGTGTCAGTCCAGTTCGAGGACGCGGGCGTGCAGCACCTGGCGCTGCTGGAGCGCGGCGCGCACCGCGCGGTGCAGGCCGTCCTCCAGGTAGAGGTCGCCGCCCCACTTCACGACGTGCGCGAAGAGGTCGCCGTAGAACGTCGAGTCCTCGGCGAGCAGCGTTTCGAGATCGAGCTGCTGCTTGGTGGTCACCAACTGGTCGAGGCGTACCGGGCGCGGGGCGACATCCGCCCACTGGCGGGTGCTCTCCCGGCCGTGGTCGGGGTACGGCCGCCCATTTCCGATGCGCTTGAAGATCACACGGAAAGCCTACCGGGCGAGCGGCACTGGGCGCAGCCATGCCGCGGCAGTGCAAAAGGATCATTGGCGGCAAATTTGGATCATTGGCGGGTGACACTCCGGGGGATATGGCCGGATGCGACCCGAACGGACTACGGCGCGCCCCGCCCCGCCGGGCGCGCCCCGTTCCGCGCCGGCGCCCGCCGCACCCTCCGGACGCCGTCACCACTTCCGGGCCGCCGCCAGGCTCGCCTGCCAGTACGTGACCTTGGCGGTGTGCGGGTCGACGGGGACCGGGGCGCGGTCGTCCAGGCCGACCTGGGTGGGGTGGGCGCGGGCGGTCAGCGCGACACCGAACTGGGAGATCTTCCTGCTGCTGCGGCTCCTTCCGTAGTGCGGGCCGCCGTCGGCCGAGGTGGTGATCGTGGCGTACGCGGTCGCGCGGGGCGCGAGGACGACCGCGGACGGTGGCCGGCTGTCCTCGATCGCGGGGATCGCGGGCTGCCGGTCGTCGCCGAAGCGCAGCAGCGGGTAGCCCTGGGTGGCGAAGTCGCAGGTCCGGTCGGAGTCGTTGGTGACCGTCAGCAGCATGCGGTGGGCGGGGTAGGGCAGTGCGCCGGCGTGGAAGCGGAGCATCTCGGGTGTACAGGGGACCCGCCCGCCGGGGCCGGGGCGGGCGCCGCCGTCCGGCGGGGCGGGCGGGGCGGGGGCCGGTGACACGGCGGTGGCCGGCGCGTCGGCACGGGCGCCGTAGCCGTCGTGGCAGCCGGCGGTCAGCGCCAGCGCGGCGGTGGCGGTCAGGCCCGCGGCGAACGCCCGGCGGGCGGTGACGGCGGTGATGGGCGGCATGGGGACTCCCCCCGGGACGATGGCTGCACACGACCTTCGGTGCGGGCGCTGGTGATCGGCTAACGCGCCGCTAACGCCTGTCCGGGGGCGGGCGGGTGCCGGGGCGGCGACGCGTGGCCGGCGTCGGCGCCCCGGAATGGGCCGGGTCCCTGCCCGGGGCCGTCAAAGCGACGAGGGCGAGGGGGAGTCGCTCCGTTCGGGGGTGGCCGACGGCGTCGCCGAGGAGGACGGCCGGGTGGTCTCCACCGGGCGGCCGCCCGTAGGGGATGTGGGGGTGGCGCTGGGGGCGCGCCCGGGTGGGCGTGCGGGGTCGGCGCCGGGCGACGGGGAACCGGAGGGGCTCGCGGTGCGGCCGGGGCCCGTCGACGTGTCGGGCGGCGTCGGCTCGGGGGGTGGGACGCTGCGCGTCGGGGACGGGGTGGGCAGGGGGCTCGGTGAGGTGGCGGGGGGTGCGGGGCGGACCGGCGGGCCGTCCGGTGCGGTCGCCAGATAGCCGAGCGCGACGGCGGCGGCCGCCGCGGCCGCCGCCAGGGGCAGGCCGAAGCGGCGCAGAAAGAGCCGCTGCGGGCGGGCCGGCCGGCCGCGGCGCAGTGCCGGCCCCGGGGGCGCGGCGGGCCGCAGGTCCCGGATGCCGATACTGTCCGCGCGGGCCGCGAGAGCCCGCCGCAGCCGCTCCTCGACGGGCCGTTCGGGCTCCGTGCCGGGGCCGTTCATGACCGCGCCTCCAAGGTCTTCTCCAGTGCGTCCAGGGCCCGGCTGGCGAGGGATTTCACCGCGCCGCGGCTGATGCCCAGCGTCGTCGCGATCTGCGCCTCCGTCAGATCGCACCAGTAGCGCAGTACGAGGACCTCACGGCGTCGCGCGGTCAGCCCGCTCAGCGCGGCGAGCACCTCTCGGTGCTCCTCGTCCAGCACGATCCGTTCCTCCGCGGACGGCGCGTCGGCCTCGTACGGCGGGGTGTAGTCGCGCGCGGTGCGCCGGCGTCGCAGCACCGAGCGGGCGGCGTTGACGACCGCGGTGCGCAGATAGGCTAGTGCGTTGTCGACCTCGTCGAGCTGGTCGCCGTGCCGTTTGTAGAGCGCGGCGAAGGCGTCCTGGACGACGTCTTCGGCGGTGGCGCTGTCGTCGACGAGCAGGACGGCCAGCCGGACCATGGCGAGCCGGTGCGCGTGGTAGAGCTCGCTGATCGTGGGGCGGGGGTCGGGCGGCGGGGCGGTCGCGTCGTCGGGCAGGCGGTGCCCGTACGGCGGGTGGCCGTCCCCGGATGCCCGGGCGAAGGGCCCGGGGCGGTGCGGTGCCTCGCGGTGGATGGCCGCCGGGCGGGCGGCGCGCAGCAGCCGCCGCCACAGGGCGTGCCGGGGCCCCGGCAGGGCGAACCGTACCGGGGCGCTGTGCGGGCCGACGGAGTACTCCATGTGTTCCTTCGGGGCGGCCGGGCGCCGGTTCAGCCGCGCCGGCGCCGGACGGCGTAGACCGTGCCGCCACCTGCGGCGATCAGTGCCGCGGCGCCGCCACCGAAGGTCATCGTGGTCGCGGACGAGGCGCCGGTGTGCGCGAGTTCCTTGCCGTTGCCGTTCTGGGGGGCCTTGGACGGCTCGGCGTCGGGGCGGGGGGAGGCGGTGGTGCTCGGCCGCGGCCCCGGGAGGGTGGGCGAGGCGGACGGGCGGGGGCCGGCGGGCGAGCTGGGCGCGGCGGTGGGGGCCGGGCTGACGCTGGTGTCCGGCGCGGGCGACGGGGTCGCCTGCCCCGGCCGGGTGTGCTGCGGCTTGGGCGCGCGGTCGTCGGCGTGCGCGGTGCCCGCCGCGGACAGCGCGGTGAACGCCAGCGCCGCGAGCAGGCCGGTGCCGGCCGCGCGGCGCAGTGCGGAACGGGCGGCGCGCCGCGGGGCGGTATCGGCCGCGTGCGGGGACACGGCGCGGATGAGGCGGGGGGTGCGGATGTGCTTCACGGTCGGCTGCTCCACGTTCTTCGACGGGTGGCGCCTGATGGCGCCCTCACCCGTCACGACGTGCGGCGGACACGGGGGTTGCCGGGCGGCGGCGAGAAATTTTCGCGGGAGCACGTGCCGGGACCGGGGCCGGCCACGCGGCCGGGCGCGCCGGGGCGCGGCAGGCGAACGCCCGGGGCGGCCGGTGGTGGGCCGCCCCGGGCGTGCCGGCGGTCGACGGTCGGTGGCCGGTGACGATCCGTCGGGGCGACCGGACCGTGGACGTTCGGCCGGTGGCCGGGTCAGATGGTCGCCGTGTCGATCACGAAGCGGTAGCGCACATCGCTCGCCAGCACCCGCTCGTACGCCTCGTTGATCCGGTCCGCGCCGATCACCTCGATGTCCGCGGCCAGCCCGTGCTCCCCGCAGAAGTCGAGCATCTCCTGCGTCTCGGGGATGCCGCCGATCATCGACCCGGCCAGCGACTTCCGCCCCGGGATCAGCGCGAACGGCGCGACCGGAAGCGGCCGTTCGGGCGCTCCGACCTGGACCAGGGTGCCGTCGGTGCGCAGCAGGCCGAGGTAGGCGTTGAGGTCCAGGTCGGCCGAGACGGTGTTGAGGATCAGGTCGAAGGTGCCCGCCAGCGCCTCGAACGTGGCCGGGTCGGACGTCGCGTAGTAGTGGTCCGCGCCCAGCCGCAGACCGTCGTCCTTCTTGCGCAGCGACTGGCTCAGCACGGTGACCTCGGCGCCCATGGCATGCGCGATCTTCACGCCCATGTGGCCGAGGCCGCCCAGGCCGACGACGGCGACCCGCTTGCCCGGACCGGCCTTCCAGTGGGCGAGCGGGGAGTAGAGGGTGATACCGGCGCACAGCAGCGGGGCCGCGGCGTCCAGCGGGATGCTGTCGGGGATGCGCAGCGCGTAGTTCTCGTCGACGACGAGGTGCGTGGAGTAGCCGCCGTAGGTGGGCTCGCCGTCGCGGCCGGTGGCGTTGTACGTACCGACGTTGCCGAGCTCGCCGGTGCAGTACTGCTGCAGGCCGGCGAGGCAGTTCTCGCACTCCCGGCAGGAGTCGACGAAGCAGCCGACGCCGACGCGGTCGCCCGCCCCGTAGCGGGTGACCTCGGAGCCGACCTTGGCGACCACACCGGCGATCTCATGGCCGGGGACGATCGGGAAGTTCCCGCCGTCGCCCCACTCGGCGCGCACGGTGTGGATGTCGGAGTGGCAGATGCCGGCGTACTTGATCTCGATCAGGATGTCGTGGGCACCCAGCTCGCGGCGCGGAATCGTGATCCGCTCCAATGGGGCCTTGGGGGCGGGCGCGGCGTACGCGGAGACAGAGGTGTGGGTCATGCCATCGAGAATCCGGCGTTCCGGTTGTCGTAACCAGTGCCCTGTTCAACCTGGGTACGCCGTGCCTACCCCTGCCAGGACCACCCTCCGCTTCGGCCGGCCGCCGGCCGAAGCGGAGGATCTTTGCCGCTAGGAGAAGACCACCGAGCGGAGCTTCAGCCGCTCGGAGGCGTGGCCACCGTTCGGGCGGAGGGTGAAGTAGTCGCCGTCGCAGTGGGCGCCGGTGAAGACCGTGGCGGTGGAACCGGTGTGGTTGCGGGGCGAGTGCGCGGGCGGGAGGAATTCGTAGGCCACCTCGGGGAGGGTGAGGCACTGCCGGCTGGGCGGGTCGGTCAGCACGCCCAGGTGAGAGCCGCCGCCCAGGTCCTCGTAGACGTAGCTGAAGGTGCCGGTGGCGGCGGCGGCCGAGGAGGCGGGCAGGGACAGCGCGAGCGTGAGGGCGCCGAGGGCGGTGGCGGCGACGGTGGCGGCGCGGCGTAGACGCATGGGGACATTCCTTCCGATTCCGGTAACTCTGCGGAAGGGGGCTGCCCATGCGTGCGCCCGGTGATGTGGCCCGTCACACGAAGGGGTGCCGGCGAATCGATCCGTCGAGCGCTGTACGAGACGCCGGAACCCGCGTGGTCAACCGGTCGCCGGACTAGGGCTGTTGAGGGACGGTGCTGCGCTCCCTCAGGACGCCCGCGATCCGCTCGCACCAGTCCCGGGTCTCCCGTTCGAAGCCGAGGCCGCGCAGGCAGGTCAGATACGGGCCGATGCGCACGCCGTGGGCCAGGAACTCCGCCTCGTCCCGTTCGCCGCGCAGCCGGGCCAGCAGCTTCTCGAAGATCTCGACCTTGGCGGCGGCGGTCCGGGCCCGCTCGTCGAGCTGCTCGATCACCGGCGCGGCGTCGATCCGGTCCACGGCCTGCACCTTCACCAGCAGATCGTCGCGGATGAACGACGGCTTGGAGGTGGCCGCCGCGAACCGCTCCAGCTCGGCCAGGCCCTCGTCGGTGACATGGAACAGCCGCTTGTTGGGCCGGGTCTCCTGCACCACCTGCCGGCCGCCGACCAGCCCCGCCGCCTCCAGCCTGGTCAGCTCGGCGTAGAGCTGCTGCGGCAGCGCGTGCCAGAAGTTGGCGACGCCGACGTCGAACGCCTTGGCCAGCTGGTATCCGCTGTACTCGCCGTCCAGCAGTGCCGCCAGTACCGCGTGCTTGAGAGCCATCGCCCCGGGTCGCCCCTTCCCCGCTCTTCCCATACTCAAGAATATGACTAATCATATCCGTGACTAAGAAGCGGCGAGAGGGGACAACCATGGCGACGGTGGCGCGGACCGCGCAGGCCACTGCGGAGCGGTTCAAGGCGGCGGTGGAAGCGGGCGAACTCGGCGCGGTGGAGGAGCTGTTCACCGAGGACATCCGCCTGTACAGCCCGGTGAAGTTCACGCCCTTCGAAGGGCGGCCGATGGTCCTCGGGCTGTTCGGGGTGCTGCTGCGCACCTTCGAGGACTTCCATTACGTGGGCGAGCTGGCCGGCAGCGCGCAGACGGCGGCCGGGGCGGCGGCCGGCCCCGCCGATTCGAAGATCCTGATCTTCCGGGCGACCGTGCGCGGCAAGCAGATCCACGGCATCGATCTGCTGCAGTTCGACGAGGCGGGCCTGATCAAGGAGTTCACGGTGATGGTGCGTCCCCAGTCCGCGGTGCAGGTGCTGGGGGAGGCGGTGCTGGACGGCCTGGTCGCCGCCGGGCTGGCGCCGCGGCCGTAGCTCCCGCGCCGGGCGGGGGCCTCGGTGGCGACGCCGGTGTGCGCGCCGGTCCGAGGCCCCCGCGGGCGGCTCACACCCGCTCGGTCTGCTCCGTCGAGATCGCGGCCGCCGGGCAGAGGGCGGCCGCCTCGCGTACCGCGTCGTGCAGCTCGGCCGGCGGTTCGGCGTCGACGAGGACGACGATGCCGTCCTCGTCGCGCTGGTCGAACACGTCGGGTGCCGAGAGCACACAGCTTCCGGCGCCGCAGCACTTGTCCTGGTCGATGTGGACGCGCATGGTTCTCCCCGTAGGTGGGTGGCGGGTGGTGGGTGGTGGTGCTGGGCCTTCGGGTGCCAGGGTGGCGAGTGGCGCGGAGGGACGTCGAGAGCCGGGGGTCCGGTTCCGGCGTCAGGCTCCGGCCACCGGGTTCCGGGCATTCCGGTTACGGGTTTCCGGTTGACGCCAGGGGTCCCGTGGCTCGTTCACCAGGCGACGGGGAGTGCGTGCACCCCGTAGATCCCCATGTCGTGGCGGAACGGGACGTCCTCGAAGGGGACGGCCAGTCGCAGGTCCGGCAGCCGGCGCAGCAGGGTCTCGAGGGCGATCTGCAGTTCGACCCGGGCCAGCGGCTGCCCCAGGCACTGGTGGACGCCGAAGCCGAAGGCGACATGGCGGCGGGCGTCGCGGCCGACGTCGAGCGCGTCGCCGCCGGGGAAGGCGTCCTCGTCGCGGTTGGCGGTGTTGATCGTGCACAGCACGCCCTCGCCGGCGCGGATGGTGGCGCCGCCGATGGTGATGTCCTCGGTGGCGACCCGCGGCAGGCCGTTGTGGACGATCGTCAGATAGCGCAGCAGCTCCTCGACGGCGCCCTTGATCAGCGACGGGTCCTCGCGCAGCCGCGCCAGCTGGTCGGGGTTGCGCAGCAGGGTGAGGGTGGACAGTGCGGTCATGTTCGCGGTGGTCTCATGGCCGGCGATCAGCAACAGCCGCCCCATGGAGGCGATCTGGAGGGCGTCGAGCTCGCCGCGGTCGACCAGCCGGCTGACGATTCCGCCGTCCGGTGACCGCCGCTTGGACTCGGTCAGCTCACACAGATAGTGCTCCAGGTCCGCCTGCGCGGTGCGCACGTCCTCGGCCGCCGAGCCGAGATTGAGCATGATCCGGCTGCGCTCCTGGAAGAAGTCGTGGTCCTCGTAGGGGACGCCGAGCAGCAGGCAGATGACCAGGGACGGCAGCGGCAGCGCGAACTCGGCCACGAGGTCGGCCGAGTCGCGGCCCTCGGTCATCCGGTCCAGCAGTTCGTCGGCGATGCGCTGCACCTCGGGGCGCATCGCCTCCATCTTCTTGATCATGAAGTCGGCGGTGAGCATCCGGCGCTGCCGTGCGTGCTCGGGGTCGTCCGTGCGGATGAAGGCCGGGGACTTGGTGAACAACTCCCGTGCGCCGGCGGTGAGGAAGGGGAAGCCCGGACGGGTCGCGTCGGCGCTGAACCGCGGGTCGCCGAGCACCGCTCGTACGTCCTCGTACCGGGTCACCAGCCAGCAGGAGGAGCCGTCCCACAGCGTCGCCCGGGTGACGGGTTCCTCCCGGCGGGCGCGCTCGACGCCGGGTGCCGGGTCGAAGGGGCAGCCGCCGGCCCGGGAGGCCGGGAGGGTGAGGGCGGCGGGGCCCTCACCCGGGCCGGCGTCGCGCTGCGCCTCGGTGCGTTGTGCGGTCGTCATGCGGCTGGTCCTTCCGCGATCGGGACACGGCACTGCCGTGGTGAACGGTGTGCGGGTGGCGCCACTCCTCGACGGTCAGCTGCGGCTGCGGGGCGATGGGTCGACGTAATTAGTTACCTAAGTTAAGCAACTAAGTGACGCCACGTTAACTCACCCCGAGCAGGGCCGTGAAGGGGCGTTCACGGCCGCCGTGAGGTTGGCTCAAAGCGAGCGGGCAGGCGTACGGAGCGTGCACGGAGCATCCCGTTCCCGTGGTCACCGGGGCGGTTAAAGTGCCTGCATGCCGGAGCCCGGAAGAGACCAGGACCCCACCGCCGCACTGCAAAGAGTGCTGGCCACGCTGTCCTACCTGCTCACCCGGTCCCGGGCGCACGAACGCCAGGCGGCCAGGGCGGGCGTCACTGCGGCCCGCTCCGACCTGTGGCTGCTGATGGCCCTGGAGGACAGCGGAGGGGTCAGCAGGGTCGGCGACCTGGCCGACCTGCTGATGGTCGAACCCCCTCATGTCACCCGACAGATAGGCCGGTTGGAGTCCCAGAACCTGGTCGAACGCACCCCGGACTCGGCCGACCGGCGCGCCCGCCAGGTCGCCATCACCCCGCACGGCAAGGCCGTCCTGAAGCGCCTCCAGCACACGAGCCAGGCCGGTCTGAACGAGGCGCTCGACGGCTTCGACGACACCGATATCGCCACCACCGTCGCCGTCCTCGACCACCTGGTCGCCTGGGCCCGCCACCGGCACGCACAGGAGGAACGGCAGCAGGGGCGGGGCGGCACGGACACGCCCTGAGGCCGGATCCGGTGTCGCCGCATCGCGGGCTACGCGTTCTCGGCGCTTGCTACTCGATCTCGACGCGGCCGCTGGGGGCCTGGCCGTTGGGGGAAGCGGCGGTGTCGGTCTTGTCGGGGGCGCCGAGGTTGCGGCGGACGGAGTCGAGGATGGTCAGTCCCTGGCCGACCAGGCCGGCGGCGATCTCGCCGAGGCCGTCGGTGCCGTTGAGGACGTTGACGTTGGCGTTGGCCAGGCCCGCGGAGGCCTCCTTGACGATCTGCGGGAGCTGGTCGATGAGCATCCGGTCCAGGGCGACCCGGTCGTAGGAGGCGGCGGCCTCGGCCTGGATCTTCATGCGCTCGGCCTCGGCCATGGCCAGCAGCTTGATGCGCTCGGCCTCGGCTTCGGCGGGCTTGACCACCTCGGCGACCAGTTCCTGCTGACGCAGCCGGGCCCGGCGCTCGGCCAGCTCGGTCTGCGCGGCGAGGACTTCCTGCTGCGCGTGCGCCTGGGCGAGCGGGCCGGCCTGGGCGGCGTGCGCCTGGGCGCGGTCCACCTCGGCGGAGTACTCGGCCTGGACCACGGCGGTCTGCCGGGAGTATTCGGCCTGATTGCGCGCGGCCTCCTGCTGCGCCTCGACCGATGCCTGGGTGGCCTGGGCCTGCGCGATCTGCGCCTGGCGCTGGATGGCCGCCTTGTGCGGGGCGGACATCGCCTCGATGTAGCCGGTGTCGCCGTCGTCGATCGACTGGATCTGGAGGGAGTCGACGATCAGGCCGATCTTGGCCATCTCGGTCTTGGAGGTCTCCAGGACCTCGGTGGCCAGCTTCTGCCGCTCGGTGACGATCTCCTCGACCGTCATCGAACCGATGATGGAGCGCAGATGACCGGCGAAGATGCGGCCGGTGAGGATCGACATCTGGTCCTGGTCGGACAGGAAGCGCTGACCGGCGTTGACGATGCTCTCGGTGTCGTTGCCGACCTTGAAGGCGATCACGGCGCGGACCGTGAGGGTGATGCCCTGCCGGGTCACGCACCGCTCGGCCACCTCGGCCTCACACATCGCCAGGGTCAGAAAGCGGACCTTGCGGAAGACCGGGAGCACGAACTTGCCGTGGCCGGTCACCACTCGAAACGGCGCGCCCCCCTGTCCACGCCTGCCACCCGAGATCAGCATGGCTTGATCGGGGGAGGGAACGCGGTAACCGAACATCTGGTGTCTCCTCAACGGGCGTCGCCGGCGTCGCCGGTCAACGCGTCCAATGGATCGGCCCACTCCATGACGTCGACCTGGCGATGGCCACGGGACTCGGTCACGAGCACGGTCGCCCCTACCGGAAGGGGCTGGGCGGACCAGGCGAGAAAGGCCTCCGACCCGCCTCTGATCCGCACCAGGACCTCACCGGGGCCGGCAGCCCCGCGAGTGCCGATCAGCAGCACTCCCGTACAGCCGATCACGGCATCGTCCTGTGCCATCGGCGGCTGTCCTCCCCCGTAACGTTCCTGGAAAAACGACCATAGCGCCCTGGCGCGCGGGGGCCTATGGGGGGATGGCGGCGAGTTGGGGTGCCGGTTCGCGGTGCGCCGCCGGGGCATCCCCGCGCGTCAAATCGCCGTCAGGGAACGGCCGGAACTCCGGCGGAATCAGTGTGCGGAGGGTAGTGCGTCGAGGGCGGCGAGGATGTCGGAGGGCTCGGCGCGGGCGACGTAGTCGGTGTCTATGAAGGCCCAGCGGATGGTGCCGTCGCGGTCGATGACGTAGGTGGCGGGCACCGGGAGTGTGCGGGGATGGCCGCCGTTGACGCGCTGCAGGTCGAAGCCGAAGGAGTCGTAGACGGCGGCCAGCTCGTCGGTCAGGTCGAAGGCGAGGCCGTACTGCTCGGCGGTGTCCGAGCCGACGTCGCTGAGGACGTCGAAGGCCAGGGAGTGCTTCTCGGCGAGGGTGAGGGACTCGTCGGGGATCTGGGGCGATACGGCCACCAGGTGGGCGCCGCGGGCGGTGATCTCGCCGTGGTGCTGCTGGAGGGCGCGCAGGGCCAGGTTGCAGAAGGGGCACCAGGCGCCGCGGTAGAAGGTGAGCACGACGGGGCCGGTGGACAGGAGGGTGTCCAGGCTGACGGTTTCGCCGGTGGCGGTGGGCAGGTGGAAGCCGGGGGCCGTGTCGCCGACCTGCCGGGCCTTGGCCGCCCGGCCCGACGCGGCGAGATCGCGGCCGGCGCGCTCCATCACGGCGCGGGCGGCGGCGGGGAGTTCGGGGTAGCCGGCGCGGAAGAAGGCGGTGAGTTCGTCGTTGAGGCTCATGGGCGGGTCTGCTCCTGGGGTGAGGGTCGGGCGCGCAGCGGGGTGAGGGCGGCGGTCACCGTGTCGGTCAGGGCCTGTGCGTCGGCGCCCGCGCGGGAGCGCAGATTGACGCCGTACGCGAGGGTCGCCAGCACCGCGGCGGCGTCGTCGAGGTCGGTGGACGGCTGGAGTTGGTCGAGTTCGGCCGCGGATTCCAGGGCGGATCGCATGGCCGACTGGAGCGCACCGTGATGCTCTTCGAGCAGGCCGCGGACAGCGGGATCGGCGCACTCGGGACCGGCGTAGGCGTTGGTGACCATGCAGCCCCAGCCGGCGACCGGCCCGGCGCAGCGGATGCCGATCAGTCCGCTGAAGAACTCCTCGACGGCGGTCAGGCCCGAGCCCGCCGACGACAGCCGGGCGAAGGCCGGCGCCGAGTGCCGCTCTATATAGCGGCCCAGCGCCGCGGCGTAGAGGCCGTCCTTGTTGCCGAAGGTCGCGTAGAGGCTGGAGCGGCTGACTCCGGTCGCGGTCACCAGGGCCTGGATTCCGGTGGTGGGCAGGCCCTGGCGCCAGAAGATCTGGAGGGCGTCGTCGAGCACGATGTCGGGGTTGAAGTGTTTGATGTCGGGCATGGCGGCCTGCTCGTCTCGCGCTGCGGAGTCCTGCCGCAACTCATCTTGGAACGGTTGTTCCAAGATACTCCGACTCGGCCCGCATGCAAGGGAGTTGAGGCATCCGCTGTGGATAACTTCCGGAGCCGGCGCCTCCGGAAGTCTGCGAGGCCGGCCCCTTGGCGCCGGGTGCGGCAGGGGTCGGCCGTGGCGGGTGCGGCGCCGGCGCCGGGCGAGCGGTCAGTGGAAGGGCAGGGGGTGGCCCCGCTGCTCCTCGGGTCGCGGGCCGAAGATCCGCCGCTCCGCCGCCGTGATCGCGACATCGTGGATGCCGGCCTCCCGGCGGCGCATCAGCCCCTCCTCGTCGAACTCCCACAGCTCGTTGCCGTAGCTGCGCCACCACTGGCCGTCCGCGTCGCGGCTCTCGTACTGGAAGCGCACCGCGATGCGGTTGCCGCTGTAGGACCACAGCTCCTTGCGCAGTGCGTAGTCCAGCTCCCGGGACCACTTCCGGCGCAGGAAGGCCACGATCTCGTCCCGGCCGGTGAGGAAGGTGTCGCGGTTCCGCCAGACCGAGTCCTCGGTGTAGGCGAGGGCGACCCGCTCCGGGTCGCGGGTGTTCCAGGCGTCCTCGGCCGCCTGTACCTTCCGCAGTGCGCTCGGCTCGTCGAACGGGGGGAACGGGGGGCGTGGTGCCATGGCGGGCTCCCTGGCTCGGTGGGGCTGTCCCGGCGGGGGCGTCGCGACCCGCGGCGGAGCTGTCCCGGCGTGAGGGAGAACGATCGTTCTCCCCCTGGTCGGCTAGTGTAGAGAACGCGCGTTCTCCTGGAAAGCCGCGCCGAAGAAGAGCCACGGAGGTGTCATGGACCACGACGAGGCCCGCGCACAGGCCCGCACGCGGATACTCGACGCCGCGGAGAAGCTGTTCTACGACCGCGGGATCCAGGCCGTCGGCATGGACGAACTCCGCACCGCCGCCGGGGTGTCGCTCAAGCGCCTCTACCAGTGCTTCCCCGCCAAGCACGACCTCGTCGAGGCGTATCTGCGCCGACGCGACGAGCGCTGGCGGGCCGCCCTCGCCGCCTACGTCACCGAGCACGCCGACGCCCCCGCGAACCGGCCGCTCGCGGTCTTCGACTGGCTGCACGACTGGTTCTCGGCGCCGGACTTCCGCGGCTGCGCGTTCCTCAACGCGTTCGGCGAGCTGGGGGCCGTCTCCGACGGGGTCGGCCAGGTCGCCCGGGAGCACAAGCGGGCGCTGCTGTCTTACCTGACCGGGCTGGTCCAGGCCGTTCCGGTCCGCCAGCCCTCCCCTCTGGCGGACCAGTTGGCTCTCCTGGTCGACGGCGCGATCACCACCGCCGCGGTCTCGGGCGAGCCCGACGCGGCCCGGCACGCCCGCGCCGCCGCCGAGAGCCTGCTGGCGGCGTGCGCTGCCCGGACGTAGCCACGCGGCCGCGCCGTCACTCATAGGGACGGATTCCGCGGGGCCCGCGCATGGCCGGGCGCCGCGCGGGCCAAACCTGTCTGCGGCTGCCGCGCCGCCCGGCCGGTCCCACCGGGCCCGTCGGGCAAGACGGTCCGCACGGCAGGCACGGTGCTCGAAGGAGAAGGAGAACTTCCGATGCCCAGGGGTCCGCGTACCTGCGCCGCCGTCCTTTCCGTGGCGGCCGGCCTGCTGCTGGCCACGGCACCCGCCGCCCACGCCGTCGCCCCGGCCGCCTCCCCGTACCCCGCCGCAGCACCGCAGCAAGTCCGCGGCCACTGCGGCTACTACGACGGTCAGGCCACCACCCGGCGCGGCGACTCGGGCGACGGGGTCAGGGAGGTCCAGTGCCTGATCAACTACTGGAGCGGCCGCAGCGTGCTGGACGGCGACGGCGACTTCGGTCCGCAGACCGAGAGCTGGGTGGCGCACTTCCAGGACGTGCACGGCCTCCTGGCCGACGGGGTCGTCGGTCCCCAGACCTGGAAGGCCCTGCGCGCCGCCTAGGAGGCCGCACCGGCCCCACCCGCTTCGTTCCTAGGCCAGCACCCGCTCCAGACTGGCCAGCGCCGACGCCAGCTCCTCGCCGGTGATGGTCAGCGGCGGGGCGAGCCGGATCGTCGAGCCATGGGTGTCCTTGACCAGGACGCCCTCCTTGAGCAGGCGTTCGCTGATCTCGCGGCCGGTCCCCAGGGCGGGGTCGACGTCGACGCCGGCCCACAGGCCGCGGGCGCGGAAGCCGGTCACGCCCTTGCCGACCAGGCCGGCCAGGCCGGTACGCAGGACCTCGCCCAGGTCGGCCGCGCGACGCTGGAACTCGCCGGTGGCCAGCAACTCGACGACGGCCGAACCGACCGCCGCCGCCAGCGGGTTGCCGCCGAACGTCGAGCCGTGCTGGCCGGGACCCAGCACACCGAGCACCTCGCGGCGGGCGACGACCGCGGAGACCGGGACGATGCCGCCGCCGAGCGCCTTGCCGAGCAGCAGGACGTCGGGGACGACGGACTCGTGCTCGACGGCCAGGGTGGTGCCGGTGCGGCCCAGGCCGGACTGGATCTCGTCGGCGATGAGCAGGCACCCGGCCCGCCGGGTCAGCTCGCGTACGCCGGTGAGGTAGCCGTCGTCGGGGATGACCACGCCCGCCTCGCCCTGGATGGGCTCGATCAGCACCGCGGCCGTGGTCTCGTCGACGGCCGCTTCCATGGCGGCGAGGTCGTTGTACGGGACGGTGCGGAAGCCGGGGGCGAAGGGGCCGAAGCCGACCCGGGCCGTCGCGTCGTCGGAGAAGCCGACGATCGTGGTCGTACGGCCGTGGAAGTTGCCGCCGGCCACCACGATCGTTGCCTGGTCGGCGGGGACGCCCTTGACGTCGTACGCCCACTTGCGGGCGACCTTGATCCCGCTCTCCACCGCCTCGGCCCCGGTGTTCATCGGCAGCACCATGTCCAGGCCGGTCAGCTCGGCCAGGCCCTCGGCGAATCCGGCGAGCTGGTCGTTGTGGAACGCCCGGGAGGTGAGGGTGAGCTGGTCGAGCTGGCGGTGCGCGGCCTCGACGAGGTCCGGGTGGCGGTGGCCGAAGTTGAGCGCCGAGTAGCCGGCCAGCATGTCGAGGTAGCGGCGGCCTTCGACGTCCTCGACCCAGACGCCCTCGGCGCGCGCGACGACCACGGGCAGCGGGTGGTAGTTGTGCGCCAGGACCGGTCCCTCGGCGTCGATCAGCTCGGCGGACGAACGGGGCGCGCCTACACGGAGGGTGCGGGTGGGAGCAGTCATCAACGGATCTCCTGGGTGCAGCACTTGATGCCGCCGCCGGCCTTGTGGAACTCCGACAGGTCGACGGGGACGGGGACGTAGCCGCGGGCGGTGAGCTGGTCGATCAGGCCGGTGGCCTGCGGGGCGATGAAGACATGGCGGCCGTCGGAGACCGAGTTCAGGCCGAAGGCCATGGCGTCGTCCCGGGTCGCGGTCACCGCCTCCGGGAAGAGCCGTGCGAGCACCTCGCGGGACCCCGGCGAGAACGCCCCCGGGTAGTACGCGATGTTCTGCTCCCCGTCGTCTCCACCGAGGACGAAGAGCGCGGTGTCCAGGTGGTAGAAGTGCGGGTCGACCAGCTGGAGGCTGATGGTCGGTACGCCGAAGAACTCCTGCACCTCCCGATGGGCGGCCCGTGTCGTGCGAAAGCCGGTGCCGGCCAGCAGGAAGCGGCCCGCCGGGACCAGGTCGCCCTCGCCCTCGCACACGGACTCCGGCCGGTAGACGTCGAACCCGGCGGCCTTGAACCAGGTCTCGTACGCGGTGGACTCCGGCCGCCGCTCGGGCGCGTGGAAGTGCGAGCCGAAGACCCGCCCCTCCATGACGACCGCCGAATTCGCCGCGAACACCATGTCCGGCAGACCCGGAACCGGAGGCACGGACTCCACCGTGTGCCCGTACTCGCGGTAGGCCTCGGTCAGCGTCGTCCACTGGCGGCTCGCGAGGGCCGGGTCGACCGGCACGTCCGCCCGCATCCAGGGATTGATGGCGTAGCGCACGTCGAAGTGCCGGGGCTCGCAGACCAGATAGCGCCGGGGGCTCGGCGCACGACTCGTCGGCACAGAAATATCCCTCCGCTTTCCGTGAGGACATGCGGGAATGACCAGTTGTCACTGATCGTCACCCGCGGTGCACTCCACGGTAAGAAGGGACCCATTCCGGTCACAAGAAACGAATGCTGCTCATCCACGCAGGAATGCTGCGTCCAGCGGCCCGCTACGGCCGGTTTGCTGCGTCACCCTCCGTCGAGGGCCGGCTCGCGCCCGCCTCCGGGCTGTCGGGCAGCAGGTGGGACAGCACCATGTAGCTGATCGTCTTGCGGATGAACGGCTCGGTCCGGATCCGCTCCAGCACCTCCTCGAAGTGCTCGACGTCCCGCGCCCGTACGTGCAGCAGCGCATCGGCGCCCCCGGTGACGGTCATCGCCGCCGCGATCTCCGGATGGTTGCGCACCACCTCGGCGAGCCGCCGGGGCGGCGCCGCGCTGTCGCAGTACACCTCGACGTACGCCTCGGTCAGCCACCCCAGCGCGGCCGGCCGCACGGTCGCGCTGAACCCCGTGATCACGTTGTTCTCCCGCAGCCGGTCCACCCGCCGCTTGACCGCCGTGGACGACAGCCCGACCGCCGCCCCGATCTCCGCGAAGCTGGCCCGTGCGTTGTCGATCAGCGCCGCCATGATCTTGCGGTCGAGGTCGTCGAAGGGCGCGGCCTTGCTGGTCACTGAAACCTCCCGATCCATCCCGGTCCCGCTCCGGCGCGGGCGCCTCACGCTAGCGGTACCAGGCGCGGTGACGAGGCATCCCCGGTCGGGTACGGCGATCCCGTGACGCCGACATCGATGCAGGTCACTCGGGGTGGCGTGGTGTCGCGGCAAGGCCGCTCCCCAGGGCCGGCGCTAAGCCGGCTCCACCCGTTGGAGCTTGGCGCGGCGTACGACCTCCGGGCCCACCTTCGCCGCGCGGGCGACCAGGGCAGGGCCGTCCCAGTCCGGCGGCCAGCCGTGCCACAGGCGCAGCTTGCCGCCCACGACGACCGCGGCGATCTGGTCGCGGTTCGCCAGGCGGACGAGTTCCCACCGCAGGTCGTAGGAGGGTGTGAGCTCGGGGACACGGAGGTCGACGACGAGGAAGTCGGCGGCCTTGCCGACCGCGATCTCACCGGTCACCTTGCCCAGCCCGAGCGCGTCGGCGCTGCGTGCGGTCGCGTGCTCCAGCCACAGCCGCCCGGCCCCGCACACCGAGTCGCCCTCGGCCATGCCGTACGCCAGCCGCTGCGCGGTCTCCCCCGCGTCGAGCAGCCGGAAGCCGTCGGCGCGGGTCCCGTCGGTGCCCATGCCGAACCGCACGCCCATCGCGGCCAGCATGGTCGCCTGTGCGACGCCGTTGCCCTTCCAGGCGCTGGCCACCGGGTTGTAGCTGATCGCGGCACCGGAGTCGGCCAGCAGCCGCATCTCCGCGGGGGTCAGCAGGGTGGCGTGCGCGCCCAGGGTGTGCGGGCCCAGTGCGCCGATGTGGTGCAGATGGCCGAGGGGGCGCCGGCCGACGCTCTTCAACGAGCGCTCCACGGAGGCGAGGTGCTCGTTGACGTGCACCTGCAGCACCGCGCCGGCCTCGGCGCACAGGTCCGCGGTCTTCTTGATGACCTCCGCGGGCGCGTCCTCGGGCACGGCGATCGCCAGCGAGGGGTGGATGAGCGGATGCCCGTCCCACCGCGCCAGGTGCTCCGGACCGCCCGTCCCGCTGGAGACGATCTTCGACAGTACGCAGCGGATCCCGGCCTCCTCCGTGCCCCTGGCGATCGCCCGGACATCGACCGGCGCACGGGTCCCGGCGTCGGCGACGGTGGTGAAGCCGCCGCGCAGCGCCTCCAACGCGGCTAGTTTCGCCGAGAGATAGGCGCTCTCCTCGTCCAGCGCGTGCTCCAGCGGCTCCCAGATCGTCTTGAAGATCTCCGACGGCTGGCCGAACGACTGGGCCTTGCCGAAGCTCTGGGTCAGGTGGTGGTGCGCGTCCACGAATCCCGGCATCAGCAAGTGGCCGTCCAGGCGCACCGGTTCAAGGCCGGGGTGCGCGGCGATGAGCCGTTCGGCCGGTCCGATCGTGCGGAACTTCCCGCCGTCCACGAGCACGGCCCGGCCTCGCACCGGCCCGTCCGACAGGAGCAGCACCTCGGGTACGAGCAGCTGCCGTGTGCCGCGGAAGTGCGCGGGCCGCGGACCGCCGCCCGGTCCGTGCTTCGCCGCGTCGTCGTACCGGGTCGCGGCCTGCGCGGTGCCCGCACCGCCGACGCCGGACGCGCCGATGAATCCGCCCACGCCGGCCAGAAACCCTCGTCGGCCGTAGCCGCTTCGCTGTTCGTTCGCCAACCCGCTCGCCTGCTTCCCGTACTTCGGTACTCGCCTACCGCTCGTCGATGCGTCCCCGGGGTGGCCTGACCCTAGAACCGCCCGCGAAGCGGAACAAGGGTTCCGGCATGCGGGATTTGAAAATCGGGGGCGCGGGTGGCGGAAGTCCTGCGGGCGCCTGCCGCGCCCCTGGTCAGGGCGTGTGGGCGGGGCGTGCCAGGTGGCGTAATGCGGCTGAAACGTCAGTCGGAGCCGGGTGCGTGGGCCACCCGGCTCGTCCGGTTGGTCACGTGGGATCCTGGTACGTCGTGGATCTGCCGGACGGACGGTGGACGGACGTGCGGCGAAGACGAGGATGCCCGATGAGACTCTGCTTCCTGGTGGAGGAGCAGTACCGCGACGACGGCATGCCGCTGGACGTGATCCGTCAACTCGGCGTCTGGGGCCACCAGGTGGATGTGCTGCGGCCCGGCAGTTCACTGATCCCGCTGTCCCGGGCGGTGCGGGCGGGCAGCCATGACGCCTGGGTCCTCAAGACCGTCTCCGGCGGGCCGGGGCTGTCCCTGCTCGAGGCCGCCGCCTCCGTCGGGCTGACGACGGTGAACGACGTCCGGGCCATCCGGGGCGTACGGGACAAGGCGCTGGCCGCGGTGATCGCCCGCGGCAGCGGGCTGCCGGTCCCGGTGACGTATGCCGCGGCCCGGGCGGCGGACTTCGCGGAGATACCCGAGGCCGAGTACCCGCTCGTGGTCAAGCCGGCCGACGGCAGCTCGGGGCGCGCGGTCCGGCTGGTCGAGACGCCGGACCGGCTGACCGGCCCGGGCGCCGGGCCGGCCGACGGCGGCCTGCTCATCGCCCAGCCCTACGTCCCCAACTCCGGTTCCGACCTCAAGGTCTACTGCGTCGCCGGTGAGCTGTACGCGACCGAGCGGTGCTCACCGCTGCACCCCGGCCGCGCCGTACAAGAACGCTAGGTCCCGCTCACCCCCGAGGTCGCCCGGATCGCTCAGGAGGTCGGCGCGGTCTTCGGCCTCGACCTGTACGGCGTCGACGTGCTGCTGGGGCCGGCCGGGCCGGTGGTCGTCGACATCAACGACTTCCCCAGCTTCCGCCAGGTGCCGGACGCCGTCGCCCGGGTGTCCGCCGCCATAGTGCGGCTCGCCCGTGAAGGGGCCGGGCGGCCGGTGGTCCCCCCGTCGAGGGTCTCCTCGACCGCGGCCCCGCTGGCGGCGATCGGCGGCGACCGGTGAGGGTCGGCCTGATCACCGCCGATCCGCGGCACCCGCTGCTGGCCGCGGTCACCGCACTGCTGACGCCGCATCACCAGGTGGCACACCTGGGCGCCGGGGAGGAGGCCCACGGCGGCGACCGGGACGCGCCGCCGCCCGACGTCTGCCTGCTCAAGGCGCGTACGCCGCGGGCCCTGGCCCTGGCCGCCCGCCTGGAGGGGCGCGGTGTGCCCGTGGTCAACTCCATGGCAGCGACGGCGCGTTGCCAGGACCGGGTGGTCATGGCGGAGCTGGCGCGCGCGACCGGGCTGCCGTTCGCGCGGACCGCCTTCGTGCCCACGCTGGGGCAGCTGGCCGACGCCGGGGAGCCGGCCACCCCTCTGGTGATCAAGAGTCGGCACAGCCGGCGCCATGACCTGGTGGCGCGGGCGGACAGCGCCCGGCAGCTGCGACAGCTCGCCGTCGACTGGGCCGAAGAGCCGGTGGTCGTCCAGGAGTTCACCACGAACAGCGGCTGGGACCGCAAACTGTGGGTGGTCGACGGGCGGCTCTTCGCCGCGCTGCGCCGCTCGGAGCTGGCCCCGGGCGGCCGGGGGCCGACCCGGCCGCTGCCGCCGGACGAACTCCCCGCGGGCTGGGCGGAATCCGCGCTGAGGGTCGGCGAGGTCTTCGGACTGGAGGTCTACGGCGTGGACCTGCTCGACGCCGGTGCGGGCAGGCCCGTGATCGTCGACGTCAACGCCTTCCCCGGCATCCGCGGCCAGGCCGGCGCCCCGGAGGCACTGGCGGCGCTCACCCTCCGTGCTGCGGCGCGAACCGTAAGGAGAGCGCCAGAGGTGAGCACGGAACGATCATCCGTGGACGGTGATCGAACCCAAGCGGCGCCGAGCCGGAACCTCCCGCTCCACAAGGACTGACGCACCGACACCCGGGGTAGCGCTGGCCCCGTCAGGGGGGCGTGCTGCGCCGCGCCTTCCTTCCGTACGTATGGGGAGAGGCCAGCAACGGTGACACAGCCATTCGAACTGCCCAACTTCTATACGCCCTATCCGGCGCGGCTGAACCCGCATCTGGAGGCGGCGCGTACGCACTCCAAGAAGTGGGCCCGCGACATGGGGATGCTGGAGGGCTCGGGCATCTGGGAGGAGAAGGACCTCGACGCCCACGACTACGCCCTGCTGTGCGCGTACACCCACCCGGACTGCGACGCGGACGCGCTCTCGCTGGTGACCGACTGGTACGTCTGGGTCTTCTTCTTCGACGACCACTTCCTGGAGAAGTTCAAGCGGACGCTGGACCGGGAGGGCGGCAAGGAGTACCTCGACCGGCTGCCCGCCTTCATGCCGATGGACGACTCCGCGGACGTGCCCGAGCCGGTCAACCCGGTCGAGGCGGGCCTGGCCGACCTGTGGGCGCGCACCGTTCCGCACATGTCGATGGACTGGCGCAGGCGGTTCGCCGAGAGCACCGAGCATCTGCTCAACGAATCGCTGTGGGAACTGTCCAACATCAACATTCACCGGGTGCCCAACCCCGTCGAGTACATCGAGATGCGCCGCAAGGTCGGCGGCGCCCCCTGGTCGGCGGGCCTGGTGGAGTACGCGACCGGGGCCGAGGTCCCGTCGGCGGTCGCCGGATCCCGGCCGCTGCGGGTGCTCAAGGACACCTTCTCCGACGGCGTCCACCTGCGCAACGACCTGTTCTCCTACCAGCGGGAGACGGAGGAGGAGGGCGAGCTGAGCAACGGCGTCCTGGTGCTGGAGACGTTCTTGGGCTGCACCACCCAGGAGGCCGCCGACTCCGTCAACGACCTGATCACCTCGCGGCTGCAGCAGTTCGAGAACACGGTGGTCGTCGAACTGCCCGCGCTGTTCCTGGAGAAGGGCCTGGACCCGAAGTCGTGCGCGGACGTGCTGGCGTACGCCAAGGGCCTGCAGGACTGGCAGTCCGGCGGCCACGAGTGGCACATGCGCTCCAGCCGCTACATGAACGGCGGCGGCGCGGCGGCCGGCTCGAAAGCGCCCTGGTCGCCGTTCTCCGCCGGCGGCCTGGGCACCTCGGCGGCGGACCTCAAGACCGCACTGACCACGGCGGCCGCGCACCGCATCCGCAGTTACACCCACGTCCCGCACCAAGAGGTCGGGCCGTCCCGCATCCCCGACATCCACATGCCGTTCACCACCACCCTCAGCCCGCACCTGGAGGGCGCCCGCCGCCGGCTCGTCGACTGGGCGCACCGGATGGGCATCCTCCAGCCGCAGCCGGGTGTGCCGCTCTCCGACGTCTGGGACGAGCCCGCGATCATCCGCTACGACCTGCCGCTGTGCGCGGCCGGCATCCACCCCGACGCCACGCCGGAGCAACTCGACCTGACCTCCGGCTGGCTGGCCTGGGGCACCTACGCGGACGACTACTACCCGCAGGTCTTCGGCCGCCCCCGCGACATCGCCGCCGCCAAGGTCTGCACCGAGCGGCTGTCGGCCTTCATGCCGCTCGACCTGGGCCCCACCCCGGAGCCGCTCAACGCCCTGGAACGCGGCCTGTTGGACCTGTGGACGCGTACCGCCGGGCCGATGACCCCGCAAGCCCGCGAGGCGTTCCGTGCGGCCGTCGACACGATGACCGCCAGCTGGCTCTGGGAGATCGACAACCAGGTCCAGAACCGCATCCCCGACCCGGTCGACTACATCGAGATGCGCCGCGCCACCTTCGGCTCCGACCTCACCATGGCCCTCAGCCGCATCGGCCACGGCCGGCAGGTCCCCCCGGAGATCTACCGCACCGGCACGCTGCGCTCACTGGAGAACTCCGCCGCCGACTTCGCCTGCCTGATGAACGACGTCTTCTCCTACCAGAAGGAGATCGAGTACGAGGGCGAGGTCCACAACGGCATCCTGGTCGTCCAGACCTTCTTCGACTGCGACTACCCGACCGCGCTGGCCATCGTCAACGACCTCATGACCTCCCGTATGCGCGAGTTCCAGCACGTAGCCGCCAAGGAACTCCCCGTCGTCTACGACGACTTCGAGCTCTCCGCCGAGGCCCGCGCGGCGCTCGACGGCTATGTGCGCGAGCTGGAGCACTGGATGGCCGGCATCCTCATCTGGCACCGGGACTGCCTGCGCTACGCCGAGCCCGAGCTGCGCCATCCGCCGGGCTCCCCGGGCTGGCTGGGCGCGCCGTCGGGGCTGGGGACGTCGGCGGCCCGGCTCTTCCAGCGCTCCCTCGCCGGCGTCGGATAGGCCGCCGGACCGGCCGGGCGCCGGGCCGTCGGGCCCGTAGGCCCACCGTCTACGGGCCCCGGGCCATGCCCCCTGTGCTCCTCCCGTGCGCACTACCACGTCATCTGCCACCGACCTATGGTTCATGGCCCCCGCGGGCGCGGGGGCCGGCGGTGAGGGGGCGAGCGATGGCAGCAGCGGGTGCGGCGGCAGGTTCGGCGGGCGGTTCGGCCTCCCGGCGGGCGCAGGAAGCCCGCAGGCAGGAGCGCGTGTTACGCGAGCAGTGGCGGGCGGCCCGGCAGCAGGCCGAACGCTGGGAGGCGGCGAGCGAGGGGGAGCGCCGGGTGGCCGCGCAGCTGCTGATGCTGACCGAGCGCGGCTGGCGGCTGCTGGTGGACCGGCGCTGGCCGGGCACCCGCGCGGCCAATGTGGACATGCTGCTGATCGGCCCCGGCGGCGTCTTCGTCATCGACGTCAAGAACTGGAGGGCCGCGCCCGAGCCTTCGGGCGGACGGCTGCGGGCCGGCGGGTTCTCCCGCGACGAGCACCGGCGCAAACTGCTCGCGGTCACCAAGGCGGCCGAGGTCGCGGTGGCGTCCCTGGGGATGTCCCCGGTGGCGGTGCGGCCGCTGATGGCCTTCGCCGGGCAGCGGGTCGACGCCGAGCTGGGCCGGGTACGGCTGCTGGGCGAGCACGAGATCGGCCCCGCGCTGCTGTCGGAGCGCACCCGGCTGCCCGCGGCCTCGGTCCGCGCCCTCACCGAGCATCTGGGGCGGGTCTTCCCCGAGTACGAGGACCCGGCCGGCGACCGGCCCGCCCGCACCGCTGCCCGCCCGCCCGAGCCCGAGGCCGACGGCCTCTTCGACCTCGAAGGGCTCCGCGAGGCCGCGCTGGACGAGGCGCGCCGGGCCCCCATCGAGCAGTGGATGAGCTTCCTGGACCCCGACCAGCTCGCACTGGTGCGCCGCAACTGGGCCGGCCCCGCCCGGATCAGCGGCCCGGCCGGCACCGGCAAGACGGTGGTGGGGCTGCACCGCGCGGCCCACCTCGCCCAGCGCACCGGCGGCCGCGTCCTGTACGCCACCTTCGCCAACAACCTGCCCCGAGTGCAGGCCACCTTCCTCAAGGCCATGGCTCCGGCGGTCGCCGACCGGATCGACTTCCGCAGCCTGCACTCCTGGGCACAGGAGTACCTCCACGGCCGCGGCGTGCCCGTCCGCCTGCACCGGGACAAGGCCGAGACGGCCTTCAGCCTCGCCTGGAAGCACGTCGGCCGGGACAGCTGTCTGGCCGAGATCGACCCGCTGCCCCGCTACTGGCGAGAGGAGATCGACTACGTCATCAAGGGCCGCGGCATCACCTCCTTCGACGAGTACGCCGCGCTCACCCGCCGTCGCCGCCGGGCCGCCCTGCGCCGCCCGCACCGGCAGGCCGTCTGGGCCCTGTACGAGGCGTACGAGGCCGAGCGCACCGAGCGCGCGGTGCACGACTTCAACGACGTCCTCTCCCTCGCGCTCGCGGAGGCGGCCGGCCGCACCCACCACTGCGGGTACACGGCCGTCGTCGTGGACGAGGTCCAGGACCTCACGCTCGTCGGGGTCCGACTGCTGCACGCCCTGGTCGGCGACAGCTCCAACGGACTGCTGCTCATCGGCGACGGGCAGCAGTCGGTCTACCCCGGCGGGTTCCGGCTCTCCGACGCCGGCATCGACATCCGCGGCGACCGGGGGCAGGTGTTGCGCGCCAACTACCGCAACAGCAAGGAGATCGTGGACACCGCGCTCTGCGTGGTCGCCGAGGACGCCTTCGAGGACCTCGACGGGCTGCGCACACCGGGCCGCCGGGACGTGGACCTGACCTACCATCACGGCCGGGTGCAGCGGGCCGCACTGCCCACCGCGGCCGGACACGACCGGGCACTGCTGGCCGCCCTGCACGCCCTGACCCCGCAGGAGCTGGCCGACTCCGCCGTCCTGTGCTCCTCCAAGCGCGCCATCGAGCGCTACCTGCGCCTGCTCACCCGCGCGGGCATCGGGGTCTGCGCGCTGGAGCAGTACGACGGGAACCCGTCCGAAGGGGTGAAGCTCGGCAGCTACCGTCGCGCCAAGGGCCTCGAATTCAAGCGCGTCTACCTGCCTCGTTACGACGCCGCCCTGCCGCCCGAGACCAAGCAGGACACCGTGGCGAGCGGCGCCGAAACCGCCCGCGAGCGCGGGGAGCTGGCCCGCAGTCAGCTCTTTGTGGCGATGACCAGGGCGCGGGATGTGCTGTGGCTGGGAAGCGTCACGGGGGCCGGGTGAATATCCGATTCGTGGTGAATAGTCCCATATGATATGTGGAACCTTCCGGCCATGCGACATATGACTGCTTTGCTTGGCGCGGCGGCAATCACCGGGACGGCGCTCGCCGCGTTCGCCCCCGTCCGTGCGCAGGCCACCACCGGCACCATCACCTTCCACATGCGCCCGCACAACAAGCAGTACGAGATCCTCGACCCGGGTGACGACCACTGCTACGGCCTCGGGCAGGGCGGCGGCGAGGTGGGCAACGAAACCCCCCTCGACCTCATCCTGTGGTCCTCTCGCGACTGCACCGGGAAGGCGATGGCCGTGGTCCCGGCCGGCGAGTGGGCCCGTTTCGCGCGGTACGGAAGCCTGCAGCTCGACCCGGACAGCGCGCCGGAGCCGGACCCGCGCGATGACGAGGACCCGTCCTACGACGAGCCGCGCGACTCGGGCGACCCGTCGGACTCTGGGGACCCGCGTGACTCCGGGGATCCGCGTGACTCCGGGGATCCGCGCGATTCCGGCGATCCGTCGGACTCCGGGGACCCGTCGTACTCCCCGGACCCGCGTGATTCCGGCGATCCGTCCGACGCCCCGGACCCGTCCGGCTCGCCGGACCCGCGCGACTCCGCGGACCCGCGGGACCCGGCGGATCACTCCGACGCCCCGGACCCGTCCCGTTCCCCGGACCCGCGCGACTCCGCGGACCCGCGTGACCCGGCGCATCCCTCGGGCACCCCGGCGCCCGCCAAGTCGCCGGACCCTGCGCGTTCCCCCGCGCCCGCCAAGTCACCGGCCCCTGCCAAGTCGCCCGCGCCCGCGCGCACCCCGGCGCCGGCCAAGTCCCCGGCTCCGGCCAAGTCCCCGCATCCGTCCGGAGCTCAGGACCCCGTGAACTCCCCGGACCGGGGCGACGTCCCGGCGCCCGCGCGCACCCCGGCGGCCGCCAAGTCCCCGGCCGCCAAGCCGACGCCCTCCAGTGCGCCGGCCAGGCCGAGCAACCGCCCCAGAGTGGTCGGCCGCCCCTCCGGTGACACCCTCTAGGGGAGACGCCGCCCGGGAGCCCGTCTCCCCGACCTCCGGTCCACGGAGATCGGGGGGACGGGCTCTTCAGCTCTGTACCTCGCGGACCCAGGCCGTCAGTCCGGCCAGGAAGCCGGCCCGGTCGCCGGGGGAGAGCCCGTCCAGCGCGCGCAGCAGCGGCTCGGTGCGCCGGGCGACGAACGTTTCCAGCGGGGGACGGTAGTCCTCGGACAGCGACACCAGGATCCGGCGGCGATTCGTCGGGTCCTCGGCGCGCTCCACGATCCCGGCCCGGCTCAGGGCGCCGACCAGCTCGCTGGCGGTCGGCAGTGACACGTGCAGCCGCCGGGCGACCTCACCGACGGTCAGCGGCTCCCCGGCCAGCAGCTGCGGGTGCACCACACTGTGACGCGGCGTCAGCCCGTGAGCGTCCATGGCCTCGCGCAGGGGAGCCGGCATGAGTCGCGTACCACCGAGCCGCGGAAGAACGGTTCCAGCAGCGGCACGAGGCCGGTGATCCGGAGCTCGTCGGGGGTCGGCATCCGGGGCGGCTGCCCGGCCTCGGGCGTATGCGGCATGCCGCGAGTCTAGACGGCGGGGATATCCGCACCGGCGGCCCGCAAGGGGGAGCCCGCATGCCGTCGAGGTCGGCGTGGTGCGGGCGGACACGCCGTATAGCGACCCGAAAACGGCGCGGAAGCCGGGGAGCGGCGCCGGTCGGTTCAGCCCCGGCGGCCGGGAGCGAGCGGGCCCGCTCCCTTGACGGTGCGCAGGACGGGCGCGGTCTCCAGGGTGCGGATCGCGGTGCGGTTGCCGAGGCGGTGGGTGAGGTAGTGGTGCAGGGCCGCGGGCCCGGGGCACAGGGCGTGCGCGACCAGGTTCGTCGGGCCGGTGGTGGCGGCGACGAAGGCCAGCTCGTCGTGCAGGGCGAGGTCGGTGGCGACCTGGTCGAGGTGGGTGGGGGCCACGGTCATCCAGAGCAGGGCCTGCGTGGTGGCGCCGTATGGCGCGTCGTCGACCTCGACGTCGAAGAAGAGCGTGCCGGCCGCTCGTAGCGCGGCCAGGCGGCGCGCGACGGTGGCCGGGGACCAGCCGGTGGCCGCGGCCAGTTCGGCCTGGCCGGTGCGACCGTCCCGCTGGAGCGCGGTCAGCAGGCGACCGTCGCCGTCGGTCAACTCCACAGCAGGCGTGGGGAGTTGGTGGTCGACAGGGTTGTCCCGACCGTCCCGGCTGGTGTCCTCCTCGTCGTCCGTCCGCGTGGGCGGCGCCAGTTGGCGCTGCTGGGCCTCGTCCAGGACGTTGGCGCGGCCGCGCCAGGCGGTGGGGCCGCCGAGGTAGGTGTGGAGCAGGTAGTGGGCGGAGACCGCGGTGATGCCGGCGGTGCGTGGGATGTCGTGCAGCAGCAGTGAGTGCCCGGCGGCATCGGCCGGGGTGTGCACGACCGTGATGATCTCGGTGCCGCCGGAGGCGAGTTTCACCCAGGAGGTGTCCGCGCGCCTGGCCAGCGCGTGGGCGAGGTCCTGGGCGCTGTGCGGGGCGGCGGTGAGCCGTACCAGCCACTGCGCCCGGCCCGCGCGGTGGGGATCGGCGAGTCCGACGACCCGCAGCCCGGCCGCGGTGCGCAGCCGCCGGTAGCGACGGGCCACGGTCTGGGTCGACACCCCGAGCACCGCGGC
The DNA here is from genome assembly GCF_056436545.1 of Streptomyces sp. NPDC043738. NCBI lineage: Bacteria > Bacillati > Actinomycetota > Actinomycetes > Kitasatosporales > Streptomycetaceae > Streptomyces > Streptomyces sp. NPDC043738. The sequence continues at coordinate 308,390 of NZ_JBWKCJ010000003.1, read as the reverse complement.
GATCCGGCTGAACGGCGCCCGCCCGTCGAGGTGCAGCGCGTGAACCAGTCCGCGGTCGACGTCGTCCAGCCGCACGGCCGCACCTTCATGGCCCCGCTCGATGGATGGATCCCTCACCAGTCCGGCTCCGATGGAAAAGATCGGCGATCTCCGCGCCGTAGATGGAGTGCCACCGTACGCGCCCGCAGGCTCTCCCGTGCGCTTCGCCGCATCCATCGCACCCGCTGAACGGAGGACCCCATGCCCGCTCGCCGGCGCTGGGCCGCCCTGGTGATCCTGCTGATCGCCGAGGCCATGAATCTGCTCGATTCCACGATCATGACGGTCACCGCCCCCGTGATCCATGCCGATCTCGGCGGGCCCGTCTCCGCCATCCCCTGGTTCAGCGCCGCCTACACGCTGCCGTTCGCGGTGCTGCTGATCACCGGTGGCCGGCTGGGGGACATCGCCGGGCGCAAGCGGGTGTTCCGGATCGGGATCGCCGGCTTCACAGCCGCTTCGGTGGCCTGTGCGCTGGCCACCTCGCCGGCGCTGCTGATCACCGCGCGGGCCGCCCAGGGTGCCGCTGCGGCGCTCGTCATCCCGCAGACCATCGGTCTGATCCGGAGCATGTTCGACGGCGACGAACTGGCCAGGGCCATGGGCAGCATCGGCCCGGTCATGGGCCTGGCCGCGGTCTGCGGTCCGGTGCTTGCTGGCGTCGTGACGCACGCCGATCTGCTCGGCTCCTCCTGGCGGGCGGTGTTCTTCGTCAACGTCCCGCTCGGCCTGGGTGTGCTCGCCGCGACGCCCCTCCTGCGGGAGGACCGCTCCGCGCGGCGGCCGCGCCTCGACCTCGCGGGCACCGCGCTGGCGGTCCTCGGCATGGGCCTGACCGTCCACCCGCTCATCGACGGCGGCCCGGCCTGGGGATCGCCCCGGTCCTGGGCCGTGCCGGCCACCGGTCTCGCCGTCCTGGCGGTCTTCGGCGCCCACCAGCGCCGCCGCGGCGCGCGGGGTCGCAGCGCGCTGGTCGAGGCCGGGCTCTTCCGGGACCGCGGTTTCCCGGCCGCGCTGGCCGCCTCCGTGCTCTTCTTCGCGGTGATCAACGGCCTGATGATGGTGATCGTGCTGCAGCTCCAACTCGGGCCGCACACCGATGTCCGGTCCGCGGGTCTCACCCTGCTGCCGTGGTCGTGCGCGATGGCGGTCTCCTCCTGGATCGCGGGCGCGCGCCTGGTGCCCCGCCACGGCTCACGCGTGATGTTCGCCGGGCTGGCCGCCCTGCTCGTGGGCACCCTGGGCGCCACCGCGGTCTACGTGGCCGGTCCGGCGACGTCCTACCCGTGGCCGCTGCCGGCCGCGCTGGCCGCCTGCGGCCTGGGGCAGGGGCTGTTCGCCGTGGCGTTCTTCACCACCGCCCTGCACCGGGTCCGCCCGCACGAGACGGGCTCGGCGGCCGGGTTGCTCAACGCCGCCCAGCAACTCGGCGGCACGCTCGGCGTCGCGCTGCTCGGTGCGGTCTTCTTCCACGCCGCCGGCGCATCCGGCGCCGCCACCGGCACTTCGGCCGCGGACGCCGCGCTGCTCGGCGCCCGCGACGCCTTCTGCGCGGCCGTGGTGGCGCTCGCCGCCACCGGCGTCGCCGCGGCGCTGATGCACCGGCCGCGACGCGGCCCGGCGCCGGCGGCTCGCCGCGACCGGACCGTCAAGTCCCGTGCCGGCTACGGAGGGTCATAGTTGCCTGGTGAGGGCCGCCGCGCTCAAACGCGAGGCCGCATTCGGAGCGTCACCCGCAGACACTTTGTGTGGTAATGAAAAGAATTTCGGCTTATGTCTGAAATTTCACGCATTTTTCCTTGTTGGTGGCAGGTTGGCGTCGTAGCTTGGGAGTTGACGGACCTGAAAAACGGCTCGTCAGCAAAGAACCCAACCGAGGAGGAAGCATGAGCTTCCGGAACGTCTTCCCACGTAGGCGCGACAGGTGCGACTGGGACGACCACGGCAGGGGCCGCGGCCGTCGGCGGTTCCGCCGCAGGCACGGTCGCAGGCTCCGTAGGCGCCGTTACTTCGGCTACTACGACTAAGTCAAAGCTCTGAGCTCGAGGCTGGCTCGCGTGACACGCGAGTCCGCCTCGTGTGTATAGGGGCACCCCGCGGCACTCCAGCCGAGGGCGTGTCCCCCCGATCGGCTCTCCCGAGCAGCCCGAGATGACGTAGCGACCATGCATCTGCGCAGCTCCCGCCGGCGAACGGCACCCGATCAGGCGCCGACGCCGCCGGCCCAACAAGGCTCCGGAACACCGCCCGTTGGCCAGGGCCAAGGCCTCGGGCGAGGCCTGTGGGCGGCACAGGCGGATCCCACGATCCGCACCAGGCGCGTCGGCCTGAAGGAATCGATCCGCCGCTTCTGGCCGCTTACCAGAGGCGACCGCCGCTGGATCTTCCTGGTCTGCCTGGCCGCCATCGCGGCCGCGGCCACCGAGACCGTGGCGATCCTGGTCTTCGCCCAACTCACCGACAACGCCCTGCAGAAGGGCTCGGTCAGCGCCTTCTGGCAGCCCGCCGGGGTGTGGCTCGGCGTCGCCGTCATCGGCGCGGTGGTGGCCTACCTCGGCAACTCGCTCGCGGCCTGGACCGCCGAGCGGTTCGTGATGCGCCTACGGGCCCGGGTCTTCGCCCATCTGCAGAAGCTGCCGCCGCACTTCTTCCAGCGCAACCGCCGCGGCGACCTGCTGGAGCGGATGACGGGCGATGTCGACGCCATCGAGGAACTCGTGGTCTCCGGCCTCGTGCAGGCCGCCGCGGCCCTGTTCGGCATCATCTTCTACGCCGGTGCCGCCCTCTGGCTGCGCTGGGAGCTGGCGCTGGCCACGTTCCTGCTGGCCCCGCTGTTCTTGTATGCCACACAACGCTTCACCAGCCGGGTGAAGGAGGTCTCCCGCCGCGAGCGCGCCGCCGACGGCGCCATCACCTCGGTCGTCGAAGAGGGCCTGGTGAACGTCGTGATGACCCAGGCCTACAACCGGCAGCACGACGAGGAACAGCGCCTCCAGCGCCGGGCGGACAACTGGTTCCGGGCCTCGGTGAGCAGCGCCCGCCTCAACGGGCTCTACGACCAGATCGTGGAGCTGCTCGAAACCCTCTGCGTGCTGGCGATCATCGGCCTCGGGGCGTGGGAGATCTCCGCGGGCCGGATGACCCTCGGCCAGCTGCTGGCCTTCGCCGCCTTCGTCGGCTACCTCTACCCGCCGATCCGCTCCCTGGGCCAGCTCGGCCTGACGGCCACCGAAGCCACCGCCGGCTCCGAGCGCCTGCTGGAGATCCTCGACGCCCGCCCCGCCGTCAGCGACCCGCCCCCGTCCCTGGCCGCCCCGCCGCGCTTCGACCGCGCCATCGGGGAGGTGGAGGCGCGGGACGTCGACTTCCGCTACCCGGGAGGCTCCGAGGACGTGCTGCACGACTTCTCCTTCACCGCGGTCCCCGGCGAACTGCTGGTCATCACCGGACCGAGCGGCGCGGGCAAGTCGACCCTGGCGGCGCTGCTGCTGAGGTTCTACGACCCGGACACCGGCAGCATCCGGCTGGACGACGTGCCCGTGGACCAGATGCCGCTGGCCCAGCTCCGCCGCAACATCACGCTCCTGCCGCAGGACACCCTCGTGCTGCACGACACCGTGGAGGAGAACATCGCCTGCGGGCTCGTCCACGCCCGCGCCTCCCACGACGAGGTCGTACGCGCCGCCCGCGCGGCCGACGCCCACGGCTTCATCAGCGCCCTCCCGGACGGCTACGACACCGTCATCGCGCCCGGTACCGCCCGCCTCTCCGGCGGCCAGCTGCAGCGCGTCGCGATCGCCCGCGCCGTGCTGCGCGACGCCCCGGTACTCGTCCTCGACGAGCCCACCACCGGCCTGGACGTGCTGGCCACCCAGCGCATCCTCGGCCCGCTGCGGCGCCTCGCCGAGGGCCGCACCGCGATCGTGATCAGCCACGACCTGGACCTCGCCGCGGAAGCCGACCGCATCCTCGTCCTGGACGGCGGCCGGCTGGTGGAGTCGGGCACCCACCCCGAGCTCCTGGCCCGGCACGGCCTGTACGACACGCTCTTCCACGCCCATCCCCCCGCCCGCACCCACAACGGCGCCCCGAGCCGCGCCGCCGGCCGGCCGAGGACCGGCCCGGTCAGAGAAGGGGCCGGTCGAGGGCCTGCTCGGCCCAGATGATCTTGCCGCCGGGGGTGTAGCGGGTGCCCCAGCGCAGGGCGAGCTGGGCGACGAGGAACAGACCGCGGCCGCCCTCGTCCTCCGCGGCGGCGTAGCGCAGGTGCGGGGCGGTGCTGCTGGTGTCGGAGACCTCGCAGATCAGGGTGGTGTCGAGCAGCAGGCGCACCCGGATCGGTCCGGTGGCGTGCCGGATGGCGTTGGTGATCAGCTCGCTGACGATGAGCTCGGTGGTGAAGGCCGACTCCGCCAGGCCCCAGTGCGTCAGCTGCCGGGTGATCTCCGCGCGCGCGTCGGCCACCGCCGCCGGGTCGGAGGGGACCTCCCGGTCCGCGATGCGCTCGGGCGCCAGCCGGCGGGTGCGCGCGACGAGCAGGGCGATGTCGTCGCGCTGGCGGTCCGGCAGCAGGGCGCCCAGCACGGCCTCGCAGGTCTCGTGCGGCGTGCGGCCCGGCTGCGCCAACGTCGTGGCCAGCAGCTGCAGCCCGGTGTCGATGTCCCGCTTGCGGTCCTCGACGAGACCGTCGGTGTACAGCACGAGGCTGCTGCCCTCGGGCAGCGGCAGGTCCGTCGACTCGAAGGGCAGCACGCCGAGGCCGAGCGGCGGGCCGGCGGGCAGCTCGGGGAACTCCACGGTCCCGTCGGGAAGGACCAGCGCCGGCAGGAGGTGGCCGGCGCGGGACATGCTGCACACACCGGTGGAGGGGTCGTAGATCGCGTACAGGCAGGTGGCGCCCGCGACCATGGCGTCCTCGTCCGCCGCGGCCGTCTCCTGGTCGATGCGGCTGATCAGCTCGTCCAGGTGGCTGAGCAGGTCGTCGGGCGGCAGGTCGAGGGTGGAGAAGTTCTGCACCGCGGTGCGCAGGCGGCCCATCGTGGCGGCCGCGTGCAGGCCGTGACCGACCACGTCGCCGACGACCAGCGCGACCCGGGCACCCGGCAGCGGGATGACGTCGAACCAGTCGCCGCCCACTCCGGTCTGCGCGGGCAGATAGCGGTGCGCGATGTCGAGGGCGTTCTGCTCGGGCAGACCGCGGGGGAGCAGGCTGTGCTGCAGCGTGACGGCCAGGGCGTGCTCGCGGGTGAAGCGACGGGCGTTGTCGATGCACACGGCGGCCCGGGCCGCCATCTCCTCGGCCAGGGACAGCTCGCTCTCCTCGAAGGGGGTGCTCTCCCGGGTACGCCAGAAATTGGCGACCCCCATGAGCACCCCGCGCGCCTGGAGCGGCACGGTGATCAGCGACTGGCACCCATGGCTCAGCACCAGCTGGAAGCGCTCGGGGTCCTGGTCGCGCCAGTGGTCGGCGACCCGCAGATCCGGTACGAGCACGGACTGCCCGGTCACGAAGACCATGGCCATCGGAGTCGTCCCGGCGAACCTGTGGAGCTCGCCCGCCGGGTAGAGCGGGTGGTCGTCGCGGATACCGGCCAGTGCCACCCGGCGCAGTTCCGGAGCCTCCTGTTGCGCCCCCTGCGGCGGCTCCTCGCCGCTCAGCACGGGCTCGGCCAGATCGACGGTGACGTAGTCGGCGAAGCGGCCCACGGCGACCTGGGTCAGCTCCTCGGCGGTGCGCCGCACATCCAGGGTGGTGCCGATCGCCACGCTCGCGTCGTACAGCAGCCGCAGACGGCTCTGGGCGGCCTCGGCCTTTCCCGCGAGGGCGAGCAGCTCGGTGGAGTCCCGCAGCGTGGCCACGCTGCCGGGCGGGCCCCCGCGGCGGTCGGTGGGCCGGTTGTTCACCGCCAGCAGCCGGTCCCCGACCTGGAGCACCTCGTCGGTGACCGCGCGCCGGGACGTCAGCAGGTCGGCCACCTGGGGGGAGAGCCCCAGGTCGTCGACCTGGCGGCCCTCCGCGTCGGGCGCCAGATCGAGCAGCCGGCGTGCCTCGTCGTTCGCCAGCAGGACGCACCCGTCCGCGTCGACGATGAGTACGCCCTCACGCACGGCGTGCAGCACCGCGTCGTGGTGCTCGTACATGCGGGTCATCTCCGCCGGCCCGAGCCCGTGGGTCTGGCGCTGCAACCGCCGGCTCACCAGTGCGGTGCCGGCCGTGGCCAGGCCGAGCGCCGCCGCCCCGGTGCCGAGGACGACCGGCAGCTGCCGGTCGATCGCGCTGCTCACCCGGCTCACCCGCATACCGGCCGACACCAACGCCACCACCTTGCCGCGCGCGTCCCTGACCGGGACCACCGCCTGCACCTCATGGCCGAGCGGGCCTTGGACGCTCTCCAGCGTGACCTTGCCGGCGAGCGACGGCTTGATCGTGCCGACGAAACGCTTGCCGATCAGCTCCGGCTTGGGGTGCGTGTAGCGGATGCCGTTTCGGTCCATGACGACGATGAAGTCGAGACCGCCCCGTTTACGGGCGGACTCCGTCCGCGGCTGGAGCACCGCCGAGGGGTGCTTCCCGTCCAGCGTCTCCACCAGGCCGGGGCTGTGCGCGAAGGCCTCGGCCGCCGCCAGCGAGCGATCGCGCGCCCCCTGGAACCGGTCGCTGCGGGCCTGCACCAGCAGCGTGATCACCGCGGCCACGACGAGCAGCAGCACGATCAGGACCTGCAGAAGGAACAGCTGACCGGCGACGCTGTGGACACTGGCCAGCGGCCGCGGGCGCCGTCCTGGCGATCCCGGCGAGGCGGCACGCCGTGCACGCCGACTGCGGCCCGGGCGCCGACCGGTGAACCAGCGCCCCGAAGGCAGCCACGGGAAGCGGCCGGAATTTCGGGCCATGTCCCATATGTACCGCTCGTTTGGTGCCTCCGACACACACCACGCCGGGGTATCGGATGACTGTACGACGGGAGCCGGCGACACCGACCCGCCTGGCGGGGCCGCCGGAGGGGTTGATGGAGGCGCTGCGGGGGGGGGCGAGGAGGGCAGAGGGAGGGGCAGGGGGAGAGCAGGGACCGGCCCCGCCCCCATGGTCCAGGTGGCTCAGGTGGCTCAGGTGGCCCAGGTGGCCCAGGTGGCCCAGGTGGCCCAGGTGGCCCGGGTGGTACCGCGCAATGCGGTCGACCGGCCCGCGGCGTCAGCCAACCGGCGGACCGTCGAGCGGACTGCCGACCAGGGTCAGCCGGCCCAGTGGCCGGTCATGAAGGTGACGGCCAGAACCGTCATGAGGGGAGCGGCGAGGCAGACGTAAGCGGTGGTGACGCGGGGGTGGCGCACGCTCCATGCGGCGATCAGGACCCAGAGCGGCCACCACAGGAGGGTGGCGCGCGGGATGGACATGTACCAGTAGGAGGTGCCGAGCGCCCACAGGCTCAGGCCGGTGTAGACGGCCTCCGGCCAGCGTCGTCGGTACAGGAGCAGGCCGGTCAGGACGAGGCCGAGGAGCATGGCGAGGATCTCCGCCTGGAACTCGATGGCGTAGCCCGTGGTCTGGGTCTGTCCGAAGGCGGCGTTCCAGGTGTGCAGGAAGGCGTCCCACGGGGTGTGGAAGTCGCGGTGCCAGCCGCGTTCCTGTGCGTGCTTCCACGCCATCCAGTCGCCGGTGTGCAGCCGCAGGTACCAGCTGTGGAGCAGGGGCGGAAGGGCGGACAGCGCGAGCCAGGGCAGGGCCCGCCACCGGGGGCGGGGGCGCGTGGTGGTGAGCCAGTGGACGGCGAGGGCCGCGGCGAGGAAGAGACCGCTGACACGGACGGTGGCGGCCAGGCCCGCCAGGACACCCGCGAGGGGCCAGTTGTGCCGCTGGGCGGCGTGCCAGGCCGGCAGGGCCAGAGCGAGGAAGAGAGCCTCGGTGTAGCCGGCGGCGAGGAACACCGCGCAGGGCGAGAGCAGGAAGAACAGCACGGCACGTCGGCCCGCGTGCACATCGCGCAGGGCGAGCCGGGCGATGCGGGCGAGCGCCAGGACGGCGATGCCCCCGGCGACGAACGAGATCACCAGGCCGGCCGCCGTCCAGTGCGGGACGACGGCGTGAAGGGCGCGGAGCATGAGGGGGAAGCCCGGGAAGAAGGCTTCCCGGTTGTCCCATCCGAGCGCCCAGGGCCCGCCCCCGCCGGGGAAGTATCCGTCCTGGGCTATGTGCTGGTAGTGCCACCAGTCCCACTGCTGCCACGGCGCGAGGGCCGGGAGCGGGGAACGGGTGGCGCCGTGCTGGGGGAAGAGCCAGCGAACGCAGTAGGCGGTGGTCCACAGCCCGACGCGGGTCAGCAGGTACAGCCACAGCACCTCACGATCGTCACGACCGAGCCGGCCCCACAGACGTCCGGCCACCGCCCGGTACGACGGCCCCCGCGCGGCCCCGCCGGCGGTACGCGCGAAGCCGCCCGCCGTACGGGCGAAGCCACCGGCCGTACGCGGGAAGCCGCCGGCCGCCCGTATGGATTCGCTCGCCGCTCCGGGAGGCGCACCAGTACCCGGAGGCGTACCGGTGCCGGTACCGGAGTCCGTGCCGGTGCCGGTGCCGGTGGCGGAGCCCGTTCCGGCGCCGGCAGCGGCATCGTTCCCCTGCCCACTGACACCTGCCCCATCGACACCTGCGCCGCCGACACCTGCCCCATCGACACCCGCGCCGCCGACACCTTCCCCGCCGACGCCTCCCCCTTCGACACCTCCGTCGGCCACGGGTGGCTGGTGCTGCTGACGATGATGCCGCCGGCGGCCCGGAGCGAAAGTGGGCATAGGGGTATCTCCTGGACGGGTTGAGGTGTGCGGGATCGCCTCGCGGCGGTCTGCGGGGCCGGCGAGGTGGGGTGAGAGGCCGTCAGCGGGACGGCGGCCCGGTCTGTGTCGCGGTGGCCGAAGCGCCCGGAGGTGCCGTGGTGGGGGCTCCCGTCCCGCCCGGTCCGTGCGTGCGGACCGGGGCCGTCGGCGGGCCGGTGTGGGACGCGTCCGGCCCCGGTGGCCGCGACGGCGGCGCCGTGGTCTCCAAGGGCGAGGACGGAGGCTGCGAAGCCGGTGCCGTACGGGGCGGGAGCGACGGCGACGGCGACGTGGCCGGCACGGTGCCGCCCGGGCTCCGGCCCAACAGCGCCGCCACCGCGACCCCGGTGCCCGCGACGGCGAGAGCGGCCGCGACGGCCATGGCGGCGATCAGATTGCGGTGGGCCCGCCGCCCGCGTCGCGTGATGGCGGAGACGGGTGCCGCCTGGGCGTGGTCCTGCCCGGCCGCGGCGGCCTGCTGGAACAAGGAACGCAGGGGGTCGTGCGGTTCAGTCACCCGGGGCCTCCTCGATGCGCGGGTCCTGCAGGCGGTGCGCGAGCGCGGCCCGGCCCCGGGACAGATGGGTCTTGACGGAACTGGCGGACAGCCCGGTCTCGGCGGCGATCTGCTCGACCGGGAGATCACACACGTAGTGCAGGGCCAGCGTGCGGCGCTGCTGGGCGGGCAACTCCCGCAACGCCTCCACCAGCGCCACCGACTCCAGGCCCGGCCCCTCGGTCGGGGGCGGGGCGCCACTGCGCTGCCAGGCCACCGCCGAGCGGCGCACCCTGCGCCAGCGGCTCACCGCCAACCGCCAGGCCACCGTGCGGATCCACGCCTCGGGCGCCCCGTCGCGGTCGAGCTGGCGCAGCCGGCCCCAGCCCTTGACGAACGCCTCCTGCACCACGTCCTGCGCCTCGTGCAGATCGCCGAGCATCACGTACAACTGCCCCGTCAGCCGGGTGACCGTTTGCGCATAGAACTCTTCGAACTCTTCGACGGTCACCCACCAGCTCCTGGATCTCTTCGGTCTCAGTGGGCATACGCCCACCGGCCCTCATCCGGTCGACACGAGCCAGTGTGATGCGCGTCACGAACGACGCGGCGCCGCCGACACACCAGACGACCCAGCCGACAACCCAGCCGGAACCCGACCCCGGACGACCACGCCAAAGGCCCCGACCGGAAACCGACCGGGGCCTTGCACCTGCCCTGCTGGACGAGCCTGCGGCAATCGTGCCGCAGACCGAACACGTCCTCGTAGAGGGTGGGACCGGCTTCTTCGAATCCTTCGGCCGTGTCCGTCGAGAACCCGGAACGCCCGCTCCCCGATTACCTGGTGTGGATGATCGCTGCAGGGGCAATTGGCCGTACGAATTCGATGTGGGCAACGTCAATTACGGCTTGTGGCCGGCGCCTCTCGCCCGTCGAACGGAAACGACGAAGGCGTTCGCGACCGTCTGCTCGCGGATCGGTACACCCGACCGCCGACAGGCCTCCGTGCGAGGGGTGCATTGTCAGCCAACGTGCCTCGCCGTCACGCATGCGTTTTCGGTGGGGGGAGCCCACGTCCGCGCCGGGATTTCGGGGGCTTTGCCACGGATGTCACAGGCGCACAACACTCCACTTTGGCTTAAAAATTCGAATAAACGTTGCAGTCGCCCCGTATCAGCTCAGATGATCCGGTCACTGCTTCCAGCCGAGTCCTCTCGGCCGCTCCCCTCCAAGGGGTGCGCACAAAGGGGAGCCTGAACTCAGGGGGAACGATGCGAGTTTCACGTGCCGCCGGCGCCGCGCTGTCCGGTGTTCTGGCAACTGTCGCTTTCGGAGCCGTCCCGGCGCATGCCGAGGGCGCCAAGTCGTCGTACATCTCGTACTGGGCCACCGGCGCGGAGTCGACCCGCTGGGACGACAACAACACCGACGGCGCGAGCACCACGGTCCGTTTCTACGGCTGCAAGACGGCCAGCTCGCCTGACACGAGGACGAGCGCGGCAATTACGGTGTGGGAGGATGTCTTCGGCCCGGACACCAACAAGGGCCAGAAGAGCGATGTGTGCAGCGCCACGAAGTCCTGGGGGGACCTCGCGAAGGGTACCTACTACTTCAGCCTCGACAAGATCAATGGGACGTCGGGGCCGGGTACTTTTCACCTGGATGCCAAGCCCGTCAAAATAGCCTGGTAACTGATCGGTCATGATGCGCCGGCCGGGAGCCTGACTGTGCTCCCGGCCGGCTTGCGTTCGGCTCGCGAGAAGCAAGGATGGCATGTCTCTGCAATTCAACCGGTGTTCCTTCCAGTACGGCCGGAAGGTGCCCGTCCTCAACAAGCTCGACCTCACCGTCGGGCACAGAGCCACTGTCCTTCTCGGCCCGAATGGCGCGGGTAAATCAACCCTTCTCGGCATCGCCGCCTCATGGATCTCCCCCACCGAGGGAAAAGTGACCTGGCGGGGAATCGATCCCGATGAGTCGAAATCGCAGGCGTTATATCGCAAGGCGGTGGGCTGGCTCCCTCAGAACGTCAAGCCCATGCCCGGACTGACGGTACGCGAGAACGTCGCCTACATAGGCTGGCTGAAGGGAATGTCGCGTTCCGACGCCTGGGACCAGTCGCGCGATGCGCTGGAGCGCGTCAAGCTGGGCAGCCTCGCCGACCGGAAGAGTCACCAGCTCTCAGGTGGCCAACTGCGACGCATGGGCATAGCCGGAACACTCGTCCACAGCAGTGAAATCGTGCTGCTCGACGAACCGACGGCGGGTCTCGACCCCTCGCAGCGGCAGATCTTCCGTGACCTCGTCACCAATCTGCTGGCCGACATCCAGGTTGTGGTGTCGACCCATCAGACCGAGGATCTCGACGCCATGTACGACCATGTCGTCATCCTCGACAAGGGCCAGGTCCGCTTTGAAGGCGACACCCGCAGTTTCCTGGCCCTCGCCCCTCCCGGCACCCCCGAGGGCCGACGCGCCGAGGGGGCCTACACCCAGCTGATCGCACAGGAGGTGTGAGCCGTGCTGTGGCGTACCGTTCTGCGCTCCTCCTCCGCCACCTGGCTGGCTCCGCTTCTGGCCGCCTTCGTCGCCCTGCTCCTGTCGGACGACCTCTCCGCCAAGGTGACCCACGGCTACTGGCCCAGCGCCCTGGGGGCCGCCACCTTCGCACTGTCCTTCGTCGCCCCCGCATGCGCCACCGCCGGCGCCTGGGAAGGATCACGAGTCACCCGCGGCAACCTGGACGGCTGGGCCCCGACCCGCTCCAGGCTCGGCATCGCACTGCCACTCCTCGCACCCGTCTTCTTGCTGGGTGCGGTCGGCATGGCCGTCGCCGCCGCCGTGACCATCTCCGAGGGCCAACCGGGTGCAGGCAGGCCGCCGATCGGCATGGTCCTCGTCTGGCTGGTCATCCTCGCCGCCCACTCCATGGCTGGCTTCCTGCTCGGCAAGCGCCTGCCCCTGGTGGTCGCCACACCCCTGGCCCTCGTTCTCAGCTTCGTGCTGACCGCCTACCCGGCCGCCCTGGAACCGCTGTGGCTGCGTCACATGGTCACCGGCGGCATGTCCTCGTGCTGCTCCCTCGACCAGACTCCCAACTGGCGCGCCGCGGCCAGCGCCCTCGTACTGGCCCTCGGTGTGATCGGGGCCTGTGTACTGGCTCTGACCACACCGCACCGGCGGATGCGCACTGCCCTGATCAGCGCGGCGCTGGTGGCCGGTCTGGCCGGCAGCGGTGGGCTCGCCTACGGGCTGCCCGCCGACCCCGTCACCGTACGTACCGCCGATCAGCTGCGGTGCGCCGGGGACAACCCACGTGTCTGCCTGTGGCCGGAACTGTCCCGGCACGCCGCCATGATCCGCGAGAACGCCGCCGACGCCCGGCACCGCCTCCAGCAGGCCGGACTTGCCGTCCCCCGCATACTCACGATGGACGAACACCCGGGACGTGACGCCTTGTTCATCGGTGTCTGGCCTGACCCCACCCCCGCGCAGGTGCGCACCGGCACCGGCACCGCCCTACTGCCACCGGGCCCTCCGGCTTGCGCCCAGTCCGGCGGCGACTTCCCCGGCGCCGACGCCTACGGCCCCACCGCAGCGTGGCTCGCCCTGACCGCCGGGGCCGAACAGCAGGAGGCCGCCGCCCAATACGGAGAGAAGGAAGCCGCGGTAGCGGCACGCGTCCGGCAGTCCTCCCGCGACAGGCAACTGGCCTGGTTCCAGCACAACAGCAAGGCCCTGCGCGACTGCACGACCCAGCCCGCCCCGATCCCCTCACCCCACGCCCTGGAGAGAGCACGATGATCTGGTGGCTCAAGGCCAAAGGTGTCCCCACCGTCGTAGCGGCCACCTTCGGGGCCTACCTCATGGCCATCGTCGTGCGCCAGGAGGCCATTCCCGTCCCCGCGGTTGTCGGCCCCTCGGGCCAACTCCTGGTCACTCAGTTCCTCGGGGTCCTGCCGGTCGTACTGCTCCTGCACGGCATCGACCGCGGTGACACCATCGCCGAAGAGGTCGGGCTACGCCACAAAGGCCGGCGCAACCTGGCGCTCTGCTGCGCGTTCGCCCTACTGACCCTGCTGCTGGCAGCCATCGTCCAGCTCCCGTGGGACCGGCCGGAAGCTCTCTCACTCGCCCGTAACTGCATCGGCCTGCTCGGCGCCGCGCTCATCGTCCGCGCCGCTCTGGGCGCCGGCATCGCAGCGATCTGCATCGCTGCACTCCCCCTCGCCTGCGCCGCCGCCGGCCGCAGACCAGGAGGTTCGGCGCAGCCCTGGGCCTGGCCGATCCACGAACCCACCTCCGCCCTGGGCGCCGCCGAAGCCGCGCTGCTCTTCGCCATCGGCGGCGCACTCGTCCTCTGGCGGAACCGGCCCCTGCTCAACCCCCTCGCTCGCACCACCTGACCGCGGCATCGGGCCTCGGTCCGGCCGGAGGTCGAGGTCCGATACCGCGCGACATCGACCGACCAAGGAAGTGGGTTCGGGCCTGCCCTTCAACCCAGCCGCCCCCCCAGGAGCGATCAACCGTGTTCCTGGCGACGCTCCACACCGTCCACTGACTTCACCGGCCGCCATGACGGATCCTTGTCCTTCTGTGCGGCCGCGGCGATCTCCATCCATCCATGCTCCTCGGCGAACACCTCGCCGGTGGCCTCGTCCAGGGCCCTGCGGACGATGCCGCACACATCGACCGGTCCGGCCTTGTGTACGGGGTCGACCACTACGACGGGATCGCCTTCCTGGCACCCGGACCACTCCCAGCAACCCCCGGCCGTGCACAAGACGGCCTCTCCCAGATAAGCGCCCAGCCCGCGAACGAGGAGGTCGGTGTTGCCCCCCTGCTCCAGGTAGGCGATTGCCGCTTCCTCCAGGACGGGCAGTGTCCCGGGGCTGTAGTCGTCCGCGAAGCCCTCCGGGAGCGGAAGCGCACCCAGCTTGGACAGTTCGATGGCGATCTCGTCCAGCCACACCCCAAGAAACCCACCGGTCCCGGGAGACTGGTCGCCTTCAGTCACCTGGCCACCTCCGCGGATGCCGAGTTCTTGTAAGGGGCGGCCAGGGTACGCCGTGCGCCGGCTCCGCCGCGCTCAAGTGCCAAGTGGGCCTACCGGGTTGGGGGGCGGGCGCCGTATGCGCGTCAGTCGAGCCGTGCCCCTGTCGGTCACCGCCGAAGCAGGTCGGATGTTTCCGGACACGCCCCGCGGCCTGGCGTGTGGGAACTACAGTCTTTGACTGTGCCGTACGTCACATAACGGCGCTGGGTGGGCTGCCTGGGTGGGGCAGCCAAGTGCCCGAGTTGTGAGATCTGGGGGGCTCCATGCATGACATGGCCAAGGGCTCGAACGTCGCGCTGACGGCTCTGAGTGAGAATGCCGGTTCGGTGATCCTCAGCTTGAGCTGGGCGAGTCCGACCGGCGAAGGCGATGCGGATGTGTCCGTCCTGCTGCTGGCTGCGAACGGCAAGGTACGCAGCGACAGTGACTTCTACTTTTACAACAACCCGGTTGCCGCCGACGGGAGTGTGCAACTGCTGGGCAAGACGCCGTCGGAGAGCGGTGACGAGGACCGGATCGGCTTCGACCTGACGGCTGTCCCGTCCGACATCGACCGGATCGTCGTGGCAGCGAGCCGCTATGAGGGGGCTGGCTTCGGGGAACTGGAAGACCTGAAGGTGACGTTGGCCGATGGGAGCGGCGAGAGCCTCCTCAGCTTCGCCATCGATGACGCAGGAACGGTGAGCGCGATCATCTTCGGCGAGCTGTATCGGCGCGGGGAAGAGTGGAAGTTCCGTGCCGTCGGACAGGGTTACGACGCCGGCCTGGCCGCATTGGCGACGGATTTCGGCGTCGACATCGAGGACGACGCGGGCGCAGAGGAAGCGCTGAATGGCGCAGTGAGCAACGAGCAAGCCGATATGGCGGTTCAGGTTTCGGTCGTTGAGCCGGAACCGCAGGCGTCAACAGTCTTGGTTCCGTCTCCCCGCCCGCCTCGCGACGAGGTGGCGCCGAAGAAGGTGGCACGGCCTCGCACAGCGAAGAAGAAGGTCACCGTGCCCAAGGTGGCCAGGAGGTCTCTGGCGGAGAATGAGTCCTGGAAGCAGGCCAGGCTCTTTCCGGTTTCGGCGCTCAAAAGCGACCGGGACCGGGAGATGCGCGCTACGTCGGTACTGCTGTCGGTGATGGCACAAGTGCCGGAGTTCGGCCGGAGACTCACGGCGGCGTTCGGAGCTCCGGCGGGCCGCATGGAGACATACACCGAGGTCTCTCTGCCGCACGGTGATACCCCGCGACGCCCCGACGGAGTGATCCGCGTCGAGCGGGCCGGCAAGCTATGGACCGCACTGGTGGAAACCAAGACCAACGGCAATGACCTCAAGCCCGATCAGGTGCAGGCGTACATGGACATCGCCGCACGTCGTGGATACGAGGCTGTGATCACACTCTCGAACGATGTGGCGCTGGAAGGCAGCCCGCTCGTCGACGTCAAGATCGATGGGCGGCGCAAGCACAAGGTGGCGCTTTGGCACCTGTCCTGGGCCGAAGTCACGTACCAGGCACAGATGCTGATCCGGCACGAGGGCGTCAGAGACAAGGCGCATGCCTGGCTGCTCCAGGAGTTGCTGTACTACCTACGGCATGAGAACTCCGGCTGCCACGGCTTCCAGAACATGGGGTCGGCCTGGGTCCCCGTACGCAACGGGATCGATGACGAAACCCTGTGCCAGGGCGACTCGCGCGCTCTGGACGTGGTCGAGAGCTGGGAGCGGCTCGTCCGTCAGATCTGCCTCAGCCTCGGTGGCGAACTTGGACAGAAGATACTGCCCGTCCAGCGAGCCAAGCGTGGAACCGATCCGAAAGCACGGCGTAGCCTCCTGGCCGATCAGCTGTGCCGCGACGGCAGACTTCAGGCAGAGCTCCGCATCGAGGGCGCACCGGGGATCCTGGCGATCAGCGCCGACCTGCGAACCGCCAAGCTGCGCACCTCCATCGAGATCCCCGCACCCGAGCAGGGTTACCCGCTGACTTGGGCCAAGCGGCTCATTCGCCAACTGGCCGAGGCACCGGCAGACCTACACATCGAAACATTGGTCGAAGGCGAGGTCGGGGGGCCGCGGGGCACGCTGGAACGGCTGCGCCCGGAGCCGGCGGACATGATCCCCAAGATCAACGACAGGCGGATCACCGGCTTTCGCCTGTCGCTGTTCAAAAGCATGGGAAGCGGCAGGGGAAACGCCGAATCCGGCTTCATCCGCAGCGTCGACGACTCCGTGCATCGCTTCTACACCAGTGTGGTTGTCCACCTGGATCGTCCAACATCCCGACGAGCATCACCGAAGGAACATGCCGTATCCGACTGACACCCGGCCGTGGGCAGTGACACCCGAGCATCTCGCACCCGCGACTGCCCGCAGGGCGCGTAGCAAGAGGCCACGCGGCTGCAAACCGGCTGCGCGCCCTGGGCTCGGGAATAGCCGGTGGCTCACCTGCTCATCCCGTCCTTGAACCGTCGAAGCCCTCCCCGCGGCGAGATGTGGCGGGGAGGGCTTCGACGGTGGAATCAGGAGTGCCAGCGATTGCGGCCGTCAGAGGCCGGGCCGCAAACCAAAGGGGTGCCGGAGGAGGAGACAGCGACTGCACCGGCGGGGGAGCAGAACGAACCAGGTCGTTTGACCGGTCGACTGCCGCTGCCGTCGCCGGAGCCGCCCGAAGCCGTGGAGCCGCCGGAACTGCTGGAGCCGTCGCTCCCGCTGTCGGGGGGATTCGGAACCGGGTGCAGCCTGCTGCCCTCAGACCTCGGGCACGAGGTGCCGGGCTCGGCGACCTTGAGGTAGGCCGTCCGCTGCCCTGGGTTCTGGATTTCCTCGCCGGCCTCGGGCTCCTGGAAGCACACCTTCCAGTCGTCCGGCTCGGCGGGCGGGGTGACATCGGTGTACGCGCCCTCGGCCTCGATCTCGGTGATGCCCCTCTTCTCCACCGATTCCGAGGCCTTGGCGAAGGTCATGCCGACCACGTCCGGCATCTTCGGCCAGGGGATCGGGTCGCCGTCCTTGGCCGGGCAGGGAGCCCCACGCTGGACTACGCCGAAGTCCAGCGTCGGCTCGGCTCCGGCCTGTTTCGCCTTCGCCTGGAAGCAGACGTGCCAGTTGGCGGCGTCCCACTGCCCGGCGTCGCCCTCGGAGGCGTCGTGGGAGATGGCGTGGTAGCCGTCGGTGGCGGCGGCATCTTTGGCTTCCTCGAGGGTTTTCCCGATGTAGCGGGGAGGCCCGCTCCTGCTGGGCGTGGGTGACGCAGCGGCTGACTGCTCGGCGGTCGGCGTCGGATGCGGCTTGGCCTTCGCGTCGTCCGGCGGTGTCTTCGGGTCCGAGACGAGGATCACAATGAACCAGAGCAGGGAGAGCGCCGTTGCGACGATCTTCTTCGTCGGGCTCCAGGGCGTCAGCCATGCCAGCACGATCCCGGCGGGCGGGAAGAAGACCAGCAAGAGGATGACCAACACCGGGTGCTGCCACCAGCGCCGCACAGGCGCAGGCGGTGGCGGGACATATGGCTGCGACGGGTACACGGCTTCCCTCGGGAGATTCGAGCGGACTCTGGGAAGGGGGGTGGACGGGCGAGCGTACGCAGCAGGCTGGAGGTTTCTCTGCTGAACAGAAGAGATCGGTCAGATCTGACCTATCGGGCTCGCGGGTAGGGGGAAATCGATCACGCCATGGCCAGAACTGCAGCCATGGAACGACGAGGGCCCCGACCGGATTCCGGTCGGGGCCCTCGTCTGCCCTACTGGGCGAGTGCGGAGGATACGAGATTCGAACTCGTGAGGGGTTGCCCCCAACACGCTTTCCAAGCGTGCGCCCTAGGCCACTAGGCGAATCCTCCGCCGCAAACAATACAAGACGTTGGGGAGTGCTCGCGAACATGATCCGGGGGAGGGGTGTGGAGGCGGGTCGGAGCGGGGGTGTGGGCGGGGGCCGGGTTCGGCTGTCGGGCGGTGGATCCGCTACTGTGGTGCTCAGCCCCTCACGTGGCGCTATCTGACTGAACTCCCCCAGGGCCGGAAGGCAGCAAGGGTAGGTCGGCTCTGGCGGGTGCGTGAGGGGCGCTTGCGTTTGCGATGGGGCCTTCCCTGCTCGAGCGAAGCCGAGAACTTGGGGAAGGGCCGGTTGTCAGTGGGGCCCGATATCGTCGTATGCGTGTCGTCCCTTGCGCTGTACCGCCGATACCGACCCGAGACCTTCGCCGAGGTCATCGGGCAAGAGCACGTGACCGATCCGCTGCAGCAGGCGTTGCGGAACAACCGGGTCAACCACGCCTATCTGTTCAGTGGGCCGCGCGGCTGTGGCAAGACGACCAGTGCTCGGATTCTCGCGCGGTGCCTGAACTGTGAGGAAGGTCCCACTCCCACGCCCTGCGGGAAGTGCCAGTCGTGTGTGGACCTGGCCAGGAACGGGCGCGGGTCCATCGATGTGATCGAGATCGACGCGGCGTCGCACGGTGGCGTGGACGACGCCCGTGAGCTGCGCGAGAAGGCGTTCTTCGGGCCCGCCAGCAGTCGGTACAAGATCTACATCATCGACGAGGCCCACATGGTCACCTCCGCGGGGTTCAACGCCCTGCTGAAGGTGGTCGAGGAGCCGCCGGAGCATCTGAAGTTCATCTTCGCGACCACCGAGCCCGAGAAGGTCATCGGGACGATCCGGTCGCGGACCCATCACTATCCGTTCCGGCTGGTGCCGCCCGGGACGCTGCGCGAGTACCTGGCGGAGGTGTGCGGCCGCGAGGACATCCCGGTCGAGGACGGTGTGCTGCCGCTGGTCGTGCGGGCCGGCGCCGGCTCCGTGCGTGACTCGATGTCGGTGATGGACCAGCTGCTCGCCGGTGCGGGCGCTGAGGGTGTGACGTACGCCATGGCGACGGCCCTGCTGGGGTACACCGACGGGTCGCTGCTGGACTCGGTGGTGGAGGCGTTCGCCGCCGGGGACGGGGCGGCGGCCTTCGAGGTGGTGGACCGCGTCATCGAGGGCGGCAACGACCCCCGCCGGTTCGTGGCGGATCTGCTGGAGCGGCTGCGGGATCTGGTGATCCTGGCGGCGGTGCCGGACGCGGGGGAGAAGGGCCTGATCGACGCCCCCGCGGACGTGGTGGAGCGGATGACGGCGCAGGCGTCCGTGTTCGGTGCGGCCGAGCTGAGCCGGGCGGCCGATCTGGTCAATACGGGCCTGACGGAGATGCGCGGGGCGACCTCGCCCCGGTTGCAGCTGGAACTGATCTGTGCGCGGGTGCTGCTGCCCGCGGCGTACGACGACGAGCGGTCGGTGCAGGCGCGGCTCGATCGACTGGAGCGCGGCGCGGGTGCGGCGCTGCTCGGCGGGGCGGGCGGTGCCGGCGGTGTGACCGGTGGCGCCGGCGGTGACCTGGGGGCCGGCGTGGCGCCTGTCGTGGCCACCGGCGGGCCCGCGGCCGGGTATGTGCCGGGCCCTGAGGCACATCCGGCGATGCCCGCCGCGGGGCCGTCCGGCCCGGCGGCGGCCCGTGCCGCGGTGCGGGGCGCGACGGGCGGCGGTGCGGCGAGCAGTGGCCCGGGTGGCGGGGCGGGAGCACCGGCCGCCGCGGGCGGCCCGGCCGCGACGGCCCCTGCGGCTCCGGCCGCGGGTGGCCCGGGCGTGCCCGGTGGAGCCATGGCCGGGTCCGGTGGGGAGCAGCAGCGGGGAGCCGACGGCGGTGCCGCAGGCGGGCCGCAGGGCGGTCCGGCGGGCGCTGCGCAGGACGCCGGCCGTGAGGGCGCGCCCGCACGGCCGGGAGCCTGGCCCGGAGCCGCGGGCCGTGGCAACGGCTCGGGCGGAGCGGCCGGCGCGGGCGGTGCACGGCAGCCCGGCGGCTGGCCGACGGCCGTGGCACCGGGCCAGGGCGGCCAGGGGCAGCAGAACCCGGGTGGCCAGGGGCAGCAGGGCGGTGCGCCCGCGACGTCCGGCCCGGCGGCCGGCGCGCCCGTCCCGCCGCAGCCGGCGCAGACCGCTCCGGCGGCCGGTGGGCACCCGCCCGTACAGCAGCAGCCGCAGGCCGGGGCGGCCCCCGGGGCGGCGCAGGGCGCCGCTCAGGTGCGGCAGATGTGGCCGGAGATCCTGGAGGCGGTGAAGGACCGGCGGCGGTTCACCTGGATTCTGCTGAGCCAGAACGCGCAGGTCTCCGGCTTCGACGGGACGACGCTGCAGATCGGGTTCCCCAATGCCGGCGCCCGCGACAGCTTCGCCAACGGTGGCAGCGAGGACGTCCTCAAGGACGTGCTCGCCGAGCGGTTCCAGGTGCAGTGGCGGGTGGAGGCGATCGTCGACCCGTCCGGCGGCGCCAATCCGCCCGCCGGCGGCGCGCCCCGCAGCGGCGGTGGCGGCTTCGGCGGCGGCCCCGGCGGAGGCGGTGGCGGCTTCGGTGGCGGAGCGCCCGCCGCGTCGCCGCAGTCCGCACCCCAGCAGCCGCCCCAGCAGGGCGGCCCGGGTGCGTCAGAGTCCTCCGGCGGGCAGTACGGCCAGGGCGGTGCCGCCGGCGGCAGCCAGGGGGCGCGGATGGCGCGGGAAGCGGTGGCCCCCTCGGCGTCCGCGGGGAGCGGGCAGGGCGGCGCCCCCGCCGCGGAGCCCTCGTACACCCCGGAGCCTCCGCCGATGTCGATCGAGTACGACATGCCGGCCGAGGACGACCCGGACCTGGTCGACTCCGCGCTCAGCGGCCATGACCTGATCGTGCGGGAGCTGGGCGCGACGGTGCTGGAGGAGTTCAACAATGAGTGAGCGCATACGGGGATGAGTAGGCGCACCCGGCGATGAGTGCGTGCATGCCGGGATGAGCGAGCGCATGCGGGGATGAGTGTGTGCCTGCGCGGTTCGGTGTGTGCCTGTACCTGTGCCTGTGGGGGTGGGTTTGCGCCTGCGGGGGAGGGTGGGCGCGGCGCCGTGGCAGGTGCCTGTGCCTGGGTCCCTAGGGCGGAGTCAGGAGTCGTCGGCCCTTGTCCGCGGCCGGGCACGGGGTGTCACCGGGCCGGGCCGGGGCGGCGGTGCGGGTGACCCCGGTGAATCGCAGCGGGTGCCCCAGGTCGGACCGGGACGGGCGAAGGGCCGCCGGATCGGCACGCGGCGGGAGACCGGCTCTGAGGGGGCGTACATCAGACGTACACCCGTGCTCCTCCTTACGCAGTAGGGCGCGGGGCCGGTGAAACACGTAGGCTCGGGCTACCGCACCAATCGTTGTCGTATGGCAGGAGTCACGTCGTGATCCCCGGTGGTCAGCCCAATATGCAGCAGCTGCTCCAGCAGGCCCAGAAGATGCAGCAGGACCTCGCGGCCGCCCAGCAGGAGCTGGCGGAGACGCCCGTGGAGGGCTCCGCGGGCGGCGGCCTGGTCAAGGCGACGGTGACCGGCTCCGGTGAGCTCAAGGGCCTGGTCATCGACCCCAAGGCGGTCGACACCGACTCCGCGGAGGAGACGGCCGAGACGATCGCCGACCTCGTGCTGGCGGCGGTCCGGGACGCCAATGCCAGCGCCCAGCAGCTGCAGCAGCAGAAGCTCGGTCCGCTCGCCCAGGGTCTGGGCGGCGGTGGCATCCCCGGTCTCCCCTTCTGAGGAGTAGCCAACTAGCGTACGCAGCACGGCAGAAGAGAGAGAAGACGTTCCGTGTATGAAGGCGTGGTTCAGGACCTGATCGACGAGTTGGGCAGGCTGCCCGGCGTCGGTCCCAAGAGCGCGCAGCGGATCGCCTTCCACATCCTTCAGGCCGAGCCGACCGATGTCCGCCGGCTCGCGAACGCGCTGATGGAGGTCAAGGCGAAGGTCCGGTTCTGCAGCGTCTGCGGCAATGTGGCGCAGGAGGAGCAGTGCCGGGTCTGCCTGGACCCGCGGCGTGATCCGGCGGTCATCTGCGTCGTGGAGGAGCCCAAGGACGTCGTGGCCATCGAGCGGACCCGGGAGTTCCGCGGCCGCTACCACGTCCTCGGTGGGGCGATCAGCCCGATCGAGGGCGTCGGCCCCGACGACCTGCGGATACGGGAGTTGCTGGCCAGGCTCGCGGACGGCACCGTCACCGAGCTGATCCTGGCCACCGACCCGAATCTGGAGGGCGAGGCCACGGCCACGTATCTGGCCCGCATGATCAAACCCATGGGCCTGAGAGTGACACGACTGGCGAGCGGACTGCCGGTCGGAGGCGATCTGGAGTATGCCGACGAGGTCACGCTCGGGCGGGCCTTCGAAGGGAGGAGACTTCTCGATGTCTGATGCCACGCTGCACAACGCGACACAGGACCCGGACGACTTCGCCGTTTCGATCTCCGACTCGATCGAGAGCTTCATCGTCGCCGTCACGGAGGTCGCCAAGGGCGACGAGCCGGACAGCGCGGTGCCCTTCCTGCTGCTCGAGATCTCCCAGCTGCTGCTCACCGGCGGGCGGCTGGGCGCCCACGAGGACATCGTTCCCGACGAGCGGTACGAGCCGGACACCGGACCGGAGCCGGACGTCGACGATCTTCGGGAGCGCTTCGCGGTCCTGCTCGACCCGGTCGACGTCTACTCCGAGGTCTTCGACCCGTATGTGCCGCGCAGCGAGCCGGTGGCGTGCCGCATCTCCGACGACCTGGCAGACGTCATCACCGACCTGCGGCACGGTCTGGCGCACTACAGGGCGGGCCGTGTCAGCGAGGCCCTGTGGTGGTGGCAGTTCTCCTACCTCTCCAACTGGGGTCCGACCGCCTCGGCCGCTCTGCGCGCGCTGCAGTCGCTGGTCGCCCACGTACGCCTCGACCAGCCGCTGGACGCGCTGGACGGCCTGGACACCGACAGCGGGGCCGACGGCGACGAGGAACGGCTCGCCGAGGAGGCCGGGAAGGTCATGGCGGCGGAGATCGCCGGCCCGCTGGGGCTGCGCGGAGTCTGAGTTCCGGGGCGCCCCGCCCTGTGACCTGGGTTACGTTTTCGTGTGTACCGGTCTGTAGCGGGCATGTGCTCGCCGAGCGGGCGCGATGGGGCGCCCGGCGGAACCGCCCAGGGAGGCGTGGCTCACGTAGTGGGTCCCGCGTCTCACGATGTGGTATCAGCAGGGCGGACTCCGCTTGCTCGATAGACTGAGCCGACCGCAGTACCCCCATTTCGGGGGTCCGGGAGGAAACTCCCGAAGAGACAGTTGCGAGGAGCGCACGTGGGCCTTGTCGTGCAGAAGTACGGCGGCTCATCCGTTGCGGATGCCGAGGGCATCAAGCGCGTTGCCAAGCGAGTCGTCGAAGCCAAGAAGAACGGCCACCAGGTGGTCGTCGTGGTTTCGGCGATGGGCGACACGACGGACGAGCTGATCGATCTCGCGCAGGAAGTGTCCCCGATTCCGTCGGGGCGCGAGTTCGACATGCTGCTGACCGCCGGAGAGCGGATCTCCATGGCCCTGCTGGCGATGGCGATCAAAAACCTCGGTCACGAGGCGCAGTCCTTCACCGGTAGCCAGGCCGGTGTCATCACCGACTCCGTGCACAACAAGGCACGGATCATCGATGTCACGCCGGGCCGCATCAAGAGCTCGGTCGACGAGGGCAACATCGCCATCGTCGCCGGCTTCCAGGGCGTGTCCCAGGACAAGAAGGACATCACCACGCTGGGGCGGGGTGGCTCGGACACCACCGCCGTGGCGCTGGCGGCCGCGCTGGACGCCGAGGTCTGTGAGATCTACACGGACGTGGACGGCGTCTTCACCGCCGACCCGCGGGTCGTGAAGAAGGCCCGGAAGATCGACTGGATCTCCTTCGAGGACATGCTGGAGCTGGCCAGCTCCGGCTCCAAGGTGCTGCTGCACCGTTGCGTCGAGTACGCACGCCGTTACAACATCCCGATCCACGTCCGCTCCTCCTTCTCGGGGCTGCAGGGCACGTGGGTCAGCAACGAACCGCAAGGGGACCAGCCGATGGAGCAGGCAATCATCTCGGGCGTCGCACACGACACCTCCGAGGCGAAGGTCACGGTCGTCGGTGTCCCGGACAAGCCGGGCGAGGCCGCGCGCATCTTCCGCGCGATCGCGGACTCCGAGGTCAACATCGACATGGTCGTGCAGAACGTGTCGGCCGCCTCGACCGGCCTGACCGACATCTCCTTCACGCTGCCCAAGGCCGAGGGCCGCAAGGCTGTCGCCGCCCTGGAGAAGACCCGGGCCGCGGTCGGTTTCGAGTCGCTGCGCTACGACGACCAGATCGCCAAGATCTCGCTGGTCGGCGCCGGTATGAAGACCAACCCGGGCGTCACCGCGACGTTCTTCGAGGCGCTGTCGAACGCCGGCGTGAACATCGAGCTCATCTCGACCTCCGAGATCCGCATCTCGGTCGTCACCCGCGCCGATGACGTCAACGAGGCCGTGCGTGCCGTGCACACCGCCTTCGGTCTCGACACGGAGAGCGACGAGGCCGTGGTCTATGGCGGCACCGGACGATGATTCCGGCCGAGGCGGGCCGTCCGTCCCTCGCCGACACGGCGGGGGCGGACGCCCGTACGGCTCGCAGGCCGCATCTCGCCGTCGTCGGCGCCACCGGTGCCGTCGGCTCGGTGCTGCTCGGCATCCTTTCCGAGCGGGCCGACATCTGGGGTGAGATCCGCCTGATCGCCTCGCCCCGGTCGGCCGGCCGCAAGCTGACCGTACGGGGTGAGCAGGTCGAGGTCGTCGCGCTGAGCGAGGAGGCCTTCGACGGCATCGACGTCGCGATGTTCGACGTTCCCGACGAGGTCTCCGCGCAGTGGGCACCGGTCGCGGTGTCCAAGGGCGCGGTGGTCGTGGACAATTCGGGCGCCTTCCGGATGGATCCGGATGTGCCGCTGGTCGTCCCCGAGGTCAATGCGCATGCCGCGCGGGTGCGTCCGCGCGGCATCATCGCCAACCCCAACTGCACGACGCTGTCGATGATCGTCGCGCTGGGCGCGCTGCATGCCGAGTACGGGCTGAGCGAGCTGATCGTCTCCTCGTACCAGGCCGTCTCGGGGGCGGGGAAGGCCGGCGTCGACACGCTGCGGGCGCAGCTGTCGGCGGTGTGCGGCACGGAGCTGGGCGCGACGCCCGGTGACGTACGGCGGGCCGTCGGGGACACGCTGGGGCCGTTCCCGGCGCCGATCGCGCTGAACGTCGTGCCCTGGGCCGGCTCGCTCCAGGAGGACGGCTGGTCCTCCGAGGAGCTCAAGGTCCGCAACGAGTCCCGCAAGATCCTCGGGCTGCCGGACCTGCGGGTCACCGCGACCTGTGTACGGGTGCCGGTGCTCACGACCCACTCGCTGGCCGTGCACGCGCGGTTCGAGAACGAGGTCACGGTCGCCGGCGCGCACGAGATCCTGGCCGCCGCCCCCGGGGTCGTCCTCAGCGACGATCCGGCCGAGGGGGAGTTCCCCACCCCGTCCGACGTCGTCGGTACGGATCCGACCTGGGTCGGCCGGGTGCGGCGTTCGCTGGACGATCCGCGGGCGCTGGAGCTGTTCGTGTGCGGGGACAATCTGCGCAAGGGCGCGGCCCTGAACACGGCGCAGATCGGCGAGTTGGTGGCGGGGGAGCTGCGGGGTTAGGACGCGGACCGGGCCGGCGGGGTCGGGCCGGCGGGGGCCGGTGGAGCGCGGAGGTCCTGGTGGGGCAAGCTGGGCGTCCGTCCTCGGGGGCCGAAAGTCCCGGGATGACGGCAGTGAGTTCGGGTGACTTGGCGGGATTGGCCGTCGCGGCCCGACCGCCTGGTAGATACTTTGTTGGATGTGTGAAGATCCTGTGAGCGAATTGCTGGTCCATACGTCTTGATCTGGGCTGACGATCTGTTCGACCATTCGCTCCCCGCCGCACTGCAACCGGCAGTCGGGCGGGGAGCGTCTTTGTGGCCGCCCTCAGGGGTGGCCCGGGGTGTCCGCGGGCGGCTTGGTGAGCCCCGGGTATCAGGACAAACGCGTCAAGGTGAATGGGACATTCGGGAAGAGCTGGTACGCATGAGGGCATTTGATGCATCGTCAAAAGCGGTGCCTTGCGCGTACAACCCTTATGGGGGGAAGCGTGTCCAACAGGCGTGGCAGAGGTACTCGGATTCACGATCGCCCCAGCGGGCGCGGCAGGGGCGGCAGTGCGCCCGCAGCGGCCCCGTGTGGCCGGGGGCATGCCGGTGATCGCCCCCTGGCCCACCACGCGCCCCGCGCAGCTTCCTGCTCAGAGTGGGGACTCTGACGAGGCGATGGCAGCGGGCACCACAGTCGACCACCTCACCGAGACCTACCGCGCGCACTACCGCTCGCTGCTCGGTCTCGCCGCGCTGCTCCTCGACGACACCGCCTCCTGCGAGGACGTCGTCCAGGAGGCCTTCATCCGCGTGCACTCCGCGCGCGGACGGGTGCGCGACCCCGAGAAGACCCTGGCCTACCTCCGGCAGACCGTCGTCAACCTCTCGCGCTCCGCGCTGCGTCGCCGCATCATCGGGCTCAAGCTGCTCTCCAAGCCGATGCCCGACATGGCCAGCGCCGAGGAGGGCGCGTACGACCTGCTGGAGCGGGATCAGCTGATCAAGGCGATGCGCGGGCTGCAGCGCCGCCAGCGCGAGGTACTGGTCCTGCGCTACTTCGCCGACATGACCGAGGCGCAGGTGGCCCAGACGCTGGGCATATCACTGGGCTCGGTCAAGGCGTACGGGTCGCGCGGGATCGCGGCGCTCCGCGTCGCGATGGAGGCTCCCGCATGAGTGGCACGAGGTTCGGCCGGTACGACTCGGTGGGGGCGTGGGGGACACGTCGCCTGCGGGAGCCGGTTGGTACGCATGGGGCGTTCGGTCCGTATGCGGTGCGCGAGGCGCAGGGGCGCCAGGAAGGCGAGCCGGCCGGCGGCCGTCCGTGCGGCGGCGCGGCGCTCGGCCGGAGCATCGAGACGGGCCGGAGTGTTGAGACGGGCCGGGACGTTGAGGCGGGCCACGGAGTCGAGACGGGCCGGGGTGCTGAGACGGCTCGGCACACCGAGGCGAGCCAGGGCGCTGAGACGGGCCAGGGTGCTGAGACGGACCAGGGCGAGGCCAGCGTCTGTGACGACGCCAGGGCCTACGACGACGACACCGCCTATGACGACACCGCCTATGACGACACCGCTTACGACGACGCGGCGCACGACCGTGATGCGCAGGCCGAGGTCACCTTCGGCAGCGGTAGCGGTAGCGGCAGTGGCGGCGATGACGACGACCGGCACGGCCGCAGCCATCCCACGGGCGGTGGCTTCGGCGACGAGGACGAACTGAGGCGGCTGCTGCAGTCCCGCGTCGGCGACCTCGAACCGTCGGCGGACGCGCTGGAGCAGCTGCGCCGCGCGGTGCCCGCCCGCCGCCAGCGCCGTCGTCATCTCGTCGTCGGAGCGGCCGCCGCGCTGCTGCTCGGCGGTACGTCCATCCCCGCCATGGTCCACGTCGTGGACCTCGCGGACGGCTCCACGGACCGCTCCGCCAACACCGCGAGCAGCCAGCGCGCCCAGGGCGGCGCCGAAGGCGCACACGGCGAGGGCACCGAGCACGCCGGACCCCGGCCGACCGACGCGGTCGGCGCGAAGCCCGGTGGGCACGCGCCCGAGGGCAAGGGCAAGGCCGCCGAGAAGAACGGCGCGGGCCATGGCGCCGGGGCCGGTACCCCCGCCCCGGACGCGACCATGGACGTCACCTCGCCGGTCTGCTCCCGCGACCAGCTCGGCCAGGGCACCGGCACGGTCCTGCCGGCGGACTCCGCGGGCCGCGTCTACGGCTCGTTCCGTGTGGTCAACACCTCCGCCACGGCCTGCTCCGTCGAGGGCGGTGGCGCCGTCGGCGTCGTCGCCCAGGGCTCCACGAACCCGGACCGCATCCACGTCGTCGACCACACCTCGGGTGACGAGGCCACCGGCCTGCCCGACCCGGCCATCACCCCCGACCAGCTGGTCCTCAAGCCGGGTGAGGCCTACGAGGTCAAGTTCGCCTGGATCCCCGAGTCCGGTGGCGGCCCCACCGGATGCACCACCCCGGGGCCCTCACCGACCCCCGACGCCTCCCAGCAGCCGGACCAGTCCCCGGACTCCGGGGCCGCCCCGGCCGGTGACGGCAGCGGTCAGGCGGGTGGCGACGACGGGACCGGCGGTGGCGGAACCGCGGCCGGAGGGGTCGTTCTCAGCCATACGCCGGAGGCCGGGGAGCCCGCCGCGACCGAGGCGAAGATCGCGGACGCGTGCGCCGGGACGGTCTACCGCACCGAGGCGCTGGCGACCCAGTAGCGGCCGACGGCCCGGGCCCGCGCGGGCGGGTGCGGGCCGTGGAGGGGGCGGTGCGGCCCCGCCGTACAGGCCCCGTACCGTTGGTGGTGTGTACCGGTTCCTGCTGACCCCGCGGTGGTGGGGGATCAACGTCTTCGCCGTACTGGCGATTCCCTTCTGCATCTTCATGGGCAGCTGGCAGCTGAGCCGCTTCGAGGACCGGGTCGACTCCCACCAGCAGCAGGAGGACCGCTCCGCCCGGGCCAAGGCCGCGGCGGCCCGTCCCCTCGCCGGCCTGCTGCCCGTCGATCAGGTCACCTCCGGCCGTCAGGCCAGCGCGCGCGGGCACTACGACCCCGGTCACCAACTGCTCGTACCCGGCCGGACCCTGAAGGGCGAACACGGCGACCGGCAGGGCTTCTACGTCCTCAACCTCCTGCGTACGGACAGCGGCAAGGCCCTGCCCGTCGTGCGGGGCTGGCTGCCCGGTGACGCCGGCGCCAAGGCCGATACGGCGAAGGTTCCCGCGCCGCCCAAGGGCGAGGTGACGGTCACCGGGGCGCTGCAGGCCTCCGAGAACCAGGGCACCGACGGCGTCCAGGCCGGCGGCGGGCTGCCGCGGGGGCAGCTCGGCATGATCAGCGCGGCGTCGCTGGTCAACATCGTTCCGTACGAGGTCTACGACGGCTGGATCACGCTCACCGACGTCCAGGCCCCGCTGCGTGCCGTCCCCCCGGCCGCCGCCGAGGGCAGCGGCCTGGACCTCAAGGCCTTCCAGAACCTCGGCTACACCGGCGAGTGGTTTGTCTTCGCCGGCTTCGTCGTCTTCATGTGGTTCCGCCTCTTCCGCCGCGAATCCGAAGCGGCGAGGGACGCAGCACTGGGGATCTTGCCGGAGGGGTGAGGGCGGGAGGATGAGGGGTGGGGGTGAGAGGGGGTGGGGGCCTGGGGGGCTTTCCCCCCCGCCCTCCCCCCCCGGGGGCCCTCCCCCCACCTTCCCCACCCCACCCCCACCTTCCCCACCCCACCCCCACCTGCAACGGCTTTGCACCTGGTCAGCGGGCGTATGACCGTTGTAGCCGCAATCGAGTCGGCGTGCCACGGTAGGCCGTATGGCAGGCAACCACTCTCGCTCGCACGGCCATGACCACCCGCACATCGCCGACCACGGTCACGACCAGGCACCCGCCGACCGCCATACGCCCACTGACCCGCATGCCGCCCACCAGGCTCACGGCCCCGGTCAGGCACCCCCTCACGGTCACGCTGCCCACGACGCCCACCATCACGGCCACGTCGGCGACCACAGCCCTGCCGACCGGCACGCTCACGCCGACCGCCACGATCACACCGATCGCCACGCTCAGGCCGATCACCATGGTCACGCTGCCCCCGGTGCTCATGTCGGCCCCGACGGCGGGAACGTCACCCCGCACGACCACCACGACCACCACGACCACCACGACCACCACGACCACCACGACCACCACGGCGCCGGGCGGTGGGCGCGGCTACGGCACCAGCTCGTCCACCTGGTCACCCCGCACAGCCATCAGGCCATGGACAAGGTCGACACGGCGATGGAGACCTCCCGCGAGGGCATGCGCACCCTCTGGCTTTCGCTCGGAATCCTCGGTCTGACCTGCGTGTTCCAGGCCGTGATCGTTGCGCTGTCCGGGTCGGTGGCACTGCTCGGCGACACGATTCACAACGGTGCCGACGCCCTTACCGCCGTCCCGCTGGGCATCGCGTTCGTCCTGGGCCGCCGCGCCGCGAACCGCCGCTACACCTACGGCTACGGCCGTGCCGAAGATCTCGCCGGTATCGCCATCGTGCTGACCATCGCCGCTTCCTCCCTCCTGGCCGGCTATGAAGCCGTCGACCGCTTGCTGCACCCTCGTGAGGTCACGCACCTGTGGGCGGTTGCGCTGGCGGCCCTGGTCGGATGCGTCGGCAACGAGTGGGTGGCCCGATACCGCATCCGCACCGGCCGCAGGATCGGCTCCGCCGCCCTCGTCGCCGACGGCCTGCACGCCCGCACCGACGGCTTCACCTCCCTGGCCGTCCTCCTCGGCGCCGGTGGTGCCGCCCTGGGCTGGCGTCTGGCCGACCCCCTCATCGGTCTGCTGATCACCGCCGCCATCCTCCTGGTCCTGCGTGACGCGGCCCGCGAGGTCTACCGGCGGCTGATGGACTCCGTCGACCCCCGTTTCATCGACACCGCCGAGACCGCCCTGCGTACCGTGGACGGTGTCCGCGACGTCGGGCAGGTCCGTATGCGCTGGATAGGCCACACCCTGCGTGCCGAGGCCGACATCGTCGTCGACTCCGCCCTGACCGTGGTGCAGGCCCACGCCCTCGCCGTCGCGGCCGAACACGCCCTCATCCACGCCGTCCCCCGCCTCACCGCCGCGACCGTCCACACCGACCACACCACCGAAGGCACCGACCCCCACGCCGCCCTCGCCCATCACACCGCCCGCTGAGCAAGGGCCGGCCCTGAGCGAGGGGCGGCCCCCGGCCCAGGGTTGGCCTGGGGGCGAAGGCCGCACGGCAGCCGGGGTGGTCACCTCACCGAGGGCTGGGTCCGTGTGGTTGTCGCGTTCGGTGGGGTCGGCGCGGCCAGCGCGGCTGGAGTGGCCGGGGTGGCCCGTAGTCCGGTGGGACGGTGGTGGTGGGACGGTGGGGCAGAAGTGGACGAGTGCCTGCCCCACCCGCTGTCGCCGTCAGCTCTCCCGCTTCTTGTCGATGACGTACCGCTGGGCGAATTCCAGCTCCAGTCGGACCTGCTTGATGCGCTCTTCCACGACGAGGGAGCCATGGCCGGCGTCGTAGCGGTAGACCTCGTGCGGGTGGCCGCGCCGCTCCAGTCGCTCGACGTAGTTCTCCACCTGCCGGATCGGGCAGCGGGGGTCGTTGACGCCCGCGGAGATATAGACGGGTGCCCGCACCGCGTCCACGTACGTCAGCGGAGACGACGCCTCGAAACGCTCGGGGACCTCCTCGGGGGTGCCGCCCAGCAGCGTCCGGTCCATCGCCTTGAGGGCTTCCATCTCGTCGTTGTAGGCCGTGACATAGTCCGCCACCGGGACCGCCGCCAGGCCCACGGCCCAGGCGTCCGGCTGGGTGCCCAGTCCCAGCAGCGTGAGGTAGCCGCCCCAGGAGCCGCCTGCCAGCACCAGCCGCTCCGGGTCCGCCAGCCCGGACGAGACCGCCCACTCGCGCACCGCGGCGATGTCCTCGAGCTCGATCAGGCCGACGCGGTGCTTGAGCGCGTCCGTCCAGGCGCGGCCGTACCCGGTCGAGCCGCGGTAGTTGACGCGTACGACCGCGAAGCCGTGGTCCACCCAGGCCGCCGGGGACGAGGCGAAGGCATCGCTGTCGTGCCAGGTCGGGCCGCCGTGTATGTCGAACACGGTCGGGAAGGGACCCTCGCCCGCCGGCTGCTGCACCAGCGCATGGATACGGCCTCCGGGGCCCTCCACCCAGACGTCGCGCACCGGCACCGACCCCGGTGCCTTCATTCCGGGCGGGTCCAGCACGACCCTGCCGCTCGTCGAGCGCACCTCCGGAGGCTGCGCGGCCGACGACCACAGGAACTCGACCGTGCCGTCCGGCCTTGCCGTCGCGCCCGAGACCGTGCCGGCCGGGGTCTCCACCCGGGTCAGCCCCTGGGCGCCCGCACCGGACAGTTCGTAGCGCCACAGCTCGCTGCGCGCCTGGTACTCGTGCTCCACCAGCAGTGCCGAGCCGTCCGGATACCAGTCGGCGCCCACATCTCCGGGCAGATCGATGGCCAGGGCCGTCTCCTCACCGGTCAGCGGATCCCAGACCATGGGCTCCCAGCGGCCCCGCCGCTGGTGCCCGACCAGCAGTCTGGAGTCACCGTCGACGGGCGCGAAGCCCATCACCGACAGGCCCAGCTCCTCGGTCCCGCCGTTGGTGTCGTCCAGCTCGGCGACCACGGAGCCGTCGGGCCGCACGACGCGGATCGCGGAGTGCATCGCGTCGCCGTGCTCGGTGTGCTCGATGGCGATCAGCGAGCCGTCGTGCGAGAGGTCGCCGACGCCCGCCGACTCCCGATGGCGGTAGATCTCCACCGGAGGCCGCCCCGGCCGTACGACATGGACCGTCGAGCCGTCCTCGTCCGTGGAGCAGCCGACGACCGCCGTCCCGTCGCGGCCGATCGCCAGGCCGCCGGGGTACGAGGGGGTCAGGCCCGGGGTGGCCGGTTCGTCCGGGCCGCCGCCGAACGGCTGGCGCATCCAGACGCCGAACTCGTCCCCGTCGGTGTCCGAGAACCACCAGATCCACTCGCCGTCCGGCGACAGCGTGCCGTCCGTCGTGCCGTTCGGCCGGTCCGTGGCCTGGCGCTGCCCGCCCGTCGCCCGGTCCCAGGCGTACAGCTCGAAGGTGCCGGTGGCGTTCGAGACGAACAGGGAGCGGTCCGGGGCGTCCTCGGCCCAGTCCGGCAGCCCGATCCGCGGTGCGCGGAAGCGCTTCTCCCAGTCGGGCATCTCCGTGCCCGCTATCGGCCCGGCCGGGCCCGTCTCGGGGGAGCGGTCGGCTGCGGCCGCCGGGGCGATCGGGTCGATGGAGGGGTCGGGACCTGCGGTCGTCTCGTCAGTCATGGGCCCATTCTGCGCCCGGCGCTCGAATTGCGTTGGCGAGGGCCGCAAGGCTGTGGATAACTTCGTCGTATGCAAGGACATAGCGGCCCCGACGACTGGCGGGAGGCCAATCGCGCCAGGTGGGACGAGCGCGTGGCCATCCACACCGCGAGCGATTATTAC
This sequence comes from Streptomyces sp. NPDC043738, assembly GCF_056436545.1. Lineage (NCBI taxonomy): Bacteria > Bacillati > Actinomycetota > Actinomycetes > Kitasatosporales > Streptomycetaceae > Streptomyces > Streptomyces sp. NPDC043738. Next base: position 275,029 of record NZ_JBWKCJ010000003.1, on the reverse strand, counting down.
GACCAGGACGGTTTCCGGCGGGCCCGGGACGTCATCCGCGACTTCGAGGTCGCCGAGGTCGGCGACGTCACCGGCCGGTCCCTGCTCCACCTCCAGTGCCACTTCGGACAGGACACCCTCTCCTGGGCCCACCGCGGCGCCGCCCGCGTCGTCGGCCTGGACTTCTCCGAGCAGGCCGTCGAAACGGCCCGTGAGCTGGCCGCCGAACTCGGCTACGCGCCGGACCGCGCGGCGTTCGTCGCGGCCGACGTCTACGACGCCGCCGAAGCCGCCCCCGACCCCGCGTACGACATCGTCTACACCGGCATCGGTGCCCTGAACTGGCTCCCTGACCTGGAACGCTGGGCCGACACCGCCGCCTCCCTCGTCGCCCCGGGCGGGTTCCTCTACCTCGCCGAGTTCCACCCGCTGTGCGACGTGCTGGACGACGAGAGCGGGTCGCGCATCATCCACGACTACTTCAGCCGGGACGCCTGGGTCGACGAAATCCCGGGTACCTACACGGACTTCGACGCGCCGACGGTCAACAACCGCAGCGTCGAATGGCAGCATCCGCTCGGCGAGGTCGTCTCCGCCCTCGCCGGCGCCGGTCTGCGCATCGACTTTCTGCACGAGCACGACATGACGATGTTCCAGCGCTTCACGGCCCTGCGCCGCGCCGACGACGGCTACTACCGCTTCCCCGGGGACCGCCCCCGCATCCCCCTCATGTACTCGCTGAAGGCGAGCCGTCCGCGCTGAGGGGCGGTCCGTGCCCGGGCGAGCCGTCCCGGTGAGGGCGGATCGGACGCCCCGAGGGCGGGCCCGGGGCCGCCGCCGTCCCCCTGCCCCGCGGCGGCTAATCTGACTGCCCGGCCGGGCCGGACGGGGTCGCGGCCGACGGCCGTGTGGCGAGGCGCCAGACGGCACAGATCAACGGGGGTTTGCCGTGCGGAAGCCGATACGTATCGCTGGGGCCGTGGGTGTCAGCGCGCTCATGCTGCTGGCCGCGGGGTGCTCCGGCGCGGCCGGTACGGCCAAGAAGCCGGGGGCGTCGGAATCCGTCACGCCCGCCAGGCCGCTGCCGATGAAGGCCACACCGCGCCGGGCCACCTGGACCGACTCCGACGACAAGGCGCATCCGCTGCGGCTGACCCCCACCCGGCTCGCCCGCGGCTCGGACTCCGACCTCTCGCACATCCGGCTGGACGACGACCTCAAGGGGATGGTGCCGTACTACCTCACCTTCTCCTACACCAACACGGCCAAGAGCACGCTGAGCCAGGTGGATCCGTCGCGGAACTTCTCCGTCAACGGGGCGAACGGCGAGGCCGCCCAGCGGGTCTCGCTGTTCCGGTCCAACCCGTTGGCGACCGGTTCCGGACTGCCGCCCGAGTGCCGCGAGGGCGGCGCCGCCGAACTGGCCGCCGGTGCCACGTCGGCGATCTGCCAGATCTTCATGCTGCCCAAGGGACAGCCGCCGGCGACCGTCTCCTACAAGGACGGCGGCGGCGACACCCTCATCTGGCCGGTCGGCGGTGCCGAGGGCGGCTCCAAGGGAGTGCTGGCCCCGGACGTGCCCGCCGACGGCATCACGGAGGACAGTCGCAACCGCCCGGTCTCGCTGCGCATCACCCCCAAGGGCGTGCGCACCGGCTCCCTCGCCGACCTCAGCCGCTTCGACCTGGACGCGGACCAGAAGAAGATGGTGCCGTACTACGTGACGATGCAGTACCGCAACAGCGGCAAGTACGACCTGCTGCCGAGCATGAGCCAGGGGATCGCGCTGCGGACCGCCGGCGGGCAGACCGTGAAGAGGATGCTGCTGATCGACATCGGCGGGCCCGGGGTCGGCAAGTGCCCCGAAGCCGTGCCGAACGACATGGTCAAGCCGAACGGTGTGGTCACCGAGTGCTCGATCCACCTGCTGCCGAAGGGCGACGCCCCGGCCGCCGTCGTCTTCACCGGTGAGGGGCAGGGCGCGCAGCCGGTCACCTGGCGGGCGCAGGTGGACGGCGGACGGTGACCGCCGCCGGGGGGGGGGGGGGCGGCCCCCCCCCCCCCCCCCCTCCTCGGCTGCCCCAGACGCCGCGGCCGTGGCGCCCATCGCTCGTTTTCCG